>CALFRN010000351.1 GCA_937919085.1 uncultured Reyranella sp.
TCCTGAGGACGGACGGACCGCCCAGGCGATCACAGACGACAGCGCGCATGCCGCGGCTAGTCGAGTTCGAACGCGTTCTTGTAGTCGAGCTTCAGCGCCGGATCCTGGTCTTCCTTGCGCAGCAGGCAGTTGCCGACCACCAGCACCTCGATTTCGCTGCCCATGAAGCAGCGGAAGGCGTCCTCGGGCGTACAGACGATCGGCTCGCCGCGAACGTTGAACGAAGTGTTCACCAGCACCGAGCAGCCGGTCTTGGCCTTGAAGGACTCCAGCAGTTCGTGGAAGGCCGGATTGGTTTCCTTGTGCACGGTCTGGATGCGCGCCGAATAGTCGACATGGGTGACGGCCGGAATGTCGGAACGCGGCACATTCAGCTTTTCGATGCCGAACAGCGCTTCTTCAGCCTCGGTCATGGCACGGCGGCGATCCTCGTTCACCGGGGCGACCATCAGCATGTACGGGCTGTCGCTCTTGATGTCGAAATAGCGCGACACATCCTCGCTCAGCACCGCCGGCGCGAAAGGCCGGAACGATTCGCGGTACTTGACCTTGAGGTTGAGCGTCTTCTGCATCGAGGGCGAACGGGCATCGCCCAGGATGGAGCGCGCGCCGAGCGAACGCGGGCCGAACTCCATGCGGCCCTGCATCCAGCCCACGGCCTTGGCATCGGCCAGCGCCTGCGCGGTCTGGTCGATCATCTGCGCGTGGTCGAGGCGGGTGAGCCTGGCGCCGGCCGCCGTCAGGCGCTCGGCGATCTCGTCATCGTCGAATTCGGGGCCAAGGTAGGAGCCCGCCATGCCGTCCATATGGCCGTTCAGCTTGCGCGGCTGGCCCATGAATCCATGATAGGCTGCGAAAGCCGCGCCGACCGCGCCGCCGGCGTCGCCTGCCGCCGGCTGCACCCAGATGTTGTCGAAAACGTTCTCACGCAGCAGCTTGCCGTTGGCGACGCAATTCAGCGCCACGCCGCCGGCCAGGCAGATGTTCCTGGCGCCGGTTTCCTTCCTCACCGAGCGGCCGAGCCTGAGCACGATTTCCTCGGTGACGGCCTGCACCGAGGCCGCGAGATCCATGTGGATCTGCGTCAGCTCTTCCTCGGGCTTGCGCGTCTTGATGCCGAACACATCGGCGAACTTGTCGTTCGTCATGCGCAGGCCGGTACAATAATCGAAGTAGGTCTGGTCGAGACGGAAGGTGCCGTCTTCCTTGAGGTCGACGATCTTGTCGAAGATCAGGTTCTTGAACCGGGGCTCGCCATAGGGTGCCAGGCCCATGACCTTGTACTCGCCCGAATTGACCTTGAAGCCGGTGTAGTAGGTGAAAGCCGAATAGAGCAGTCCCAGCGAATGCGGGAAGTGCAGCTCTTTCAACATCTCCAGGCTGTTGCCCTTGCCATAGCCCAGCGACGTGGTCGCCCATTCGCCGACCCCGTCCATCGTCAGGACGGCGGCTTCCTCGAAAGGCGAGGGAAAGAACGCCGACGCCGCGTGACTCTGGTGATGTTCGCCGAACAGCAGGCGCGTCTGCCAGTCGAAGTCGGGCTGCCACTTCTTCATCTCGTCGCGCAGCAGCGTCTTCTGGAACAGCTTCTCCTTCAGCCACAGCGGCATGGCCATGCGGAACGACGTGAACCCGCGCGGCGCATAGGCGAGATAGGTCTCGAGCAGCCGCTCGAACTTCAGGAACGGCTTGTCGTAGAAGGCCACGTAGTCGACATCGGCCATCTTGATGCCGGCACGGCCGAGACAGAACTCCACGGCCTTCTCCGGGAAGCCTGAGTCGTGCTTCTTGCGCGTGAAGCGCTCCTCCTGCGCCGCGCCAACCAGCCGGCCGTCCTCGATGAGGGCGGCCGCACTGTCGTGATAGAAGGCCGAGATGCCGAGCACACGCATGCGACGCGTCCGCTCCGCCTAGAACAGCGTGTAGATGAACGGTGCGATCGCCGAGCCCTTGGTGAGCACGATCAGGCCACCGAAGATCACCATCATGACCATGATCGGCAGCAGCCAGAACTTCTTGCGCTCGCGCATGAAGGCCCAGAGTTCGACGATGATGGAGCCCATTTGCTCGATCCTTTCGATATCAGAACTGATTACGCATGGATTGCGGCGGCGGCCCCGGCGGGGTGCGGTCGATCCAGTAGCTCTTGGCATTGCGGTCCAGCCGCAACCGCAGGAAATCCTTGCCGAAGGCGCGCATGACCAAGCCGATGGGCATGATGGTCACGAAAAACAGCAGGCCGAGAACCAGCGGATTCATGACCTTATAAAGCAGCAATCCGAACTTCAGCCACAGCCGGTTGAGCGGCCCCAGCAGGCGCGGATAGACCAGCGCCACGACCAGGAATGCGGCGGCCAGAGGCAAAGCCCAATGCCAGGCCGCACCACCCCGCCACAGCGAAATCGCGCTGACGATGCCGAAAAACCCGGCAAAAACGAACCCGAAACCGCGATCGGAGCCCGCTTTGACGTGCTCCTCGCGCGAAAAGTCCTCATGAAGCTGGCTGGTCGCCATTTGCTACGCGCTGAGATGTCCGAACAGGGGCCTCTAAGTCACTGATCCCAATCGCCAAGTCAATTGGCGACTACTGTGGGTCAGTCTGCGGCACTGGCCGCGAACCGATGCGCCAGCAGGGCAGTCAGGGTCAGGCGCCAAATTGCCGTCGCACGCTCGAAGCTCAGGCCGTCCCGGCGCCGCAGCACGATCCAGGCATCAAGCGAAAGCGCCGCACCGATCGCATCCGCCAGTTCCTCGCGGGCCCGCTCGTCCAGCACCCCGAACTCAGCCGCAAACGCCTCGAAAGTAGCGGCGCGCAGCTCCCGCTTGAACGTCAGCCCACGCTCGATCAGCGCCGGATGGCCAGCGAACTGCCCTGCAGCAACGCGCAGAGGTACAATCCTGTCGAATATTTCGGCCAGATTCTGCACCACCGACGCGATGCGCGTGGCCAGTGGCAGGCCGCTCGAGGTTCGCGACGGCACCACGATGTCCTGGCGGACAGAATCCATCACAGTTACAAAAAGTGACTCAACATCGCCAAAATGCTGGAAAACCGACCGGACTGAAACGTCGGCCCGCCTGGCCACGGCAACCACGGTGGGCGCCGTGCTGGTCTCGGCAATCATCGCTGTAGCGGCCGAAATAACCTTCCGGCGTGTCTCGACGGCGCGCCTGTTGCGTCCATCGGGACGGACCGTCTTTTCCAAACCTGCCACGGCGCTGGCGCGCGGCATAACCGCTGCTTCGCTCATATTTCGATATCCTAACTGGGGTAGCGGCAAACGGTGGTCAATGCCCAGACCGTCACCTATTGAAGGCATGGCATAGAGGCCGACTAAGGCAAGAACAAGGTAAAGACGGTCGCACCCAAATGAACACCAGCCACGCCCCAGCTATCCGCGCCGTCCTATGGGATTTCGGCGGGGTCATCCTCAGCAGCCCCTTCGAGGCCTTCAATCGCTACGAAATGGACGCAGGACTTCCCAAAGATTTCATTCGCAGCCTCAATGCACGCAATCCCGACACCAACGCCTGGGCAAAGATGGAACGAAACGAAGTCTCCCTCGCCGGCTTCGTCGACCTGTTCGAGGCCGAGGCAAGACAGCACGGGCAGGAAGTCGACGGTTGGCGCATCCTCCAGGCATTGAGCGGCGACATTCGGCCGCAGATGGTGGAGGCGCTCCGGCGCTGCAAAACCGCGCTTCGGGTCGCCTGCATCACCAACAACATGAAGTCCGGCGAAGGGCCGGGCATGGCGCGCAGCCCGGAAAAGGCCAAGGCCGTTGCCGAAATCATGACTCTATTCGAGCATGTCGTGGAATCGAGCAAGATCGGATTGCGCAAGCCCGATCCGGAAATCTATCGCTACGCCTGCGACCTGCTGAAGGTGCCGCCACAGAGCTGCATCTATCTCGACGATCTCGGCGTCAATCTGAAGCCGGCGCGTGCGATGGGCATGCGCACCATCAAGGTCGGCGATCCCGACCAGGCGATCGCCGAGCTGGAAGCGATGGTCGGCATCCCCCTGCGAGGCTGAGCGGTGAAGCGGGTCGTCCGGCCGATCACCGCCAAGTACCTGCACAACGTCGCCGCGTATTATCTCGAGCGCTATCCCAGTTCAGCCGAAGGCCTGCGCCGCGTCCTCAACCGGCGCGTCGCCAGGGCCAGGATGCTCGAAGCTCCGGTGATGGAGAACGTAAGCCAGGCGATCGAAGCCGTGGTCGCCAGGTTCGTCGACGCCGGGGTGATCGACGACCGTGCCTTCGCCCAGACGAAGGCACGGTCGCTGCACCGGCGCGGCACTTCGAGCCGACTGACGCGCCAGAAGCTCAAGATGGCCGGCGTCGATGGCGATACGCTGGACCAGGCGATGGAAGGCCTCGACATCGAACTGGACCTCACGCCCACCCAGCGCGAACAACGCGCCGCGGCAGCCCTGGCGCGGCGACGGCGGCTCGGGCCCTATCGCGCGGCAGAGGCGCGCAAGGACCATCGCCTCCGTGACCTTGCAACCATGGCCCGCGCCGGCTTCGCCTATGACGTCGCGAGGAAGGTGGTCGATGCTGCCAGCCCGGACGCGCTGGACGAAACCTGATCGCGCGGCCATGGTTCGATCATGACGACCACCATCTGGCACAATCCACGCTGCAGCAAATCCCGCCAGACGCTCGAGCTGATGCGCAAGAACGGCGTCGAACCGACGATCAGGGAGTATCTCAAAACGCCTCCCAGCAAGGCCGAGGTCGAGAGGTTGATGGATCTCATCGGAGGCGATCCGTGCGACCTCCTCCGCGACGGCGAACCGGAGTTCAAGGCGCTTGGAAAGAAGAAGACCGATCTCGGCAGGGTCGACATCGCCAAGGCGATTGCCGCCCATCCTATCCTGCTCCAGCGCCCCGTCGTTGTCGCAGGCTCACGCGCCGCAATCGGCCGGCCGCCCGAAGCGGTGCTGTCACTGCTGAAGTAGCAGATGATCGGACGAATTCGCCTCTGGTCGGGTTACGTCCTTGTCTTCTATGTCGTCACGCATCTGCTCAACCACGCGCTCGGGCTGATCTCGCTGCGCGTGCTCGAGGCTGGCCGGGTCTGGTTCGTCTTCATCTGGCACAACCCGATCGGCCAGGTCGTTCTCTATGGCGCACTGGCCATCCATTTGTGCCTGGCGTTCTGGTCGTTGTACCGCCGCCGGACGCTAAGGCTTTCGCGCTGGGAGTGGGCGCAGTGGATCCTGGGTGCATCGATCGTGCCCCTGGGCACCATCCATGTCGTCGGCACACGGCTCGCTTACGAACTCTACAATGTCGACTCCGGCTATCCCTGGGTGCTCGGTTCCCTGCTCGCCAGCGACTGGACCTCCGTCGCGCGCCAGTTCGCGCTGCCTCTTGCCGTCTGGCTGCACGCCTGCATCGGGCTGCACTTCGCCTGGCGCCTGAGGCCCTGGTACGCCGCATGGTTGCCGGCACTCTATGCATTCGCCCTGCTGGTGCCGATAGCAGGCATTGCCGGTGCGGGCATTGCTCTGCGCGACGTTGCCGAACTCGCCCAACGCCCGGGATTCCTCGACGAACTCTTCGCCCGCGCCCGGGTACCGACGGCGGCGCAGATCGCGACCCTCTACGCGATCGCCGACGCACTGCAGTACACCGCCCTCGGACTCCTTGCCGCGCTGCTGGCGGCGCGGCCGCTGCGCGCCCTTTGGGAGCGTCGCGCCGGCGTCGTCCAGCTCAGCTACGGCGACCGGCGGAAGGTTTCCCATGCCGCAGGCCTCACGGTTCTCGAGATGAGCCGGCTCGCCGACATTCCGCACGCATCCGTATGCGGCGGACGCGGCCGCTGCTCGACCTGCAGGGTTCGGGTGAGCAGCGAAGGTTCCGCCAAACTCCCCCCACCCTCGGCGGAAGAGCAGAAGGTCCTTGCCCGCGTTGGCGCGCCGGAAAATGTGCGCCTCGCCTGCCAGCTCCGGCCGCCTCCCGGCCACTACCGCATCACACCGTTGCTGCCGGCGTCGGTCGGCCCTGTCGAGGCATACCGGCGTCAACCGCAGGCGCACGGCGGCGAGCACTACGTCGCCATCCTGTTCGCCGATATCCGCGGCTTTACGTCGATCTCCGAGGGCAAATTGCCCTACGATGTGGTGTTCCTGCTCAACCGGTACTTCCGGGCGACCGGACAGGCGATCGAAGCGGCCGGCGGGCGGGTAGACAAATTCATCGGCGACGGCGTGATGGCGATCTTCGGCCTCACCGGCGAACCCCGGACGGCCTGCCTGCAGGCGCTCGATGCCGCGCGGCGGATGGCCGTGGCACTCGACGATCTCAACGAGGCAATGTCGGGCGATCTCGATCTCCCGCTGCGCATCGGAATAGGCCTGCATGCCGGACCGGCGATCGTGGGTGAAATGGGTTATGAACGCGCCGCGCAGATCACGGCGATCGGCGACACCGTCAACACCGCCAGCCGCCTCGAAGCGCTCACCAAGGAGTTTGGCGCCGAACTGATCGTGTCGCAGGAGCTTCTCGATGCCGCCGGCATGGATCTCCCCTCGGCGCCGCGCCACGACGTCGACATTCGTGGCCGCCAGGGCCGGCTCACGGTACGCGCCCTCAAAAGGGCCACCGATCTCACGGCAATGTCATGAGAATTTCGTTGCTCCGCGCCGTGGCGCTGCAAGAATCCATCACAACAGGAGGCTGTCCATGCGCTCGATCCTACTCGCTGTCATCGCCATTCTGGGCTTCGCTCTGACGCCTGTCGCCTTTGCCGCCGGCGGCGGCGGCGGTGCCGCGAACGAGCCCGCTGCAAAGCCGGCCGACCCCAACTACACGCGCGCCAAGGCAATGATCGAGGCCAGGGATTACGCCGGTGCACTGCCGCTCCTGCAGCAGGTCGTCGCCAAGGACGCCAGGAATGCCGACGCCTACAACCTGATGGGCTTCGCCACGCGCAAATCCGGCAATCCCAATGGTTCGCTGCAATACTACCAGCAGGCGCTCGCCATAGACGCCAAACACCTTGGCGCGCACGAATATATCGGCGAGGCCTACCTGATGCTCGACCAACCGGCCCAGGCCGAGCAGCACCTGGCGCGTCTCGACTCGCTGTGCGTCTTCGGCTGCGCCGAATACCGCATGCTCAAGACAGCAGTCGCCAACTATAAGGCCGGCAAGAAGCCGACGAACTGAGTCCTGGCGTCAATGCGCGATGAGCAGTGGCGCCGTCATGCTGGCCAACAACGTGCGGCTCGCGCCGCCCAAGACCAGTTCGCGCATGCGCGAGTGTCCATAGATGCCCATGACGATGAGGTCGACATCGTGATCGGCGGCCCGCGACAGGATCACGCCACCCACGTCTGAGTCGGCGGCGCTGTCGCGCTGGACCGTGACCTTCGCATCATGGCGCGCCAGCCACTGGGCAGCATCGGCGCCCGGCTCGTGACGATCGGCGCCGGTGGGAGGATCGATCGTCAACACAATGACCTTGTTTGCGGACTTGAGCAGTGGCAGGGCCGCGGTCGCCGCACGCACCGCCTCGCGGCTGCCGTTCCAGCACAGCATGACGGTCTTGCCCGGCGGTTTTGCCAAACCGATGTACGGCACGACCAGAACCGGGCGTCCGCTCTCCATCGCGGTCTTCTCCGCAAGTTTGGCGGGTGGCGCGGTCGGTGGAGCATCCGGCTCATCCTGCCCCACGATCACGAGGTCGGCGCAGCGGGCTTCGACCGTCAGAGCTTCGTCGGCGAGGCCGTCGGCCACGCGCCAATCGCTCGAACAGCCAGCCATGCCGGCCATCCTCTGGAAGGTCGCGGTCGCCGCCGCCTCATCGGCGCGCAGCGCTGATTCATACGTTGAATACACGGCTTCCATCGCCTGTACCGCATCGGTGAAGGCCGGCGCCTGAAACGCCTGGCGGACATGCAATCCCACGAGATGGCCCGCAAAGCGGTCAGCGAGTTCAAAGCCGAGCTTAAGTCGTGCGTCCGTGGCTCGTCCGGCATCGCAATGTACCAGAATGGTCTTGTAGCTCATTGCACCCTCCCGACTGGACATCCGGGAACACAACGCCCCAGGACCCGCAAGGATGCGAAATTCCTTGTCGCACGACGATACCCACGACCTTTCCCCTCGAGGGCCCGAACCGCTATGCTCGCCGGGAATAAACGCCCGTTCACGCCGCCGCCTCCGGAGGGCTTCCCGACATGAGCACCACCGCCACGCCCGTTCCTCTCGTTTTTGGCGACTACACGCTGGAAGATCGCTATCGGCTCGACAAGGGCCGAGTCTACCTCACCGGCATCCAGGCACTGGTCCGGCTGCCGATGATGCAGCGCCAGCGCGACCTGGCGGCTGGCCTCAACACCGGCGGCTTCATCTCGGGCTATCGCGGTTCGCCGCTCGGCATGTACGACAACGCATTGTGGGGCGCGAAACGGTACCTCAAGGAACACAACATTCACTTCCAGCCGGGCCTCAACGAGGATCTCGCAGCGACGTCGGTATGGGGCACGCAGCAGGTCAACCTCTTTCCCGGCGCCACCGTCGATGGCGTCTTTTCGATCTGGTACGGCAAGGGTCCCGGCGTCGACCGCTCGATGGATGTGTTGAAGCACGGCAATGCCGCCGGTACGTCGCCACACGGTGGCGTGATCGCCCTGGCCGGCGACGACCATGGTTGCCAGTCCTCCACGCTGCCACATCAGAGCGAGCAGGTGTTCGCTGCCGCCATGATCCCGGTCGTGAACCCGGCCACCGTCCAGGAATATCTCGATTTCGGTATCCTGGGTTTTGCCCTGTCGCGCTATTCGGGGTGCTGGGTCGGCTTCAAGGCGATTTCCGAGACTGTCGAGTCTGGCGCTTCCGTATGGGTCGATCCCGAGCGCATCAAGATCGTGCTGCCGACCGACTTTCAGCTGCCGGCAGGCGGCCTCGGCATCCGCAATCCCGATCCACCGCTCGAAGCGGAGCGGCGCCTGCATGGACCGAAGATGGCGGCCGTGAACGCGTTCGTGCGCGCCAACGGCTTCGACAAGATGGCGATCGATACGCCGCGCGCGCGCATCGGAATCATGACCACCGGCAAGGCCTATCTCGACACACGTCAGGCGCTCGAAGATCTTGGCATCAGCGACGAGCGCGCCAGGGCGCTCGGCATCCGCCTCTACAAGGTTGGTGTCACATGGCCGCTGGAGCCCGAAGGGGCGCGGCGTTTCGCCGAGGGTCTTGAGGAAGTGATCGTCGTCGAGGAGAAGCGCTCGAACCTCGAGGATCAGCTCGTCCGCCTGCTCTACAACATGCCGGCCGGCCGGCGCCCGCTGGTAATCGGCAAGACCGACGAAAGTGGCCGCATCATCCTGCCGAGCGAAGGCGAGCTGTCGCCGACCGGGGTCGCCATGGTGATTGCCGGCCGCCTGATGAAGCACGGCGGCGACTCGCCCGAGCTGAACCAGCGGCTGGCGCGCCTCGAAGCCAAGGAAAAACTGATGAACGCACCGCCACCCAAAGTGGCGCGCACGCCGTTCTTCTGCTCGGGTTGCCCGCATAATACCTCGACCAAGGTACCGGAAGGCAGCCGCGCCATGGCCGGCATCGGCTGTCACGGCATGGCGATCTGGATGCCCGAACGCCGGACCGCCCTGATCAGCCACATGGGCGGCGAGGGTGTGGCGTGGATCGGCCAGGCGCCGTTCACTTCCGACAAGCACATCTTCCAGAATCTTGGCGACGGCACCTATTATCACTCGGGCCTGATGGCGATCCGCCAGGCCGCCGCCGCGGGCGTGAACATCACCTACAAGATCCTGTTCAACGATGCGGTCGCCATGACCGGCGGCCAACCGCACGACGGGCCTTTGAACGTCCCGGAAATCACCAAACAGGTCGCCGCCGAAGGCGCCCGGCGCGTCGTCGTCGTGACCGACGAGCCCGACAAGTACGGCATGAACCCCGGCTTCGCCGAGGGCGTGACGGTCCGCCATCGCGACGATCTGGATGCCGTCCAGCGCGAGCTGCGCGAGATCCCCGGCCTGACGGTTCTGGTCTACGACCAGACCTGCGCCGCCGAGAAGCGCCGCCGCCGCAAGCGCGGCACCTTCCCCGATCCGGCCAAGCGCGTGTTCATCAACGACTCGGTGTGCGAAGGCTGCGGCGACTGCTCGGAGAAGAGCAACTGCGTGTCGGTGAAGCCGCTCGAGACCGAGCTCGGCCGCAAGCGGCAGATCGACCAGAGCAACTGCAACAAGGATTTCTCCTGCATCAACGGCTTCTGCCCGAGTTTCGTGTCGGTGCATGGCGGCGCCGTACGCAAATCCAATCGCGCACAGCTCAAGGTCGTGCAGGACGATCCCTTCGCGGCACTGCCGATGCCGACCTTGCGGCCACTCAGCGAGGCCTACGGCATTCTCGTCACCGGCATTGGCGGCACTGGCGTGATCACGGTCGGCGCCCTGATCGGCATGGCGGCCCATCTCGAGGGCAAGGGCTGTACCGTGCTCGACTTCACCGGCCTCGCGCAAAAGAACGGCGCCGTCATGAGCCACGTCCGTCTCGCGCCGAAGCCGGAGGATCTCCACTCCGTGCGCATCGCCGCGGGCGGCGCCAACCTGGTCCTTGGCTGCGACATGGTCGTGGCCGGCTCCCCGGCGGCGCTGTCACGGATCGAGCAGGGTGTGACCAGGGCGGTGATCAACGGCCATGTCCAGCCGGTCGCGGCCTTCGTCACCAATGGCGACATGGATCTCGGCGCCGAAGCCATGATGAAGTCGATCCGTGATGCCGCGGGCGAGGAGGCCACGACCTTCATCGACGGCACGGGCCTCGCCACGGCGATCCTGGGCGATTCGATCGCCACCAACCTCTTCATGCTCGGCTATGCCTGGCAGAAGGGCCTGGTTCCCCTGTCACTCGACGCCCTGATGCGCGCCATCGAGCTGAATGGCGTGGCTGTCGAGTCGAGCAAGCGCACTTTCGATTGGGGTCGGCTCGCCGCCCACAATCTCGTGACGGTCCAGGCCGCGGCCAAGCCGACGCTCCGGATCGAGAAGCCGGTGGCACGCCTTCTGTCCGAGATTGTCGCCAAGCGGGTCGATCTGCTGACAGCCTATCAAGATAAGGCCTATGCCGACCGCTATCGGGCCTTCGTCGACAAGGTGGCGGCTGCCGAAAAGGACAAGGCCCGAGGCCGTGGCGGGCTGGCGGAAGCGGTTGCCAAGTCGCTCTACAAGCTGATGGCCTACAAGGACGAATACGAGGTCGCCCGCCTCTATACCGATGGCGACTTTCTGAAGAAACTCGGCGCGCAGTTCGAGGGCGACTACAAGCTGACCTTCCATCTCGCGCCTCCGTTGTTCGCGGATCGCGATCCGGTGACCGGCCAGCTCAAGAAGCGTGAGTATGGCAGCTGGGTAATGCCCATGTTCCGCCTGCTTGCGTCGATGAAGCATCTTCGCGGCGGCAGGCTCGACGTCTTCGGCTACACCGCGGAGCGTCGGATGGAGCGCCGGCTGATCGACGAGTATCAGGCAACCATCGACGGCCTTCTCGCCACGCTCGACCAGGACAATCACGCCCTTGCGCTTCAGATCGCCGCCCTGCCGGAAACCATGAGGGGCTTCGGTCACATCAAGGAAAACAACGTCAAGGCGGCCAAGGAACGCGAGGCCAGCCTTCTCGCCGCCTACCGCCGCCCGATCGTCCAGGCGACCGCGGCCGAATAGCGAACTGCGGGACGCCCGCGCTCCCTAAGGGGTTGGGGAGGAAGCGAAGGCGTCCCGGGTACGCACGCCAGCCGAGAAGGGAGGTTCCGGTGGCATCAGTCGGCTATAAGCCGATTCGCTTGGGGATTGTAAGTACAATCAGGGGTCGTATCCTGCACATCCGGCGCACCCTTCAGGCTCGGCCGGATTCCGGCGAGAATGACGCCAGATCGAATCGCCCGCCGGCGCCGCCCTTGCCGCCCAGGCGGTCAAGGGCACGCTGCCATTTGGCGGCGAAGTCGGCGTCGAACACGAGCTCGGCATCACCCTCGACCACCAGCCAGGCATTGTCCTGCATCTCGCGGTCCAGTTGGCCCGGTGCCCAGCCGGAGTGACCCAGCGCGAGCCACGCGTTTTGCGGGCCACTGCCGTCCGCCATGTCCTTGAGAATCTCCACCGATGCCGTCAGGGCCAGCCCGCCTTCGATCAGCAATGTCTCCTCGCGCTTGTAGTCAGCCGAATGCAGCACCAGACCGCGCGACGGCTCGACCGGCCCGCCGAACAGGACCGGGCGGGCAGCCCCCGTGGGCGGCACATCGATGCCGAGTTGCTTGTAGACTTGGCCGAGCGGCAGGTCGTCGACGCTGTTGTTGACGATGATGCCCAGCGCCCCATCGTCGTCATGCTTGCAGAGAAAGACCACACTTTTCCGAAAGCGCTCGTCCGGCATGGACGGCGCGGCTACCAGGAAGCGGCCGACCAATGAGGCGGCGGGAGAGCTGGGCCCGGGCATTGTACAATGATCTCCTGAATCCATGGGGATTGTCCGGTCAAAGATCAAGGCTTTGATACAGCATCGGCGCCCCTGCATGGACAAAGTGGAGGCCCCGGCCTAGGGTCCGCCGATGTTGGGGCCGCCATCTTGAGGCGGCATTTTAAGGAGCGGAAGAATGGCGAAAGTTGGCGACAAGGTGCCGAGCGCCACGTTGCGCACGATGGGGCCGGAAGGACCCAAAGCGGTCACCACCGAAGAGATTTTTGCGCCCGGCAAGAAGGTCGTTGCCTTCGCGCTGCCGGGGGCATTCACCCCCACTTGTTCAGCAAAGCACGTGCCCGGGTTCGTGGCCGAAGCAGCTGCTCTGAAGGCAAAGGGCGTCGACGCCATTGCCTGCATTTCCGTAAACGACGCCTTCGTGATGGGCGCCTGGGGCAAGGACCAGAAGGCCGGTGACTCGGTCATGATGCTGGGCGACGGCAATGCCGAATTCACCACCGCCATGGGCCTCACCATGGATGGCTCGAAATTCGGCCTCGGCACGCGCAGCCAGCGCTATGCGATGGTCGTGGACAACGGCGTCATCAAGCACCTGTTCGTCGAAAAGCCCGGCGCTTTCGAGGTTTCCGCGGCAGAGTACGTTCTGAAGCATCTCTAGCGCAGCGCCTCGGGTGCGGCCAAGATCGGCGGCGGGACACCAGTCCCGCCGCCTTTTTCTTGGGGCAACATGACCGCCGAAGAATCGCCCGTTTTTACCGGCCTCTTTCCAGTTAATGGCGCCACGCGCCTCTACGGCACGATCGGCGATCCGATCCGCCAGCTCCGCATGACCGGAGTGATGCCGCAGGTCTTCGCCGCCGTCGGCGTCAATGCCGTTTGGCTGCCGTTCGAAGGGGACGCCGACCTGCTGCCGGTAATGCTCAAGGCACTTGCCACTCTGCGCAATCTCGGTGGATTCACCGTCACCATCCCGCACAAGACGGCCATTCTTCCCCTGCTGGGGCGCGTGACGCCACGGGCCCAGGCGTCCGGCAGCGTCAACCTGGTGCGGCGCGACCCGGATGGCACCCTGGCCGGCGACATCGCCGACGGCACCGGCTTCGTGCGCGGCCTGACGGCGCAGGGCCATCGCGTGCGCGGCGCCAGCGTTTGGCTGGTCGGCCTGGGAGGCGCCGGCGGCGCGATTGCCGCTGCGCTCTGCGAGGCCGGGGTCGGACGATTGCTCGTGACCGAGATCGACGATGCGCGGGCGGCAACGGCAATCGACCGCCTGCTCCGGCACTATCCCGACGTACCGGTAGCCGAAGTGATCGCGCCGCCCAAGGGCATCCACATCGCCATCAACGCCACACCGCTCGGCCTTCGCCCGGGCGATCCCCTGTCGTTCGACCCGGTGACGCTCGACCCGGATGTGGTGGTGGCCGATGTCATCATGAGTCCGGTGGAAACGCCCCTGCTGCGGCGCGCCCGCGCGCATGGACGGAAGATCCATCACGGCCGGCACATGCTCGATCACCAGATTCCACTCAACCTCGACTGGTTTGGCATTGACAGCAAGGGCATCGATATCGTGGCGCTGGTGCGCTCGATCGGTACCTGAAGGCACCGCCTAGAGTCTTTCCGACGTGGATTGAACCATCGGGTCAAGCTCTCTTCCCCTTTGCGGAGTCCGCAAAGTCGGTGCCAGGTCGCAACGCGACCTGGCACCTGAAGTGCCCTCGTCTTACGAGGGCGATGGGGTTCATGACCCCCTCCACCAAAGGCGCTGTAAACAGCGCCGGCGCGGGGCACCTGGGGGCTATGGTGCAAGCGCCATAGCCCCGACCCGAGACGGGGGAGGAGAACGATTCTGATTCAGTCGGAAAGACTCTAGAGCGTGAGGCCGCCGTTGACGTGAACCGTCTGGCCGGTGATGTAGCTCGCC
>CALFRN010000352.1 GCA_937919085.1 uncultured Reyranella sp.
CGAACTGTGGACACAGGTTGCAGCCATCGCCCAGGCAACCACCCGCATCCGCCTGACGACCCTGGTCGCCCAGATTCCCCTGCGCAACCCGGCCCACTTTGCGCTGCAGGCACTGACCGCCGATCACATTTCCGGCGGCCGGCTCGACGTGGGCCTTGGCACCGGCCTGGTGGTCGACCCCTCGTATCGGATGATGGGCATCGAGAACTGGAGCCCGAAGGAACGGGTCGCCCGCTTCGGTGAATATGTCGAGATCGTCGAGCGGCTGATGTCTCAGGAAGAGACAACGTTCAAGGGCCGTTTCTACCAGGTCGATGGCGCGGCGCTCGGTCCGCGCCCTGTCCAGTCGCCCCGTCCCCCCATCATGATCGCCGCGATGGGGCCGGTCATGCTGGGGCACACCGCGCGCCATGCCGATATCTGGAACAGCATCAGCTTCGCCAAGACCTTCGAGGCCCAGCTCGAGGAGACGCGCGGACGCGTGGCCACCCTCGATGCCCGTTGTGCCGCCATCGGGCGCGATCCGGCCACCCTGCGGCGCTCCTATCTCATGTTCGACGCGGCGGCCCGCCAGAGCGGTGGCAGGGTCAACTACTACGACTCGGAGGAATCCTTCACGCGGATGGTCGAGCAGGTGATCGCGCTCGGCATCACGGAGGTGGCCCTTTACTACCCCATTGCGGACGAGCAAAAGCCGGTGTTCGAGCGCATCGCGCGCAACGTCCTGCCGGCGATGAGGGCGGCGCACAAATAAAAGGTCAGGTGCTACGCGCCAGTCGTGCATCCTTCCAGGCAAAGTAGCGCATCGCCAGCGGCAGAAACCACGGACTGCCACGATAAAGCGGCAGGGTGGGAAACGCCGCCTGCTCGAAGGCAGAGGCTTCGACCGGGAGTCCCAGAATCCTCTGCGCGATCTTCAGCCCGAAGAACGACCCCATCGGCACGCCGGCGAAATTGTAGCCCATGCCGTACCAGATGCCGTCGTGGCATCCGATATGCGGCATCATGTCGAAGGTGCCGGCGCATTGCCCGGTCCAGACATGGCTGAGCTTGACGTCGGCAAGGTCGGGCAGCGCGCGCGCCAGGCGTCCGTGCAGGAGCGTCGCGATGGCTGCAGGATCTTTTAGACCGTTGGCCGTGGCGCCACCGAACAGCAGGCGTGGCGAATCGGGTGCGGGCCGGAAGAAATCAATGTCGAGATTGGAATCGATCACCGTGCGCCGGCGCGGCAGCTGCTTCTCCAGCAGCGCCGGCGGCAGCGGCTCGGTCGCCGCCATATAGCCGACAAAGGGAATGACGCGCCGTGCATGCCAGCGCAGGCTCTTCGGCGTATAGCCGTTGGTAGCGATTACCACATCCCGCGCGCGCGTCTTTCCAGCGGCAGTGGTGACACCGAAGCGGTCGCCTTGGCCGCCCCGCTCGACCGCAGTTACCTCGCAATTGCCGAAAATCGCGACGCCTGCCGCCAGCGCGCTCGTCATCAGGCCGCGGTGATAAAGGCCCGGATGCAGCGATCCGAGATCGGGAATGACGGCGCCGCCGTCGTAGAGGTCGGTCGCCATTTCTTCCCGCAACCGCCCGCGCGGCACCATGGAGTAGGGCAGTCCGAGATCAGCCTTCATGCCGGCCAGTTCGCGCTCCAGCCCGGCATAATGGGCAGCCGACGTCGCCACGACGAGACGGCCGCAGCGGATGGCGTGGCAGTCGATGCCTTCCTCTTCTATGAAGGCGAGCGTGCTTTCATAGGCGACCGACAGGTCACGGTAGATGGCTGAGGCATAGGCGGGGCCTCTGACGGCCTTCAGGTCGACATAGGACTTTTTCAGCGTGCGACCCAGAAATCCGGCATTGCGGCGCGAAGCGCCATAGCCCGGCGCCTCCTTGTCCAGCACCGCTACGCCTCGCCCGGCCCGTGCCAGGGTCAAGGCGGCACGTAAGCCAGTGTAGCCCGAACCAATGATGACCACGTCGTAGGAGGGCGCCAGAGCGCGACCTGGACTCTCGGTGAGCGGCGCGGCGTCCCACCAGTATGGCGCGTTCCTGAAGTCGGTGGTCAGCAAGTCTTTCATCAATCAAATTTCCAAAGCGAAGCTGCACTCATACGCCGAGGCTTTGGCTACCCGCCTTCGTCCATAGGCGGCAGGGAGGCTTGCTATGATCGCGGCTGGTAGCGCGTCGGGATCCGGCCGAGGTCCTGCAGCAGGCCGGCCGGCAGGTCGGCCGGCTTGGACGAATTGGCGCTGGCGCTGACCCCATCGACCAGGCCGCCGAAGCGCGCCTCGATCGCCTTGGCGATCTGGTCGTGCCGGCCGACCGCGGCGAACAGGTGCACCACGTCGTCCGGCACCTCTGCCGCGATCTCGTTCCACTGGCCGGCCTTGGTCATGGCGTTCAGCTTGCGGCCGAGATCGCCCAGCCCGTGTTCCTCGAACACCGGCCAGTAGGCCGGCGTCGAACCGTAGAAGGCCACGCGGTAACGTACCCAGTCGAACAGCTTGGCCACCGCTTCGTCATCCTTGCCGGTGACGACGAAGCCGCCGCCGGAGATCTCGAATTTCTCCCGCGCGCGTCCCGTCCTGGCCAGCCCTTCCGAGAGGATCGGCATCACCTTGTTCTCGAGATACTTGCGCGTGCAGAAGACGTGGAGCTTGGCGCCGTCGCTTTCCTCTGCCGCCACCTTCAGCATGTAGGGCCCGACCGCGGCGAGGCCGATGCGCGGCGCCGGCCCGTCATAGGCCTCGGGCACGAAGTTGGGCGTCATCAGGGTGAAGCGGTAGTGCTTGCCTTCGTAGCTGAGCTTGCCGTCGCCCTTCCATGCCGCCCAGATCGCCCGCACTGCCTGGATATATTCGCGCATGCGCGGCGCCGGCGCCGTCCACGGCACCGAGAAGCGCTTCTCGTTGTGGGCGCGGATCTGCGAGCCGAGGCCCAGGGTGAATCGCCCGCCGGTGCTGGCCGCGAGATCCCAGCCGATGTTGGCCGCCACCATCGGCGAGCGCGGGAAGGAGATGGCGACGCCGGTGTGCAGCTCGATCCTGCTGGTCGCGACGCCCGCCACCGCCAGCGCCAGGAACGGGTCGTGCTTGTTCTCCTGGGTGCTGACGCCGGTATAGCCGGTCGCCTCGATCGCCCGGGCGGCGGGACCGACTTTGCGCAGGTCTTCCTGCGGCAGTGTGGTGAAGACTCTCATGGACTCTATCCTAGACCCTTTTCCTCCCTCGTCATCGGGGGAGGTGTCGGCGCCTTACGTCGACGGAGAGGTCGAAGGCCGCAGTCTCGCAGTTCATAACCCCTCCGTCGGCCAGGGCCGGCGGCAAGGCGTCAGTCGGCCGCTTCCTTGAAGTTGTTAGAGGGCCGCCAGCGCAGGATCGGCTTGCGCGCGGCCAGGGTCTCGTCGAGGCGGCGGCGGGGCGAGTAGAGCGGTGCCGCCTTGAAGGCTTCGGCCGCGGTACCCGTCTTGGCGCGGGCCGTAAGCGAGCGCAGCGCGCCGATGAACTGGTCGAGATCCTCCTTGGCCACGCTCTCGGTCGGCTCGATCAGCATCGCGCCATGCACCACCAGCGGGAAGTACATGGTCATCGGGTGGTAGCCCTCGTCGATCATCGCCTTGGCGAAGTCGAGCGTGCTGACGCCGGTGCCCTTGAGGAAGCTGTCGTCGAACAGCGCCTCGTGCATGCATGGGCCCTCGAAGGCCGGGCTCATGGTGTCCCCGAGCGCCGCCATTACGTAGTTGGCGCTCAGCACCGCGTCTTCGGCGACCTGCTTCAGCCCGTCGGCACCATGGCTCATGATGTAGGCGAGCGCCCGGGTGAACATGCCCATCTGGCCGTGGAAGGCCTTTAGCCGGCCGAGCGGCGTGCCCTCGATCCCCAGAGACTTGAGGGCGCCGCCGTCTTCGGCAATCGTCCACTTGTCGCCCTGCTTCACGATCCACGGATAGGGCGCGTAAGGCGCCAACGCAGCTGACAGCACCACCGGCCCTGCGCCCGGCCCGCCGCCGCCGTGCGGCGTCGAGAAGGTCTTGTGCAGGTTGATGTGCATGCAGTCGACGCCGAGGTCGCCCGGCCGGACGCGGCCGACGATGGCGTTGAAGTTGGCGCCGTCGCAATAGAAATAGGCACCGACCGCGTGCACCGCCTTGGAGATCTCGACGATCTCGCTTTCAAACAGGCCGCAGGTGTTGGGATTGGTCAGCATGATCGCGGCCACGTCCGGACCGAGAGCGGCCTTCAGCGCCGCGAGATCGACCCGGCCGCGGTCGTTGGCCGGGATCGGCTTCACGGTGAAACCGAGCGCCGCCGCCGTCGCGGGATTGGTGCCGTGCGCCGACTCCGGCGCCAGCACGATCCGGCGCTGGGCGCGTTCGCCCTTGGCTTCCAGCGCGGCGGCGATCGCCATCATGCCGCACATCTCGCCGTGCGCGCCGGCGGCCGGCGACATCGCCACGGCCGGCATGCCGGTCAAGGTTTTCAGCCAGTGCGCCAGGCAATCGATCAGTTCCAACGCACCCTGCACGGTCGAGACCGGCTGCAGCGGATGGAGATCGCCGATGCCGGGCAGGCGCGCCACCTTTTCGTTGATGCGCGGGTTGTGCTTCATGGTGCACGAGCCCAGCGGATAGACGCCCATGTCGATGGCGTAGTTCTTCTGGCTCAATCGCGTGTAGTGTTGCACCACCTGCGGCTCGGAAAGGCCCGGCAGGCCGACCTCGCCGCTGCGGCGCAGGCCATTGAGTCGGTCCTTCACCTTGGCCGGTTCCGGCAGGTCGACGCCGCAGCGTCCCGGCTGGCCCATCTCGAAGATCAGCGGCTCCTCGATCTGCAGGGCGCGGTTGCCGGTGAAGGTGCCGTGGGTGTTGGCCGGGCTGGCGGCGACGCCGCCGGCGCTACCGCCATCGCGGCCCTGGGAACGGTCGAGCGACTGGACCATCACAGCACCTCCTTCAGCGCCGCGACCAGCGGGCCCATGCCCTCTTCCGTCGCCGTCTCGGTCGCCGCCAGCAGCAGCAGGTTCTCGACCGAGGGATCGTCCGGGAGCAGGCGCGACACCGGCAACCCGCCCAGGATGCGTTTGGCGGCCAGTGCCTCGACGACCGGCGCGGCGGGCTTGGGCAGCCGCACCGTGAACTCGTTGAAGAAACTGTCGTTCAGCAGTTTCACGCCGGGGATCGCGCTCACGCGATCGGCGAGTTCCGAGGCCTTGGCATGGTTGATCTCGGCCAGGCGGCGGAAGCCCGCCTCACCCAGCAGGGTGAGATGGACCGTGAAGGCCAGCGCGCAGAGGCCGGCGTTGGTGCAGATGTTGGACGTCGCCTTCTCTCGACGGATGTGCTGCTCGCGCGTGGAGAGCGTCAGCACGAAGCCGCGCTTGCCGTCGGCATCGACGGTTTCGCCGACCAGCCGGCCCGGCATCTGGCGCATGTATTTGTCGCGGGTGGCGAACAGACCGACATAAGGCCCGCCGAAGCCGAGGCCGTTGCCGATCGACTGGCCCTCGCAGACCACGATGTCGGCCCCCATCTCGCCCGGCGGCTTGAGGAGCCCCAGCGACACGACCTCGGTCACCACGACGATCAGGAGCGCGCCGGCGGCATGGCAGGCCTCGGCCAGTTTGGTGAAGTCGCGGACATGGCCGAAAAAGCTGGGGTTCTGGACGACGACGCAGGACGTCTCCTTGTCGACCTGGGCGATCAGGTCCTCGAGTCCCCCGGCATCGACCGCGGTGACGACGGCCTTAAAACCTTCCCACTTGGCCGTGGTCTCGATGATGCGGCGGTACTGGGGATGCAGCCCGCCCGAGATCAGCGCCTTGTGGCGGCGCGTCACGCGGTTGGCCATCAGCACGGCCTCGGACGTGCCGGTCGAGCCGTCGTACATCGAGGCGTTGGCCACCTCCATGCCCGTGAGCAAGGTGATCTGGGTCTGGAACTCGAACAGATACTGCAGGGTCCCTTGAGTGATCTCGGGCTGGTAGGGCGTGTAGGAGGTCAGAAACTCGCCGCGCTGGATCATGTAGTCGACGGTGGCGGGGACGTGATGGCGGTAGGCGCCGGCGCCGATGAAGAACGGGTCCGAGCCCGGCGACAGGTTCTTCGCCGCATAGGCCTGGAAGGCGCGTTCGACTTCGAGTTCGCCCTGATGATCGGGCAGCCCGGCGATCTTGCCGCCGAGCACGGCCGACGCCGGCACGTCGCGGAACAGCTCATCGACCGACTTGGCGCCGATGACGCCCAGCATCTCGCGACGGTCGGCCTCGGTGAGGGGAAGGTAACGCATGGACGCTCCTAGCGTGAGTTTTGCTCAATGGTCATTGGACTGCATGCCGACCGTTCATGATCTTCCGGACCGCGCGCGTCTCAGGGCGGAGGTTACTCCGCTCGACGCGCGCCTCATGAGCGCGCGGGACGCGCGCGGTCCGGAAGACACTTTCACCCCAGACTCTTCAGGAAGGTGGCGTAGCCGGCTTCATCCATCAGCTCGTCGAGCTCGCTCTTGTCGGCGATCGTGAGCTTGAAGAACCAGCCCTTGCCCATCGGCTCCAGATTGACGTCGCCCGGCGATTCGGCGAGTGCTGCGTTGGCTTCGACCACTTCGCCCGACACCGGCGAATAGATGTCGGAAGCAGCCTTCACCGATTCGACCACGGCCACCGATTCGCCCTTGGCGACCTTGCGCCCGGCGGCCGGTACGTCGACGAACACCACGTCGCCGAGCTGTTCCTGCGCATACTGGGTGATGCCGATCGTGCCGGTATCGCCCTCGACGCGGATCCACTCGTGTTCTTCGCTGTATTTGACGACGGCCATATGACGAACTCCTATCCGCGGTAGTAGGCGTGTTTGACGAAAGGCATGGGCACGATCTCGGCCAGCACGGGCTTGCCGCGCACAACAAGCTCGACCTTGGTACCGTTGGCCGACTGGCTACGCTCGACGTAACCCATGGCGATGGCACGGCCGAGCGTGGGGCCGAAGCCGCCCGAGGTGACGGCGCCCACGACCTTGCCGGCGATGACGATCTCCGCACCTTCGCGGGCGATCGCCTTGCCCTCGGGCAGCAGCCCGACGCGGCGGCGCGGCGCGCTTTCGGCGATGTGCTTCAGGATAACGGCGGCGCCGGGAAAACCGCCCGCCCGGCTTCCCTGGGCGCGGCGTTCCTTGCCGATGCTCCACAGCAGGCCCGCCTCGACCGGCGTCGTGGTGGTGTCGATGTCGTGGCCATAGAGGCAGAGACCGGCCTCGAGGCGGAGCGAATCGCGGGCGCCGAGACCGATCGACTTGACCTCTGGATACGACAGCAGCTTGCGCGCGATCGGGGCGGCGGCATCGGCCGGGGTGGAAATCTCGTAGCCGTCGCAGCCGGTATAGCCCGAGCGCGTGACGTAGCAGCGCGCGCCGTCGATCATGACGAAGGCGCCGGTCATGAATTTCATCTCGGCGACCGCGGACGCAAGGCGCGACAGCACGGTCACGGCCTGCGGGCCCTGCAGCGCGAGAAGCCCGCGCGCGAACATCGGTTCGATCTCGCAGGCGTCGGAAAGCCTGGCCTGGATATGCGCCAGGTCGGCGTCCTTGCAGGCGGCGTTGACGACCAGCTGCAGGTGATCGCCGGTGCTGGTCACCATCAGATCGTCGAGGATGCCGCCGCTGTCGTTGGTGAACTGGGTGTAGCGCTGCTGGCCGGGCTGCAAGCCGGCGATGTCGCCCGGCACCAGGGTCTCCAGCGCCGCGGCGGCGTTGTGGCCGGGCCTGGCGGTCAGCCGTACCTGGCCCATGTGCGAGACATCGAACAGGCCGCAGGCGTTCCGCGTGTGGGCATGCTCGGCCAGGATGCCGGTGGGAAACTGAACCGGCATTTCGTAGCCGGCGAAGGGCACGATGCGCGCGCCGAGCTCGCGATGCAGTTCGTAGAGCGGCGTACGCTTGAGGGGGCCGTCGGAAGGTTCGGTCAACAAGATCTCCACAGGTCGCATCACGCGACCGGAGTCGCGCTGTCCCGACGCAAGGACTGCGCCGTTCGCGACCCCCTCTGTCCGGAGACCTGAAAGATTCGCCGGCAAAAACTGCCGGCTTACTTCGTCGGTGGGCAAGCGCCAGATGAGGCGCCCGCCACTTTCCAGAGACCCATCCTCCTGCGGTCCGTTTGCCTGAGAGTTTCCGGGGCCGGTTGCTCCTTCGGCGCCGCCAAAAGAAAGGCGGGCTCTCCCACAGGTATCGTCTGGGTAAGCGGACCTTAGGGGGGCGCCTGTGGGCCGTCCATGAGCATTGCCTCGCGCCGCGACCGAATCCCGGGGAAAAGCCGCCCGAGAGATGGCTCCTGTCTCGACCGGTGGTCGGTGCCGATAAATACTTCTTGAAATTGAGCGAACACTCACTTAATTAATGAGCGATTGCTCATATCAGGAGTGTCGCATGTATATCCGCCGGACTTTCAACACGTTCCTTCAGCTTCAGAGCGATGCCACGCCCGCCGTCGGCCGCCACGATTGGGTGATCGACTGGCGTTGGGTCACGGCACCGCAAGACGATAGCGCTTCCGAAAGTGAGCGCCCCCTCATAGACTGTCCCGCATGGGCAAGGCCGAAGACACCAAGGCACGGGTAGAGCGCGCGGCACTGACGCTGTTCGTGGCGCGCAGCGTGGCCGAAACCACCACCCGGGAAATCGCCATGGCGGCGTCGATCGCCGAGGGCACGATCTACCGCTACTTCCCGAGCAAGGAGCAGCTCGCCTTCGACATGTTCCTGCGCCATCACCGCGCGCTGGCCGAGGCGCTGGACGAAGCCCAGCGGCCGCACGAGGGGCTGCGCGCCAGGATCGACGCCATCGTGCTCTGCTATTGCACGTGGGCCGACCGCGACTGGACGCTGTTCGCCTATCACCTGCTCAACCAGCATTCGTTCCTGGCGAAGGTGCCCGACGATGCGCCCAATCCGGTGAACGTCGTGCGCGCGGTGATCGACCAGGCCATGGCCGCCGGCGATATTCCCCGGCGCGACGCCGATCTTGCGGCCGCCTCGGCGATCGGCGTCGTGATGCAGGCCGCAACCTACAAGGTCTACGGTCGCTTCGAGGGGCCTCTCTCCGACCATGTCCGCTTCTTTGCCGACGCGGCCTGGGCGGTGCTGGCGGTGCCGGAACGATAAGGCCAAAGCCGCGACCGCCGGCAGCGATCCGCACGATCGTTCAAGACGGCGCTTGTCCGGCGGCGATAGCGTCGGCGGCATGGCCGATGACATCGCCGCATGGCGCCCCTTCGTCACTCTGGTCGTGGCCGCCATCGTGGTCATGGGCAGCCCGGGCCCCTCGACAATGAGCGTCACCGCCGTCGGTGCGGCCTTCGGGCTGCGACGGTCGATGGGGTATTTTTCCGGGCTTGTCGCGGGCACGATTGCCGTTCTGGTCGCGGTCGCCACTGGCGTGGTTTCGCTGCTGCTGTCGGTGCCGTACGCCGCGCCGGTGCTGGTCGCGGCTTCCGCGGCCTACATCCTGTATCTGGCCTACCGGATCGCCACGGCGCCGCCCCTGTCGAAGGTCCGTGGCGATGTCGCGGCGCCGTCCTTCGCCGGCGGCTTCGCGCTGGCGATCGCCAATCCCAAGGCCTACGTCGCGATCGCCGCGGTGTTTGCCGGCACCACGCTTGCCGACGATCCGGCGCCCGATGCCCTGCTGAAGACGACGGTTCTCGCGGCGATGATCGTGGCCATCCACATGGCGTGGCTGCTGGCCGGCACCGCCTTCTCGCGCGTCTTCTACGATCCGGTGCGGGCGCGCGTGGCCAACGCCCTATTCGCGACCGCCCTGGTGGCAACCGCCGTCATCGCCTTCATGCCCTGAAGATCAGGCGCCGACATAGACGAACGCCTCCAGGCCCGACTTCAGCCGGACGGCGATGCGCGTGTAGTCGGACACTTCATAGGTATCGGCGGCGGCGAGCTCGTCCGGCGTGATCCGGAAGGCCACGCCCGCGACCTCGTCGGCGGCATGGCCGGTGGGCCGCGCCATCAGGTGATGTGTCTTGCCGCTGGTCGCGACCACTGCGGCATCCTTGATCTCGAACGGCTTCGTGGCATAGCCCTGCAGCGCGTCGGCGCGACCCTCGAGCCGGCGTCCGAAGGTGGCGAGCTGCACTTCGTCCTGCTGCAGGGTGCCATAGGAGAAGAGCCAGACGTCGGCGTCGCCGCTCAAGGCCGATCAGCCCTCTTTCGCCAGCGCCGTGAACGCCTGGGCGAAGGCGTCGCGCGATCCGGCGAAGCCGGTCTCGTTGAAGATATCGGCGGTGAGCGACTGCACCGAGGCCTCGTCGAGCCGTACGCCGTTGTTCTCCAGGAAGCCGCGGGCGGCGGCGACCGCTTCGTCCATCGAACCGCCCACCTTGTAGAGGCGGTAGTAGTCGGGATGGCCGCCACGGCCCAGCGCCTCGGCAATCACGTCGGTGAAATTCACCACCCGCAGCGGGTAGACCGCTTCCGTCCCCGCCAGGGCGCGGTGGCAGGAGTGGTACATGGTGACGATGGTGTCGGCCCCGGCCGCGACCGCGTCTTCGGCCAGTGCGCGGTGGATCGCCTGCTCGCGGTCCTTGAACTTCGCCGCCTGGCCGCCGCAGGCATAGGAGAAGCCGGAGTCCTGGACCAGTTCGACCAGTTCGAGATTGGGCACGGCGCCCAGTAGCCTGCGGATGCTGTCGACCGTGGCGCCGATGCCGAGGTGTTCGTGGATCACCACGCGGCGCCTGGGCTGGTCGACGAAGCGGGCCTTCAGGGCGTCGAGATTGGCCGCGAGGAATTCGCTGATGTGGGCGAGGTCGAAGAACGGCTCCTCGACGTCCTTTTCCAGTTCATCGAAGTTCTTGGTGCAGGTCGGACACCAGGTCAGCACCTTCGAGGTGCCGGACCGGCCGAAGCGCTCGAACGTGCGATGGCCGATGCGTTCGTAGGTCGGCAAGTCGGCTTCCTGGAACTGATAGACGCCGCAGCAATGGGCGGTGCCGCCGACCACGTCGAAATCGAGCTGCAGGGCGTCGAGGATATCCATGACGTTGAGCACGATGTGCGGCGTGCGCAACACGTTGCAGCCGGTGTAGAAAAGGATCTCGGCGGTGCGCCGCTCGGCCGGCGCCAGGATCTTCTTCAGGGTCTCGGACGGAAGCTGCATGCTGGCCAGCAGCCGCACCGCCTGGGCCATATGGCGGAAACGACTGGCGGCATTGGCCGCGCCGACGTCGGGCGGGCGGGTGGCGTCGAGCGCCTTCATCTTGGCGATGGTCACCCACTGGCGGACGTTGATGTCCTCGGGGCAGGCCGCGCTGCAGCGCGCACTGCCGTCGCAGGCATTGAGCCATTGCAGAAGAAGGTCGGGCGGGGCTCCCGCGCCCTGCGTCAGCGCCGCAAGCTCGCCGACCCGGGCCACGGCCTGGCCGGCGTCGAGGCCGATCTCGCGCGCCGTCGGACAGACCTCGAAGCATTTGCCGCAGGTGGTGCAGCGATCGGCCGCCTCGGCGGCCAACGCCTCCAACCTGTCGGCATAGGCGGTCATTACCGCCCTGCCGCCCGCCGGTTGTAGTTGAGTTCCTCCGGGCTGGGCTTCAGCCCGACGGCGATGCGATAGCCCGAGGATGCCCCGGCCTGGCCGAGCGGCAGGGTCAAAGCCAGTTCCTCCCGCGACTCGCCGCGCGGGCTCGAGGCCGACAGTCTGAAGTCGGCGACAAAGTCCTGGCCTTGCAGGATGGTTCCGCGACCGTCGAGCACGCGCACGAAGTACGGCACGGCGGTCTGGCCTGAGCTGACCGACGGGCCGGCCTTGACGGCGACAACCATCACCACGGTGACATCGACCTGATTGCGGCCGACCGAGCAGGCCGAGCCTGCGGAGACGAGTGCCGCCTCATAGGCGACATCGCGCGGATCGCGCCCCGTTCCGCTCTTGAAATGCACGATGCGGCCTGCGTCCTGCACCGTCAGCGCCGGCGGACAGGCGAACGACGGCCCATCAGACGATTTGCCGCCGCAGCCGGCGAGCGCGAAGGCAAGCAGCGTCACCGCGAGGACAGATAACCTTCCGTCACTCATGGCAGGGTCTTGTGCGAGCCGTCGCAGAGCGGCTTTTTGGCCGAATGCTTGCAGGCACAGAGCCAATGGTCGCCGGCCTTCTCCGCCGTGTACTTCATCGGAGAAAAGCTGCCGCCCTTGTGCGCACCGTCGCAGAAGGGCTGGTTCTTGCTCAACCCGCAGGCACACCACCAGTAATCCTTGCCCGCCTCGAGCATTACCTTCGCTGGCACCTTTGCCGCGACAACCGGCTCGGTCATGTTGCTTTCCCCATAGCGGCGGCTTTGTTACGGTGCCGCGCCAATCCGTTCCACACGGAGTCTAGGCAATGGTCCGCGGACCCGCAAGCGAGCGGGTCGGCATCCCGAAGAACGATTTTGATGCCCGAGCCGAAGAAACCGCTGACGATCCTGCTTGCCAGCCCGCGCGGCTTTTGCGCCGGCGTCGACCGCGCCATCCAGATCGTGGAGCGCGCGATCGAACGCTATGGCCGGCCGGTCTACGTCCGCCACGAAATCGTCCACAACCGCTACGTGGTCGAGGCCCTCGAAGCCAAGGGGGCGGTTTTCGTCGACGAACTCGATGAAGTGCCCGACGACCGCCCCGTTGTGTTCTCCGCGCACGGCGTGCCGAAGGCAGTGCCGGCCGAGGCCGGCCGGCGCAATCTGCTCTATGTCGATGCCACCTGCCCGCTGGTCTCCAAGGTCCATCGCGAGGCCGAGCGCCACCACGAGGCGGGGCGCCGGGTCGTGCTGATCGGACATGCCGGCCATCCGGAAGTGATCGGCACCATGGGCCAGCTCCCCGCCGACGCCCTGCTGCTGGTCGAAAACGTGGCGCAGGCCGAGGCGCTCGAAGTCGCCGATCCGCGGAACCTCGCCTATGCGACCCAGACAACGCTGTCAGTGGACGACACCACCGAGATCGTGGCGGTGCTTCGCCGCCGCTTTCCGGCCATCCAGGGACCGAAGATGGAGGACATCTGCTACGCCACCACCAACCGCCAGGCGGCGGTCAAGGCGATCGCCGAACGCTGCGACGCGCTGGTGGTGATCGGGGCGCCCAATTCGTCCAACTCGATGCGGCTGGTCGAGGTCGCGGCCACCTATGGCTGCGCGAGGTCGCGCCTGGTGCAGCGCGCCGCCGACATGGACTGGACCTGGCTCGACGCAGGCTGGATCGAAGGTGGGCGCCGTCTCGGTATCACCGCCGGCGCCTCGGCGCCCGAGTTGCTGGTCGACGAACTGATTGCCGCCTGCCGGACACGCTACGACGTCGTCGTGGAGGAAGTGCGCACGACCGAGGAAAACGTCGTCTTCAAGCTGCCGCGCCAACTGGTAGCGTGACATGCCGGTGAACTGAGATGGCGGTCTACACCGAAGTCGGCGAGGCCGAGCTCGAGGTATTTCTCGCCGAATACGACATCGGCGAGGCCGAGGCGCTGAAAGGCGTCGCCGAGGGCGTCGAGAACTCCAACTACCTGCTGACCACGACCAGAGGGCAATACTTCCTCACGCTCTACGAAAAGCGCGTCGACCCCAAGGACCTGCCGTTCTTCCTTGGCCTGATGGACCATCTCGCCGGACGCGGCATTACCTGCCCCAAGCCGATCCACGGCCGCGACGGCAACGCCATTCGCGCGCTGGCCGGCAAGCCTGCCGCCATCACGACCTTCCTGCATGGCATGTGGCCCCGCCGCATCGGCGTGCAGCACTGCGGACCGCTGGGAGAGGCCCTCGCCCAATTGCATCTCGCCGGCCGCGACTTCACTCTGAAGCGGCCCAATGCGCTCTCGGTCGCCGGCTGGCGGCCATGGTTCGACGGCGTGCGACGCCACATCGACGACGTCCTGGCGCACGAGCTGCAGGCGGAACTGGACTTCTTCGAGGCCAACTGGCCCGCGAACCTGCCGGCCGGCGTGGTTCATGCCGACCTGTTCCCCGACAACGTCTTTTTCCTGCACGACAGGTTGTCGGGGCTGATCGACTTCTATTTCGCCTGCAACGATTTCCTCGCCTACGACGTGGCGATCTGCCTGAACGCCTGGTGCTTCGAGGCCGACAATTCGTGCAACATCACCAAGGCGCGCGCCCTGATCTCGGCCTACGACAAGGCGCGCAGGCTGTCCGACGCCGAACGGGCTGCGCTGCCACTTCTGGCGCGCGGCGCGGCGCTGCGTTTCATGCTGACCCGGCTCTATGACTGGTTCCACACGCCGGCCGACGCGCTGGTGAAGCGCAAGGACCCGCAGGAATACCTGGCCAGGCTGCGCTTCCATCGCGGTGTCGCATCGATCTCGGACTACGGCCTGTGACCCTCTCGCCTTCGAGCCATGGCCCCGAGGTCGAGATCTTCACCGACGGTGCGTGCAGCGGCAATCCGGGACCGGGCGGCTGGGCCGCGATCCTGCGGATCGGCGAGCGCGAACGCGAACTGTCGGGCGGCGAACCCGTCACCACGAACAACCGCATGGAAATGATGGCGGCAATCGCCGGCCTCGAGGCGCTGAAGCGGCCGTGCAAGGTCGGGCTGTTCACCGACAGCACCTACGTGCGCGACGGCGTCACGAAGTGGATCAAGGGCTGGAAGCGGAACGGCTGGAAGACCGCCGACAAGAAGCCGGTGAAGAACATCGACCTCTGGCAGCGCCTCGACGCCGCGCATGCTCCACACAGCGTCGACTGGCATTGGGTGAAGGGCCACAGCGGACACCCTGAAAACGAACGCGCCGACGCGCTCGCGCGGGCAGCGATCGAGAAGCTGCGCTAACCGCGCTTGGGCTGCGCCGTTACGGGCCTCTTGTCGGCCGCTTTCTCGTAGACCAGATCGAACCGCTCGCGGGTGCCGTCGCAGGGATTATCGCCTTCGGCCAGACGCCACACCTGGGATTTGCCGGAGCGGCGGAAAGTGAGCAGGCCGGCGACCTTGCATGGTGTCCCCTTCTCGACCTTGGCCACACGGAAGGCGACTTCGCCGCGGATCTGCACGACACCAGCGGCAATGCGCTCGACCACGCCATCGATCGAGGCCCAGTCGCCTTCGGTTCCAGGCGCGACGCTGTCGATCCGACCCTTTACCACCCACAGATTGCCCTCCCGGGTCACCGTCACGTCGCCGCTCCTGGCGCCCTTGATCTTGGCATAGCGGCCCCACACGATCCTGCGGGCGCCGGCAAAGAGCTGGGCTTCGGACTCTGCGGCGATTTCGGTGCGTTCGACCTTTTGTGGTGTGCGGGGCAATGGCGAGGTGAGACCTGTGGTCGGCGCGCCCTGCTGAACCGTTGGCGCCTCAAGCGGCGGCGGCGCGGGATAATAGGAGGCAGGCGGTTGCGGTGCCTCGTTGGCCGGCTGCGCCTGGGCAAAAGTCAGGAAGGTTGCCGGAATGATTGCGACTGCGAAGGCGATCGACGGGAGAAGACAGTTCATTCTGGGGGCTCTTACATCAGTCGTTGGAGACAGGCTACCGCTTCACGCCGCTTTTGGGCATGGCGTTTGGGATTGCCGAGCCCGCCGAGCCGGGCTGGTCGCCACGCAGGCCCGCTTCGGCACGGTGGGCCGCCGCGGAGCTCGGCGGCACAATTCGCAGCACGCGGTTAAAATCATCGTTGGCCAAAGCACGATTGCCGTTCGCCAGATGCGTGAAGCCGCGTTCGAGCAGGGCGTCCGTATGGTCCGGGGCGATTCGCAACGCCCGACCAATATCATCCATGGACTTCGCCGCGTTACGCGCGTTGCGCCAGGCGGCGGCGCGCAGCACCAAAATTTCAACGTTATCCGGCCGCAACGCAAGCGCCTTGTCGAAATCGGAGATGGCGCGAGGCCAGGCCTGCATGGCGGCGTAGCTGAGGCCGCGATCGATCCACAGATCGGGGTCGCCGATCTTGAGCTCCAAGGCCTTGCTCTGTGCTGCGGCCGCTTTTTCAGCCTGACCCGCCTCGAGCCAGGCCTGGCCGGCTTGGGCCCACAGTTCGGCCCGCAATCCGGGCCGCTCCTGGCCCATGTCTCGGGCGATCGCCTCCAGCTGCGCCGCTGCCTGGGAATACTTGCCAGCCTGGAACATGGCGATCGCCACGCAGTGGCGGGCACCCCAACCGCCACCATCGACGTTCCATTTCTCGGCCATCGGCAACGCCCGAAGCGGCTCGCGGCGCGCCAGTTTCATGCACTCGGTGTAGCGCAACAGGTGATCGGGACTGCTTTCGAGCGCGTCAAAGCTCTGCGCGGTGGCAGACGACGACGCCAACGCGACGCCAACCATCATTGCGGACAAGGGGCGGCCAAACGACATCTATGAAAAGAACCGCGTTAGAGCGATCTTGACAAGATGACACGACGCCTTTTCATTTTCGGCCTCGGCTACAGCGGCCTTGAAATCGCCAAGCTTGCAAGAGTCAGTGGCTGGACCGTGGCAGGTACATGCACCAGCACGGAGAAGGCCGTAGCGCTGCGCGCCGCCGGCTTCGAGGCGCACTTGTTCGATGGTTCGGCGTCGTTGGCTGCGACGGTCATGAATGGCGCTTCCCACATTCTCTGCACCATTTCCCCTGCCACGACCGGCGATCCGGCGCTTGCGACCTGTCGCCACTTGCTGCAGCGGGCGGAGTGGCTTGGCTATCTCTCGACCACCGGCGTCTACGGCGACCACGGCGGCGGCTGGGTGGACGAAGATACACCAGCCAACCCCGGCCAACGACGAAGCATCGAGCGTCTGGCGGCCGAAAGCGCCTGGCAGGCAATGGCACTGGAAGCTGGCGCCGCCATCGACATCTTCCGTCTTCCGGGCATCTACGGCCCCGGCCGCAGCCTGATCGATCAGGTGAAAGCCGGCACGGCCCGTCGCATCGACAAGCCCGGTCAGTTTTTTTCGCGCATCCATGTCGGGGACATCGCCGGCGCTGTTCTGAAGGCAATGGAGCAGCCGCGTCCCAGCGGCATCTACAACGTTGCCGATGATCTGCCGGCCGCGAACGCCGATGTGGTAGCCTTCGCCTGCGAACTGCTGGGCAGGCCGGTCCCGCCGGCTGTTCCGTGGGAAGAAGCCGCACCCACCATGAGCGCGATGGCGCGTTCGTTCTATGCCGAGAATCGACGGGTGAGGAACGACCGCCTCAAGCAAGACCTGGGTGTCGCGTTGCGCTTTCCGACCTATCGCGAAGGCCTGAGGGCGATCGCGGCCCAGAGCTAACCTGCCAACTCCTCTACGGTCGATATCAGACGGGCGATGTCGGCTGGCGCGCTGAGACGATGGTCCCCGCCCTTGATCAGCGTGACGATCACCTCCGGCGCCTTGAGATGCTTGGCGATCTGCAGCGAATATTCCCACGGCACGTCGGGATCACTCTGGCCATGCAGCAGGCGCACTGGACAGGGCACGTTCAGCGGCTCGTCGAGCAGGAGATGGTGGCGACCCTCCTCGATGAGCCTCCAGGTGAAGACCGAAGGTTCGGGCGAATACTGCGAAGGTCGTTCCAGCCGTCCGTCGCGCTCAAGGGCGATACGGTCCTCGGGCGAAAGTCCCTTCAGCAGCATGCGCTCGGTGAAATCCGGAGCAGCGGCAATCAGCACCAATCCCGCCAGCCGCTCCGGCCGGGCGCGGGCCACCAGAAGCGACAGCCATCCGCCCATGCTCGAACCCACAAGCACCAGATTGCCGGCCGTAAGAACGTCGATCGCGGCCAGCGAGTCGTCGAGCCAACGGCCGATCGTGCCATCCTCGAAGCGGCCCGACGATTGACCGTGGCCGAGGTAGTCGAAACGCAGGAACGCCCGGTTGGTCCGCCGCGCCCAGGCTTCGAGCGAGACCGCCTTGGTGCCCGTCATGTCCGAACGGAAACCGCCCAGGAACACCACGGCTGGCCCGCGGCCTTCGATTCTTGAAAAGGCCACGGTATTGCCGTCGGGGCGCTGCAGCCGCTCGACTCTACCCATTTTGGCGCTCCCGTGTTACCTGCTCGGTCTCCCTTCGCATACTTACGAGAAACAAGTCGTCGTGTCCGCACCCACGCTCCTGCAGATCGTGCCCACCCTTGCCGGCGGCGGCCTCGCCCGCGCAACGCTCGACACTGCGCAGGCCGTGATCGCAGCCGGCGGTTCGGCGATCGTCGCCTCGCCGGGAGGCGCCATGGTGGCCGACCTGTTGCGACTGCGCGCGACGCATATCGATCTACCACCTATCGGCAATCGGCTGTGGGCCCGGCTCGCCCTGCCGGCCAAGCTCGTTGGATTGCTGCGCGATGCCCGCATCGATCTCGTGCAGTCGCGTTCCCCTGCCACGGCATGGATCGCGCGTGCGCTCGCACGTCGTCTCGGCGTTAAATGGATCGCCACCCAGCATCGGCCCTTTGGTGCTGCGGATCTGATGGGGCGCTTCATCGAGCACCGTCAGGTACGTGCCGACGCGATGATCGCGGTATCGGATTACGTCGCGCGCGACGCCTTGCGGCGCTTCCCGGCACTCGCCGGCCGGATCGAAACCATTCCTCCCGGCATCAATGTCGACCGCTTCGACCCGGCGATCGTCCGTGCCGACCGTTTGATCCGCCTCGCCAGCGAACTGCGTGTACCGGACGGCAGCCATCTCGTGCTGTGTCCAGCAAGATTCGTCGAGGACAATGGCCAGAAGATCCTGATCCAGGCGCTCAAACACCTGGGCCGCGACGATGTATTCTGCCTGCTGCTGGGATCAGGCAGCGAGCCGACGACGTTCGAAAGGGAACTCGAAAGAGCAGTCGAGGCAGCAGAGTTGCACGGCCGGGTGCAGATCGGGCCCTACGTCGACGACATGCCGGCGGCCTATATGCTGGCCGATGTCGTGGTCGCTACCGGCGGCAGCCGTCAGGGATTCAGCCGCACGCTGGTCGAGGCCCAGGCGATGGGCCGGCCGGTGGTCGCCGAAGACGGTGGCGGCGCGGCCGAAACCTTGCGCCCGGGCATTACCGGGTGGCTGGCCCCGGCAGGCGACGCCGAGGCATTGGCCGAAGCGCTGCGAAGCGCCTTGTCGCTGTCGACCGAACGCCGCGCCGAACTCGCCCGCGCTGCCCAGGAACATGCGCGCGACCGCTATAGCCTGGCCCACGCCAACCAACAGCTGTTGGCGCTCTACGATCGTCTGTCGACAGGAGCGGGCGCCGGTTAGCGTGCCGATCAACACTCCAGCCACAGCATGCCGGGTTTCACCGGAGAGGGGTCGATTTCCTGGGGAGAGTTCACCATCCGCAATGGCCAATGCCACGTAATGCTCTCGATCCAAATCGACGGAAATGCAGTTGTGCTGGGCCTCGATGGTCGCGGGAACGACATCGGCATCCGGCAGCGTATCGACCCTGCAACTTGACTCCAGCCGGCCGCGCAACTATCTCCGAGCGCATGGTCGCGCTGTTTTCCAGCTCTCCCAAGACACTGACCACCTTCCGAACTTGATTCGGCCGGGCGCGCGCACTCGTGCCGCTTCCCGGCCTTCGTCTGCCGACGCTTTGCGCTGGCCGATGAGTCGTGTTCGCGGTCTCTCGAGTTGGTGGTTGTCATGATCAATATATCCCTGCCGGACGGTTCGGTACGCTCGTTCGACAAGCCGGTGAGCGGCGCCGAGATCGCCGCTGAGATCGGACCCGGCCTTGCCAAGGCAGCCCTTGCACTGCGCGTCGACGGCAAGATGGTCGACCTCGCCCATGTCGTGGATGGAGACTCCAAAATCGGCATCGTGACGTCGCGCGATCCCGAGGCGCTGGAATTGCTGCGCCACGACGCCGCGCACGTGCTGGCTCAGGCCGTCCAGGAACTCTACCCCGGAACGCAGATCACGTTCGGCCCCTCGACGGACGACGGCTTCTACTATGATTTCGTGCGCGCCGAGCCCTTTTCGCCGGAAGACTTCGCCAAAATCGAGCAGCGGATGGCCGAGATCGTCGATCGCAACCTGCCGATCGTGCGCGAAGTGTGGGACCGCGCCAAGATCAAGGACTACTTCGTCCAGCACGGCGAGAAGTTCAAAGCCGAGTGGGCCGACGAACTGCCCAAGGACGAGATCATTACGGTCTACAAGCAGGGCGACTGGCTCGACATGTGCCTCGGTCCGCACTTGCCGTCGACGGGCAAACTCGGCAAGGCGTTCAAGCTTACGAAGGTGTCGGGCGCCTACTGGCGCGGCGACAAGAACAACGCGCAGCTCCAGCGCGTCTACGGCACGGTCTTCTTCTCGGACAAGGACCTCAAGGCCTACCTCATGCGCATCGAGGAGGCCGAGAAGCGCGACCACCGGCGGATCGGCCGCGAGATGGGCCTCTTCCATCAACAGGAAGAAGCGGCGGGCATGGTGTTCTGGCACCCCAAGGGCTGGACGTTCTGGCGTACGCTGGAAAGCTATCTGCGGCGCAAGCTGGAGGCCGGCGGCTATGTCGAGGTTAAGACACCGCAGCTCGTCGACCGCAAACTGTGGGAAGAGTCGGGTCACTGGGAGAAGTTCCGCGAGAACATGTATCTCAGCGAGAACGAGGACGGCCTGCGCGAATACATGGCCGATCCAGCGCTGCGCATCTTCGCGCTGAAGCCGATGAACTGTCCATGCCACGTCGAGATCTTCAACGTGGGGCTCCGCAGCTATCGCGAACTGCCGCTGCGCATGGCCGAGATGGGCTCGTGCCACCGCTTCGAGCCGTCAGGTGCGCTGCACGGCATCCTGCGCGTGCGCAACTTCACGCAGGATGACGCCCACATCTTCTGCACCGAGGCGCAGATTGAGAGTGAGACGATCCGTTTCTGCAAGTTGCTGGACGAGGTTTATCGCGATCTGGGCTTCACCGACTACTTCGTGAAGTTTTCCGACCGGCCGCCCGTGCGTGCCGGCTCCGACGCGGTGTGGGATCAGGCCGAAGGTGCGCTCCTGTCGGCCTCGAAGGCGGCCGGCCTGGAGGTCATCCTCAATCCGGGCGAAGGTGCATTCTATGGGCCCAAGCTCGAGTTCGTGCTGCGCGACGCCATCGGCCGCGATTGGCAGTGCGGCACGCTGCAGGTCGATTTCGTGTTGCCCGAGCGGCTCGACGCGAACTATGTGGCCGAGGACGGATCACGCAGGCGGCCCGTCATGCTGCACCGCGCCATCTTCGGCAGCTTCGAGCGCATGATCGGCATCCTGATCGAGAACTACGCTGGCCGCTTCCCGCTGTGGCTGGCCCCGACGCAAGCGGTGGTGGTCACTGTCGTGAGCGATGCCGACAGCTATGCCAACGAGGTAACGGACCAGCTGCGTGCCGCCGGCATGAGGGTCGACACCGATCTCAGCAACGAAAAGATCAACTACAAGGTCCGCGAACACTCGCTGGCACACGTACCGCTGATCATCGCGGTCGGGCGGCGCGATGCCGAAGGCCGCACGGTCGCCGTCCGGCGCCTCGGCTCGGACAAGCAGGAGGTCCTTGAACTCGGGGCCGCCGTCACTACACTTTCAACCGAGGCCCGGCCGCCCTTCTAGGACGGCCACGGTCTCATATCCCGCCCCTGCCGTATCGAAAGAAGGGGCTTCAACGAAGGAGAGAAAGCCATAGCCAGACCTGCTCAACAAAGCGCGCCTACCCGCGAGGGTCCGCGCGTCAACGGCGAAATCAAGGCGCCGCAAGTCCGACTGATCGACGAGAACGGCGAGATGGTCGGCGTCGTTACGACCCGCGAGGCCATCGAAATGGCCGAAGAGGCCAGTCTCGATCTGATCGAGATCTCGCCCAATGCGGCTCCGCCGGTCGCAAAAATTTCCGACTACGGCAAGTACAAGTACGAGGCGCAGAAGAAGGCCCACGAGGCGCGCAAGCACCAGAAGGTCATCGAGGTCAAAGAGATCAAGATGCGCCCCAACATCGATGACCACGACTACGAAGTGAAGATGCGCGCCATGAAACGGTTCATCGAGGAAGGCGACAAGGTCAAGGTCACACTGCGCTTCCGTGGCCGCGAAATGGTCCATTCCGCGCTGGGCCTCCAGGTTCTCAACCGCGTGCGTGGCGAGATGGATCCGCTGACCAAGATCGAGTCGATGCCGCGCATGGAAGGCAGGCAGATGATCATGGTGCTGGCGCCGAAGTAACGGTGCCGGCGGCCGCCGCGGCCTTTATCGCTGACGCAGCGTCACAGTGCCGGTGCTGCGCGACGGCTGGGGGTCGAACGTGCCGTCGCTTATGGTCCCGTCAGGCCAGCGAATGGCATAGACCATGCGGCCGGCGAACGACATCGGGCCGTCCGTTCTGGCCGCCATCCAATAGTCGCAGCCGGCAGGATTGTCTGTATCCAGATCCTGGGCGCGGCAGACCTTGTGCAGCAGGTAGGGAATGAACCGCACGCGTCCGCCTTCGGGTGACGTGACATGGTTGAGCGCCAGCGACCGACCCGGCCCGCCGCAGTGACTGACCTTGAACACCTTGGTCGCACCGGGTGCAAGGCGGCGAACGCCCTCCAGTTCGGAAAGCAGTGCGTCGAGGGCACGCTGCCGCGCGGCCTCGGTGAACTCGGCTGCAACAAGCGCTGCTTCGTAGCGTCCGATTGCCTCGGCGGTGGCCGCCGCCGGATAACCGGCACGGCCGAGATCACGGTCCCAGGATTGCGTTTCCAGCGCCAGCACGATCATTGCGCCGGCGAGGCCGGCCCGTTCCGACCAGTCTCCGAGCACGTTGGCCGGCGCCCAACAGTATTTCAGCAGGTTATAGCCTTCGGGATCGGCGGCTTCGGCGCGGGCATCGACGACGCCGAGCGCCTGGCGAACCACGGTCTTGACCAGGACGTACTGGCCGGCGGGATTGCCGCGGATCTTCTCCGAGCTCGACTGGACGGGGTTCGATGGGAGGGGACTGGCCTGCGCCAGCGCCGGCCGGCCCCACGCCACGGCGCCAACGAGCAGGCCAGCGGCGAGAAGCGCCTTCATGGCATGTACGAGCCGCCGTTGACGTGCAGCACTTGGCCCGTCGTGGCGTCCGACTCGTCGGAGGCGAGGTAGACCGCTGACCGCGCGATCTGGTCAGGGGAGAGCAGCTTGCCACCGAGCGGGATGTTCGCGCGCGCCATCTCGACCAGCTCGGCGTCGGTATTGCCGTAACGCGGCTGAGCGGTGTCCGTCGTGCCGGGGGCGATTGCGTTGACGCGGATGCCATGCGGGGCAAGCTCGAGGGCCATCGCCCTGGTCATGGAAACGACGCCGCCCTTGCTGGCGCTATAATGGACCCCGCGCACCGCGCCGCGCACCGACTGCGACGAGAGATTGATCACGGCGCCTCCCTTCCTCCCGGCTTCAATTAACGCCTTGGCAACCGCGATGGTTGCAAAACAGCCCGCCCTCAGATTGATGTCGAGCACATAATCCCAGTCACTCGCGCGCATCTCGAGCAGCGGCACCCGGGGATAGACGCCGGCATTGTTGACCAGGATGTCGGGCACGCCGAGCATGCCTACGGTCTCGGCCACCATCGTCTCGATCTCCGGCACTTTGGCGACGTCCGCCTTGATGAGGTGCGCCCGCCGGCCCGCTTTCCTGATGTCGTCGGCCACCGTCTCGGCCGCCGCGCGGTCGTCGAGCCAGGTAAGGGCAACGTCGGCGCCCTCCCGGGCGAAGGCCCGCGCGATTGCCGCCCCGATGCCCTGTTGCGCGCCCGTCACCAGGGCGATCCTGCCAGCCAGTCTCATAGTAAACTCCCCTTCTCAGGCGCGACTTTGGCATATTCGCCCCGGCTTGCCCGCACGCTTGCATGGGCGAACCCCCGCCGCTATAAGCCCCGTTCCTTCGAGCGGCCTGGCCAATAAGGGCATTGCCTCGGCTGCTTTGTAAGGACTTTTCGGCTTTCGGGCCGGGACCTGCGCTTCGGCGCTAACCCTTTGAAAAGGAACAAAAATGCCCAAGATGAAGACCAAGAGCGGGGCCAAGAAGCGTTTTCGCTTCACGGCCTCGGGCAAGATCAAGCATGGCGTGGCCGGCAAACGGCACGGTATGACCAAGCGAGGAAATCGCTTCCTGCGCCAGGCGACCGGGATGGCCATCGTGTCCGATGCGGACACGCGCATCATCAAGCGCAACTTCTTTCCGTACGAGAGGTAGGCCATGGCACGCGTCAAGCGGGGCGTGACTGCACACGCTCGTCACAAGAAGGTCCTCAAGCTCGCCAAGGGTTATCGCGGCCGGTCCAATGCGGCGTTCCGCGTCGCCATCGAGAAGGTTGAGAAGGGACTGCAATACGCCTATCGCGACCGCCGCAACAAGAAGCGAGCGTTCCGTGGCCTGTGGATCCAGCGCATCAACGCCGCGACCCGCGAACATGGCCTCACCTACTCGCAGTTCATGAACGGCATCCTCAAGGCCGGGATCGAGGTCGACCGCAAGGTCATGGCCGATCTCGCCGTGCGGGAGCCGGCGGCATTCAAGGCCTTGGTCGACCAGGCCCAGGCCGCCCTCAAGTAAGTTCGCGGTGCCGTATATCGGCGCAACGGACGGAGACAGTGAAGAGGGAGCCTGGACCGCAGGCTCCCTTTTTCGTGTTCGGTTCGGAGTGAGCGACGAATGAGTGATCTTTCGACCATACGCAGCGAGGCACTGGACGCCGCATCGGCCGCCGCCGACCTTGGCGCGCTCGAAGCGGTGCGCGTGGCCGTGCTCGGCAAGAAGGGCAGCGTCACGGGCCTGATGAAGACCCTGGGCGCGATGGCTCCCGAGAAGCGCAAGGAATTCGGCGCGCGCGTCAACCAGCTGAAGGGCGAGGTCGAAGCGGCGCTCGAAGCACGCAAGGGAACGCTCGGTGCATCGGCACTGACGGCGCGGCTCGCCTCGGAGAAGATCGACGTCAGCCTGCCGCCGCGGCCGGCCCGCGAAGGAACGCTGCACCCGATCGGTCAGGTGATGGACGAACTCGGCGTCATCTTCGGCGAGATGGGCTTCACCTGGGCCGACGGCCCTGACATTGAAGACGACTGGCACAACTTCACGGCGCTCAACATTCCCCCCGACCATCCGGCGCGGCAGATGCAGGACACGTTCTATCTGCCGCCGCGCGCCGACGGCACGCCCGTCGTGCTGCGCACGCACACGTCGCCGGTGCAGGCGCGGACCATGTTGAGCAAGAACGTGCAGAAGATGCTGGCCGACGGCGGATCGCTCCGCATCATCGTGCCTGGCCGCACCTTCCGCATCGACAGCGACGCCACGCACACGCCGATGTTCCACCAGGTCGAGGGCCTGGTCATCGACCGCACGACGCACATGGGCCACCTCAAGGGCTGCCTGGTCGATTTCTGCCGCGCCTTCTTCGAGATCGACGACCTGCCGTTGCGCTTCCGCCCATCCTACTTCCCCTTCACCGAGCCCTCGGCCGAAGTTGACATCGGCTGCTCGTGGAAGGATGGCGAACTCAAGATAGGCGCCGGCGATTCGTGGCTCGAGATCCTGGGCTCCGGCATGGTCCACCCTAACGTGATCCGGAACTGCGGGCTCGATCCCGCCGTCTACCAGGGCTTCGCCTTCGGCATGGGCATCGATCGCATCGCCATGCTCAAGTACGGCATCCCCGACCTGCGCTCGTTCTTCGACGCCGACCTGCGCTGGCTGCGCCACTACGGTTTCTCCGCGCTGGAGGCCGTACGATGAAGTTCACGCTCTCCTGGCTGAAGGAACATCTCGACACCAAGGCGACGCTCGCCGAGGTGCGCGACACGCTGACCATGCTCGGCCTCGAGGTCGAGGGCATCACTGATCCGGCCGAGGCGCTGAAGGGCTTTGTGGTTGGCCATGTCGTCGAGGCGACCCAGCATCCCAACGCCGACCGGCTGCGTGTCTGCAAGGTCGATACCGGTACCGGTACCATCGTCCAGGTCGTATGCGGCGCTCCCAATGCGCGGACCGGCATGAAAGGCATCTTCGCGCCGCCGGGCAGCTACATCCCCGGCACCGACCTGCACTTGAAGGTTGGCAAGATCCGCGGCGAGGAGAGCAACGGCATGCTCTGCTCCTCGCGCGAACTGCAACTCGGCGACGACCACAGCGGCATCATAGACCTCGCCCCTGAAGTCGTGACCGGCCAGCCGGCCGCGGAAGCGCTCGGCCTCGACGATGCCGTGATTGAGATCAAGGCGACGCCCAACCGCGGCGATTGCCTGGGCGTGCATGGCATTGCCCGCGACCTCGCGGCCGCCGGCCTCGGCACGCTGAAGCCATTCAAGACCGAGCGACTGAAGGGTACGTATGCCAGCCCGATCCAATGGACGCATGGGTACGAAGCCAAGCCCGACAGCCCCTGCCCGATCGTGGTCGGCCGCCATTTCCGCGGCGTGAAGAACGGCCCCTCGCCCGACTGGCTGCAGCGCCGGCTAAAGGCGATCGGCCTCAGACCAATCTCGGCCCTTGTCGACATCACCAACCTGGTGACCTTCGACCTCAACCGGCCGCTGCACGTATTCGATGCCAAGAAGCTCGCCGGCAACCTTGTCATGCGCCAAGCCCGCGAGGGCGAGACCATCATGGCGCTTGACGGCAAGACCTACACGCTCGATCCCAGCGTGTCCGTGATCGCCGATTCGAAGGCGCCGCACGGCATCGGTGGCGTGATGGGTGGCGAGAAAACCGGCGTGCAGGACGACACCACCGAGGTGTTCCTCGAAGTCGCCTATTTCACGCCGCTCGGCGTTGCCGCTACCGGCCGCAAACTCGGCATCCAGTCCGACGCGCGCTACCGCTTCGAGCGCGGAATCGATCCGCAATCGGTCGAATGGGGAACCGACGTCGCCACCCGCCTGATCCTGGAACTGTGCGACGGCGAGGCGAGCGAGATTACCCGAAGCGGCGTTATGCCGAGCTGGCAGCGAACCTACGACTTGCGCCCGGATCGCGTGAAGACACTGACCGGCATCGACGTGCCGGGCGCCGACACGGCCTCCATTCTCGGCAAGCTCGGCTTCAAGGTCGAGGGCCAGGGCCCGTGGACGGCGGCCGTTCCCTCGTGGCGCCCCGATATCGTGGGCGAGGCCGATCTCGTCGAGGAAGTGACGCGGGTTTTCGGCTTCGACAAGATCCCGACCATCTCGCTGCCGCGGTTTTCGGTGACCTCCAAGCCGGTGCGCGATCCGATGCAGCGCCGCGTGCCGCAGGCCCGCCGGGCGCTGGGCGCGCGCGGCATGAACGAAGCCGTCACCTGGTCGTTCCTGCCCTACAAAAAGGCGGAACGCTTCGGTGGTGGTCAGCCTGACCTGCGCCTGCTGAACTCGATCGACGCCACGCTCGACACCATGCGGCCCTCAATCTTGCCCAACCTGATCGAGGCGGCGACGCGCAACGAGGCGCGTGGCCTTTCCGACCCGGCGCTGTTCGAAGTCGGCCCACAGTACAAGGATGCGAGCCCCACCGGGCAGCGCACCGTGGCGGCGGGGCTGCGCCACAACATGGCCGTGCCGCGCAACTGGGCGGGCCCCGCCCGCACGGTCGACGCCTTCGACGCCAAGGCCGACGCGCTCGCGGTGCTGGCCGGCATCGGTGCGCCGGTCGAGAACATGTCGACTCAGGCTGGTGCACCGGACTGGTATCACCCCGGCCGCTCCGGCGCGATCAAGCTTGGCGACCGCGTGATGGCGCATTTCGGCGAGCTGCATCCCGAGATCGCTGCCGCCGCTGACCTCAAGGCCGTTGCAGTCTTCGAGGTCTTCCTCGACGCCCCGCCGCCGCCCAAGGCGAAATCCAGCAAGGCGCGGCCGAAGCTCATGCTCTCGCCCTTCCAGCCGGTCGAGCGCGACTTCGCCTTCCTGGTCGGTGCCGCCGTCGAGGCGGAGAAGATCGTCCGTGCCGCGCGCAATGCCGACAAGGCGCTGATTTCCGGCACGCGCGTGTTCGACCTCTACGCCGGCAAGGGCGTGCCCGAAGGCAGGAAATCCATCGCCATCGCCGTCACCCTGCAGCCGGTCGAGCGCACGCTCACCGATGTGGAGATCGAGGCGGTGTCGGCCAAGATCGTCACCGCGGTCACCAAGGCGACCGGCGCCGTGTTGCGTGGGTAGAGTTCAAGTGAAATGACCGACCTTTCGTTGATCCGCAATTTCTCGATCATTGCCCATATCGACCATGGCAAGAGCACCCTGGCCGACCGGCTGTTGATGGCCTGTGGCGCGGTGACCGAGCGCGAGTTCCACGATCAGATGCTCGATTCCATGGATATCGAGCGCGAGCGCGGCATCACCATCAAGGCGCAGACCGTGCGCCTCAACTACAAGGCCAAGGACGGCAAGACCTACATCCTGAACCTGATGGATACCCCCGGCCACGTCGACTTCGCCTACGAGGTCAGCCGCTCGCTGGCGGCCTGCGAGGGCTCTCTGCTGGTGGTCGACGCCAGTCAAGGCGTCGAGGCGCAGACACTGGCCAACGCCTATCACGCGATCGACGCCAACCACGAGATCATCCCGGTCCTGAACAAGATCGATCTGCCCTCGGCCGATCCGCAGCGTGTATGCACCGAGATCGAGGACGTGGTCGGCATCGATACATCCGAAGCGGTCATGGTCTCGGCCAAGACCGGCCTCGGCATTGACGACCTGCTCGAGGCCATGGTGAAGCGCCTGCCGGCGCCCAAGGGCAGCCGTGAGGCACCGCTGAAGGCGCTGCTGGTCGACAGCTGGTACGACCCGTATCTCGGCGTCGTCACGCTGGTGCGCGTGCAGGACGGCGTGCTCCGCAGAGGCATGAAGATCCGCATGATGGCGGCCGCCGCGGCCTACGACCTCGACAAGGTCGGCATCTTCGCGCCCAAGGCCACTGACGTGGCGGAACTTGGACCGGGCGAGATCGGCTTCATCATCGCCGGCATCAAGGCCATCGCTGACTGCAAGGTGGGCGACACGATTACCGACGACCGCAAGCCTGCGACCGAAATGCTAGCCGGCTTCAAACCTTCGGTGCCGGTGGTTTTCTGCGGTCTCTTCCCCGCCGATGCCGCCGAATTCGAAACGCTGCGCGAGTCGCTTTCCAAGCTCCGCCTCAACGACTCCTCCTTCCATTTCGAGGCCGAGACCAGCGCAGCGCTGGGCTTCGGCTTCCGTTGCGGCTTCCTCGGCCTGCTTCATCTCGAAATCGTGCAGGAACGGCTGGAGCGCGAGTTTAATCTCGACCTTGTCACGACGGCGCCTTCGGTCGTCTACAAGGTGAAGATGACCGACGGCTCGTCGATGGAACTGCACAATCCGGCTGACTATCCCGACCCGATGAAGATCGAGTCGATGCAGGAGCCGTGGATCAAGGCCACGATCATCACGCCCGACGAACATCTCGGCTCCGTGCTGACGCTCTGCCAGGAGCGCCGCGGCCAGCAGATCGAGCTTACCTATGCCGGCACGCGCGCCATGGCGATCTACCGCCTGCCGCTGAACGAGGTCGTGTTCGACTTCTACGACCGGCTGAAATCGATGACCCGCGGCTACGCCAGCTTCGACTACGAGATGGACAGCTACGAGGAGAGCGACCTGGTGAAGCTCGCCATCCTGGTGAATGCCGAGCCGGTCGATGCCCTTTCGATGATCGTGCACAAGAACGCTGCCGAGAGCCGTGGCCGCGCGCTGTGCGAGCGGCTGAAGGAGCTGATCCCGCGCCAGCTGTTCAAGATCGCCATCCAGGCGGCAATCGGCGGACGCGTGGTCGCTCGCGAGACCATCAGCCCGATGCGCAAGGACGTGCTGGCCAAGTGCTACGGTGGCGACATCAGCCGCAAGAAGAAGCTGCTGGAGAAGCAGAAGAAGGGCAAGAAGCGCATGCGGCAGATCGGCGAAGTCGAGATCCCGCAGTCGGCCTTCATCGCCGCCCTCAAGATGGACAACCGCTAGGCCGCTCCCGGAAGCCGGCCCCGGACACCGATCACAAGCCCCGGCTGCGCCGGCGCCGCGGCGGACGCGAACTTACGAAAAACCCTGTTTCCACGGATCTACCAGCGCGTGCTCCCAGCCACAGGAAGGTGAATCCGAGGACAAGAAAAGCCAGCAAAGACGGGATCATCAGGAGCGGCCGCACCAGCCAGTTCCACAGCGAGACGGAAAGATTGCCCTGAACCGCATTCTGGGCACCGTTGAGCGACCGGACGTCGAGATGCGACCACAGATCGCCTAAACCCAGCAGGCGAAACGTCCCGTCGGTCGACCAGGCCAGGCCGTCATGAACCACTGCTGCCACGGCCATGGCCAGCAGCAACCACCCCAATACGCGAAACACCACCATCAATCCCCCAAATGGCGGCTGGCACCCTAGCCAAGACGGGCGGGCGGGGGAAGATGCCGTTGCCCACGCTAACCGTCGCGCTATAAGGGCGGCCGACCGCGCTTCCCGGACAGGTGGCCGAGCGGTTTAAGGCACACGCTTGGAAAGCGTGCGTGGTGTAACAGCCACCGCGGGTTCGAATCCCGCCCTGTCCGCCAACTACCCTTCCGACACGCTCCGAGGGGCGCTGTTCCCCCTATCAATACCCCATAAAACTGCCTCTTTAGCTCTGGCGATGTCCGCCAACTTCCGCCACCCTCCGGTAGTCTCCGGGGGAACAAGAGGGGGAACAGGAGTTGGGCGGATGGTTTTAGCGAAGCTCAAAACGGTCCTTGTCACCCGCGCGGCGAACGGCGGCGCGGAGGCCGGCAAGTACTTCGACGGCGGCGGACTTCTGTTGCTGGTCAAGCCCGACGGCCGCGCGTCGTGGGTCTTCCGTTACGAACGTTCCGGCAAGCGGCGCGAGATGGGTTTAGGTGCGCTGGCCGATGTCGGCTTGGCCGCCGCCCGCAAACTGGCCGCCGTCCATCGCGACACGCTGGCCCACGACGGCGACCCACTCGAAAGCCGGCATCATGTGC
>CALFRN010000353.1 GCA_937919085.1 uncultured Reyranella sp.
AAAGAACAGATTCGGCGTTCGTTGGCATAGACCCCGCCGAACAGATTCCAGATATTTCAAAGGCGTCCGTGCCACCGGGTCTCCCCCCGGCGTGCTCCCAAAGCTCTTCGGAGAGCGCTACACGCGGCCTCGTGGCCGGTGAAAAAGCATGTGGGACTTGGGAAGGCACGGGGGCAGGGAGTTTGCCCGCGTCACCCAACGCCTCAGCGCGTGCCGAGCGTGGCCAGCAGGGCGTTGAGGTTCTGCGGTACCACGCGGATCAGGCCGTGACGCGGCGTGTCGATGTCGTTGACCAGTGCGAAGGCGATGGAGACGACGAGGGGCAGCACGAACAGCAGCCGGCTGCGCGACGAGGCGATGCGCAGGCTGAAGCCGACCAGCACGTTGCAGGCGAAGGCGATCGCCACCATCAGCAGGCCGGCCGAGATGGGAATGCGGTTCCACCACGCCGCCTGGGTGTAGCCCTGGGAATTCAGCACGTCGTTCATGCCGGCCACGACCAGGGCCATGACGGCGGTCGCGGGTGGGGCCGGCGGGCTTGGCAGCGGCAGCACGGCGGCCCACATCTCGCCCTGCAGTTTCATGGTCTCGGCGTCGATGTGGGCCACGTCGACTTCGTATGCCGTGTAGAAGCGGATGCGCAGCTCCGTGTACTGCTTCAGGAGCGTGCGCACTTTTGCGGCGGCATCGGCGGGCAGCAGGTCGGCGCGCAGATATTCGGTGCCGATCGCGTTGGCCTCGGCCTCCTCGTAGATCTTGCGCTGGTCGTAGCGCGTGCTGGCCATCGAGAAGCTGAAGCCGATCAGCAGGCCCAGCAGGGTGAGCGTCGCGGCCAGTATTAGGTTGAAGTCCTGGCGCAGGTCCTCCTCGAGCGGGCGGCGGTTCTTGAGCGCAGTGCCGATCGCCGTCGCGGCCCACAGGCCGAGGAACGACAGGACGAAGACGACGCCCGGATGGTGCGCGATATAGTGAGGCATGGTCCTATGAAAGCCGCGTCGCCTGGCTGACGGCGAGCTGCCAGCCGTTGATGGCGGTGACGTACACCGCGACCCAGCGGAAGTCGTAGGTCTTCTGTTCCTTGGCGTTCAGGATCGGGCTCACGGCCGTCACGATCACGGTCGGGCCGGTGAAGACGCGGAAGACGAGCTCGCTGGCGGGCGCGGCCTCGATCAGTGGCTCGCCCGCCATCGCCGAAACGAGGCGCGCGTCCTTGTTGTCGACTTTCCCCGAGCCGTGGGTGTGCGTGTAGGTGTCGGCGTAGCAGGCGCGCAGCGTCGGGAAGTCCTTTTCGGTGACCGCCCTGGCGAGCCTGGCGCGGAACGTCGTGATCTCGTCGATCATGCGCTGGGCTTCGGCACCCTGCGGCGCCTGCGGTGGGTGGGCGCCTGCGGGAGCAATGAGCGCCGCCGCAGCCGGTGTCAGGGCAAGGAGCGGCAACGCCGCGACGAAGGTGCGTCTATGCATCTTTCGAGCTTACGCCGGCTTCGCCGAACGTCGCCATGCCGGCGTGGCAGGCGGCGGCGGCTTTCAGCAGCGGCACGGCGAGTGCGGCACCCGAGGCCTCGCCCAGGCGCATGTCGAGGTCGAGCAGCGGGCGCTGGCCGAGTGCCGCCAGCAGCCGCGTGTGGCCGGGTTCGGCCGAGCGGTGGGCGACCAGGCAATGATCGAGCGCGTGACGGTCGACGGCGTACAACACCGCGGCGGCCGCCGTGCAGGCATAGCCGTCGAGCAGCACCGGGATGCGGCCCATGCGGGCGGCGGCGACGGCACCGGCAATGGCGGCCAGCTCCTCGCCACCCACGGCGGCCAGCAGCGCCAGCGGGTCGCGGGTGGCGATGGCGTCGCGGTGGCGGGCCAGCGCCTCGTCGATCACGGCGATCTTGTTGGCCAGCGCGGCGCCTTTCACGCCGGTGCCGGGGCCGGCCCAGTCGGCGCCGCTGCCGCCGAACAGGGCAGCGCACAGCGTGGCAGCGGCCGTGGTGTTGGCGATGCCCATTTCGCCCAGGCACAGCACGTCGATGCCGGGCTCGGCCGCCATCATGCCGTAGGCCATGGCGTTGGCGGCGCGGGCCTCGTTCATCGCCGGGCCTTGCGTGAAGTCGGCGGTGGGGTGGGCGAGATCGAGTTCGTAGATGCGCAGGTCGGCGTCGATGGCGGCGGCGAGCTGGTTGATGGCGGCCCCGCCGTCGAGGAAGTTCTTCACCATCTGCTGCGTCACTTCCGGCGGATAGGCGGAAACGCCGCGCTGGGCGATGCCGTGGGTGCCGGCGAACACCGCGATCCGGGGCCGTTCGACGCGCGGATGGGCGCGGCCCTGCCAGCAGGCCAGCCATTCGGCGATCTCCTCCAGGCGGCCCAGCGAGCCCGGCGGCTTGGTGAGTTCGGCCTGGCGGCGCACCACTTCGGTCCGGGCGGCGAGGTCGGGACCGGGCATTTCCCGCAGGATCCGGCGCATTTCGTCGAAAGTGGCGGTGGAAGTTGGGGATTGGGCGTTCATTTGGGCGCGGACCCTCCTATATTTGCCGGATCATGACCAGTCCAAACGACTTCGAAGCATCTCCCGGCCGACCGTCCTCGTTCGACGACTGGCTGCAGGCGTTCAAGGAACAGACCTCCTTCTTCACCGGGCTGAAACTCGATGCTGGCCAGCCGCGCTGGCAGCTGGCCGACGTGCTGCCGGTGCTGCCGTTCGTCGGCGCCGGCGTCGGTCTCGCCGCCGGTCTCGTCTTCGCGATCGTTCGCGGTGTCGCGGGGCCGGGCTGGCTCGCCGCCGTGCTGGCGGTGGCGGCGACGGTGCTGATCACCCGCGCGCTGCACGAGGACGGGCTTGCCGACACCGCCGACGGCCTCGGCCCGCACGGGCTCGATCCGGAACGGCGGCTCGAAATCATGCGCGACAGCCGCAGCGGCACCTTCGGCGTGCTGGCGCTGGCGCTCACGGTGCTGATCAAGGTGGCGTGCCTGGCGCAGTTCGGCGGCTCGACCGGGCTGGTGGTGCTGATCGCAGCCCACGCGCTGTCGCGCTCGGTGCTGGCCTATCCGCTGCTCGCCTTCTCGCCGGTGCGCGGCGACGGTCTGGGCGTGCGCGCCGGCAAGCCGACCGACAACGACGTCTGGCTGACCATCGGCATCGGCGCCCTGCTGGCGTTCGTGCTGCTGCTCGGCAAGGGCTTCTTCGTGGCGCTGCTGGCGCCGGTCCTGGCCATTGCCGCGGCGATGGCGGCGGCGCACTGGATGGCCAGGAAGCTGGGCGGCTACACCGGCGACACGCTGGGCGCGGTGCAGCAGAAGGCCGAGGTGGTTTTCCTGGTGGTGGCGGCACTGCTCATCGCCCGCTAGAACCTACGGCATGGCAACAGGAGCAAAGGTTACCGGGGCCATTACCCGGTGGTGGTGGGTGCGGCACGCACCGGTCCCCAATCCCGAGGCGCGCTGCTACGGCCAGTCCGACAAGGACTGCGACGTCAGTAACGACGCCCTCTTCAGGCACCAGGCGGCGCTCTTGCCCAAGGGCGCGGTCTGGTATTCGTCCAATCTGTTGCGCGCGCGCAAGACCGCGGAGCATCTCGCCAAGGCCGGCGCCGAGATGGGCAATCTGCTGATCGATCCGGCGCTTGCCGAGCAGCATTTCGGTTCGTGGCAGGGCCTCACCTACGTCGAGATCGCCAAGGATCACGGCAGCAACCACCTGTTCTGGCTGGGACCGCCCGAGTTCCGGCCGCCCGGCGGCGAGAGCTTCATCGACCTGCGCGAGCGCACGGTGAAGACCATCGAAAAGCTGACGGCCGAGCATCGCGGCCGTGACATTGTGGCGACGGCGCACGGCGGCACCATCCGCGCCGCGCTCAGCCATGCCTTCGACATGCATCCCGAGGCGGCGGTGCGGTTCGAGATCGACAATGTCTCGCTCACCCTGATCGAGCATTTCGAGCAGGCCGATCCGGCGCATGCCTGGCGCGTCGCCTTCACCAACTACATGCCGCGCGAACTCGTCATCGCGCATGGCGGGAGCCGGGCGTGAAAAGCGCGGCCGAGCTCGCGGCCGAACAGGCAGCCTACTGGAAGGGCCGCGGCGGCGAGGGCTGGCTCGCCTCCTACGAGAGAATTGCGCGCACCGTCGGCTCGTTCGGCAAGGCGGCCCTCGAGGCGGCGGCGCCCGCTCCCGGCGAGCAGGTGCTCGACATCGGCTGCGGCACCGGCGGCACGACCGCCGAACTTGCCCGTGCCGTCGGGCCCACCGGTCACGTGCTGGGCGTCGATATTTCCGACGTGCTGGTCGAGGCGGCGCGGGCCGAGCGCGTCGACAACGCCACCTTCGTGGTCGGCGACGCTGCCACGCATCCGTTCAAGCCGGCCGGCTACGATCTCGTGTTCTCGCGCTTCGGCGTCATGTTCTTCGCCGAGCCGGACATGGCTTTCCGCAACTTCCAGCGCGCCTTGAAGCCCGATGGCCGCCTCGTGTTCGTCTGCTGGCGCACGCCGCAGGAGAACCCCTGGGGCATGGTGCCGGTGCGCGCGGCGGCGGCGCATCTGCCGCCGATGCCGCGGCCGGGACCGGAAGATCCCGGGCAGTTCGCCTTCGGAGATCGCGCGCGCGTCGAGCGCATCCTGGCGGCGGCCGGTTTCGGCACGCCCAGCTTCGCGCCGCTCGACCAGCCGATCTGGATGGGCGGGAACGTCGCTGAAGTGCTGGACAATGCCGGGCGCTTCGGGCCACTGGCCCGCGCCTTTGCCGACGCGACGCCGGCGCAGATCGAGAAGGCCAAGGAAGCAATTGCCGAGGCCCTGAAGCCGCACGAGAGTGCCGACGGTGTGGTGCTGCCCGGGGCGTGCTGGCTGGTACGCGCCGCCGCCCGCTGATGGAGCATATCCCGACCTATTCGCTGCCGCCGGTCAGTCTGGTGCTGGGCGGGGCGCGCTCGGGCAAGAGCACGTACGCCGAAAGACTGGCGGCGGGCACGCTGTTCGGCGCCCTGCCGCAGCCGGCGGTCTATGTCGCCACCGGCGAAGCCGGCGACGTCGAGATGGCGACCCGCATCATGGCCCATCGCGCCCGCCGCGGCGGCGGCTGGACCACGATCGAGGAGCCGCTGAAGCTCGCCGCCGCCCTCGAAACCGCGGCGGCGCACGGCCAGCCGGTGCTGGTCGATTGCCTCACGCTCTGGCTCTCCAACCTCATGCATGCCGGCGCGGATGTCGACGAGGCCACCGACGATGTGCTGCGCACCCTCGACAGCTACGGCGCGCCGGTGGTTTTCGTCAGCAACGAACTCGGCCTCGGGCTGGTGCCCGAGACGGCGCTTGGCCGTTCCTTCCGCGATGCCATGGGGCGGATGAACATGGCGGTCGCCGCGCGTGCCGACCGGGTGATCTTCATGGCCGCCGGCCTGCCGCTCACAATGAAGGACCGCCCGGCACCGCGTACGCGAGCGGGGTAACCCCCGCTCTGGACCGGCCGCAATTTCGCCGCGAAACATGGTATGATTCCAGGCGTAGTGGCCATCCAGGCGCTCCCCCGGTGCCGGCCGCCAGCCAAGGAGCAGAAAATGAAGCTCGATCGCCGACTTGTCCTGTCGGGTGCCGCCGCCGCGCTCGCCGCCCCGATTGCCGCCGCCCCCCTGTTGATCGCCCGTCCGGCCCGCGCCGACGCCAAACGCCAGTCTCTGGTCGATGCCTGCCTGGCGACCGGCCGCAAGGTCCTCACCGGCAAGGATTATCCCGATGCCGCCAGGATCATGGTCGACGCCAAGGGCGTGCTGATCATTCCCGAACTCGTCCAGGGCGGCTTCATCGTCGGCGCCGCCGGTGGGCGCGGCGTGCTGGTGGGGCGCAATTCCCCCAATAACTGGAGCTATCCGGCGTTCTACGGCATGGGCTCAGGCAGTGTTGGCCTGCAGATCGGCGCCAAGGTCTCGGAGATCGTGTTCATCATCCGCACCGAAAAGGGTCTGAACGCCCTGCTCGATCACAAGTTCAAGTTCGGCGCCGAAGCCGGCGTCACCATGGTGGCGGTGGGTATCGGCCTCGAGGGCGCCTCGACCGCGGCGGGCGGCGCCGACATCGTGGCTTTCGCCAATTCCGCCGGCCTGTTTGCCGGAGTGTCGATCGAGGGTTCGTACCTCGACGCCGACAGTGAATGGAATGCGCTCTACTACGGCCAGGGTGCGACGGCGAAAACGCTCATCCGCGAGCAGAAATTCTCCAATCCCGGCGCCGAGCCGCTGCGCCAGTTCCTCGCCACCTGGTAGGCGCGGCGTTTCGAATCGGGCGGCGTTTTAGGCGACTTTCGCTTTCAGGTCGGCTGCGATCGAAAGCTTGGCCCTGGTCTTGGCCTTGACTTCCTCGACGGTCACGCCGTCGGCGACCTCGATCAGCGTCGCGCCGCCATCGCCCGTCTTGTCGATGGTGAACACGCCGAGTTCGGAAATCACCATGTCGACCACGCGCCGGCCGGTGAGGGGCAGGGTGCACTCCTTCAGGAGCTTCGAGGCGCCGTCCTTGGAGACGTGTTCCATGGTGACGATGACGCGCCGTACGCCCGCGACGAGATCCATCGCGCCGCCCATGCCCTTCACCATCTTGCCGGGGATCATCCAGTTGGCGAGGTCGCCGTTTTCCGCCACTTCCATCGCGCCCAGGATGGAAAGATCGATATGGCCGCCGCGGACCATGGCGAAGCTGTCGGCCGACGAGAAGTACGACGTGCCCTTCAACTCGGTGACGGTCTGCTTGCCGGCATTGATGATGTCGGCGTCGACCTCGTTGTCGAGCGGGAAGGGGCCGACGCCCAGCATGCCGTTCTCGCTTTGCAGCGTGATGTCGACATCTTCCGGCACGTAGTTCGATACCAGCGTCGGAATGCCGATGCCGAGATTGACGTAGTAGCCGTCCTTCAATTCCCGGGCGGCGCGTGCCGCCATCTGGTCGCGGGTCCAGGCCATATTGGAGTCTCCTAAGCCTTGCGAACGGTGCGCTGCTCGATCTGCTTGTCGTAGGGCGCGCCGCAGAGGATGCGATTGACGAAAATGCCGGGCGTGTGGATGTGGTCGGGATCGAGCTGGCCCACCGGCACCAGTTCCTCGACTTCGGCGATGCAGATCTTGGCCGCCGTCGCCATCATCGGATTGAAGTTTCTCGCCGCCTTGCGGTAGACGAGATTGCCGGAGGTGTCGCCCTTCCACGCCTTGACCAGGGCCAGGTCGCCGACCAGGCCGCGTTCCATCACATATTCCTGGCCGTCGAAGACCTTGGTCTCCTTGCCTTTGGCCACTTCGGTGCCGACACCGGTCTTGGTGTAGAAGGCAGGGATGCCCGCGCCACCGGCGCGGCAGCGCTCGGCCAGTGTGCCTTGCGGGTTGAACTCGATCTCGAGCTTGCCCTCGAGGTAGAGCTTGGCGAAGGTCTTGTTCTCGCCGACGTAGGACGAGATCATCTTCTTGACCTGGCCGGCCTCGAGCAGCAGGCCGAGTCCGGCGCCATCGATGCCGGCATTGTTGCTGACGCATGTCAGATTCTTGACGCCCGTGTCGCGCATCGCCCGGATCAGCCTGTCGGGAATGCCGACCAGGCCGAAGCCGCCGCACATCACCATCATGCCGTCGCTGACGGCGCCCTCGAGTGCCGACTTGGCATCTTTATAGACCTTGTTTGCCATACCCTCGTTCCGTGCAAGAGCCGTACCGTCCGCATATGCGGGCGACGGTCGCTGACTGTCAATCGTGGGACCGATCCAGAATGACGACGGCAATTCCCGCGATGACCAATGCCGTGCCGATTGCCAAAGGCCAGGTGACGGGTTCGTCCACCAGCACCACCGACGCCGCGATGCCCAGCAACGGCACGCCCAGCATGCCGAGCGAGCCGGTGACGGGCGGCAGTGCCCGCGCCACCGAAACGGCAGCCCAGGTCGCTGTCGGGCCGGCAAGGACGCCGAGGTACAGCAGGGCGACCCACAGGTTCGGCTGGCCGGGATCGAGGTATCCCGTGGGCTCGAAGACCATGGCGAGGGCCCACAGCAGACCCGTGGCCACCGCCATCTGCCATGGCAGCACGTCGAGCGGCGACATCCGCCAGCGGTGCCGCCGGGCGTGCAGTATGGCAATGGCCCAAACGAAACCGGCCGCCAGCAACCAGCCGTGGCCTTCGACGACCGCACGGTCGCGCCAGTCGAAACGCAGCGGGTCGATCAGGACCGCGACGCCTGCGACGCCGAGCAGCGCCCCCACCGCGCCGCGCCAGCTGACCTTTTCGCCGACCAACAGCGACAACGGCACCATCCAAAGCATGGTGGTGTAGGCGAGCACCCCCGAACGCCCGGGTGGTACGCTCTGCACGCCGAGATTGGCGAAGGCGAAGAAGCAGGTGAGCTGCAACGCGCCGACCGAGAGAACGATCGGCCAGTCGGCCCGGGTCGGCCAGGCGAGGCGCCCGAACGCTGCCACAAGCACGAACGCCGTGATCGCCGACAGCGTGGCGCGGGCCGCCGCCAGCCAGATGGGCGAGCCCGCGCCAAGCCCGATCTTGATGATCGGCCAGGCGAGACCAAACAGGACGACGACCACGCCGAGCTGCAGCCACGCCAGGCGTGGCGTGCGGGCGATGTCCATACCGGGGGGAGCCGCCTAGGCCCGCTTTTCCCGGACGATCGACAGCGGCTGCGGCAGGCGCGTCAGCATTTCCGTGGGCACCGCTTGCCAGAAATGCTCGAGCTCGCGGTCCCAGTCATTCAGGAGCCGTGCACCGAGCGGTGATTTCGTCTCCGCGACATGCTCCTCGACGAGCGCCTTGAGCACTGCCTCCCAATGCGGATGGTCGAGACGCTGCCACACCACCGTCTCGCGGTTGACGTTGAGCTCGAAGCCATTGGCTGGATCGTAGATGAAGGCCATGCCGCCGGTCATGCCGGCGGCGAAGTTCATGCCCACTGGGCCCAGGATCACGGCAGTGCCGCCGGTCATGTATTCGCAGCCGTTGGAACCCACGCCTTCGACCACGGCGTCGGCGCCGGAGTTGCGTACCGCGAAGCGCTCGCCGGCGCTGCCGCAGGCGAACAGCTTTCCCGCTGTGGCGCCGTAGAGGACGGTATTGCCGATGATCGCGTTGCGCTCCGGTACGAGCGGGCTCGACACCGTGGGCTTCACGACGATCGTGCCGCCGCTCAGTCCCTTGCCGACATAGTCGTTGGCGTCGCCGAACACCTCGAGCTTCATGCCGCGCACGGCGAAGGCGCCGAGCGACTGTCCGGCGGTGCCGCGCAGCCGCACCGTCACGGTGTCGGGCTGCAGGCCCGCCATGCCGTACTTCCGCGTGATCATCGCGGCCAGACGCGTGCCGACGGCGCGATGGGTATTCCGCACGCTGTATTGAAGCTGCATCTTTTCGCGATGGGTGAAGAGCGGCTGGGCATCGCGGATCATCTGCGCATCGAGCGTATCGGGTACTTCGTTGCGGCCTTCGACCGTGCAGTGTGCCACTTCGCGGCCGCCATCGGCGCGGGTCAGAAGGGGATTGAGGTCGAGGTCGTCGAGATAGCGCGCGCCGCGGCTCACCTGCCGCAGCAGATCGGAGCGGCCGACGATCTCGATCAGCGAACGGTAGCCGAGCTGCGCCAGGATCTCGCGCACTTCCTCGGCGATGAAGCTGAAGAGGTTGACGACCTTTTCCGGTGTGCCCTCGAACTTGGCCCGCAGTTTCGGGTCCTGCGTGCAGATGCCGACCGGGCAGGTGTTGGAGTGACACTGGCGCACCATGATGCAGCCCATGGCGATCAGCGATGCCGTGCCGATGCCGTACTCCTCGGCGCCCAGCATGGCGGCGATCACCACGTCGCGGCCGGTCTTGATGCCGCCATCGGTGCGCAGCATCACCGTTTCGCGCAGCCGGTTCAGCGTCAGGACCTGGTGCGTTTCCGACAGGCCCATCTCCCACGGAATGCCGGCATACTTGATGCTGGACTGCGGGCTGGCGCCGGTGCCGCCGCTATGGCCCGAAATCAGGATCACATCGGCCTTGGCCTTGGCGACGCCGGCGGCGATGGTGCCGATGCCGGAACGCGCGACCAGCTTCACCGTGACCCGCGCCTCGGGATTGATCTGCTTCAGGTCGTAGATAAGTTGCGCCAGATCCTCGATCGAGTAGATGTCATGGTGCGGCGGCGGGCTGATCAGGGTCACGCCGGGCGTGGAATGGCGCAGGCGGGCGATCATCTCGCTCACCTTGAGGCCGGGCAGCTGTCCGCCCTCGCCGGGCTTGGCACCCTGGGCAACCTTGATCTCGATCTCGCGGCAATTGTTCAGGTACTCGGCGGTGACGCCGAAGCGGCCGGAGGCGACCTGCTTGATGGCCGAGGAAGCGTTGTCGCCGTTGGCCCGCGGCTCGTACCGTGCCGGATCCTCGCCGCCTTCGCCGGAATCCGACTTGGCGCCGATGCGGTTCATGGCGATCGACAGGGTCTCGTGGGCTTCCGGTCCCAGCGCTCCCAGAGAAATCCCGGGCGCGACCAGGCGCTTGCGCAGCTCGGTGATCGACTCGACCTCGTCCAGGGCAACCGGTGCCCGGTCGATCCTGAAGTCGAGCAGGTCGCGCAGATTGATCGGTGGCAGCTGCCGTATCGCTTCGCTGTACTTGCGATACTTGGCATAGGACTCGGTGTTCACCGCGTCCTGCAGCATGTGAATGAGGTTGCCCTCGAAATTGTGCCGGTCGCCGCCGCGCCGCGTCTTGTAGAAACCGCCGATCGGCAGGGCGACCACGTCTTCGTCGAAGGCGCGGGCGTGCTGCCGGGCGACCTTCTCCTGTACGCCGCGAAGCCCGATGCCGGAAATGCGCGACGGCATGCCAGGGAAAAACTCGGCGACCAGAGAGCGCGACAGGCCCACGGCCTCGAAATTGCAGCCGCCGCGGTACGACGACAGAACCGAGATGCCCATCTTGGACATCACTTTCAGCAGACCGTCATCCAGCGCCTTCTTGTAGCTGGCGACCGCCTGGCCGAGGGTGAGCTTGCCGAACAGGCCGCGGGCGTGACGCGCGGCGATCGTCTCCTCGGCCAAGTACGGATTCACCGTCGTGGCGCCGACACCGATGATGACGGCGGCGTAGTGGACATCAAGGCATTCGCCGGCGCGGACGTTCAATGACGTGAAGGTCCGCAGCGACTGGCGCACGAGGTAGGAATGCACCGCGCCCGCGGCGAGAATCATGGGCAGGGCAGCTCGCTCGGCATCGATGTTGGCGTCGGTCAACACGATGTGAAGGCAGCCGCGACGTACCGCTTCCTCGGCTTCGTGGCAGATGCGATCGATCGCCTGGCGCATGGCATCGAGTCCGCCCCTCGCATCTCCATGATGGGGATCGAATGTGCAGTCGATGCGCGCGGCCGACTCGCCCATGTATTTGCGCATCGCCTCGAATTCCGCGTTGAGCACGATCGGCGACTGTAGCGACAGCATTTCGCTCTGCTCGGGGCGCTCGTCGAGGATGTTGCCGAGGTTGCCCAGCCGCGTGCGCAGCGTCATGACGTTGCGCTCGCGCAGGCTGTCGATCGGCGGGTTCGTCACCTGGCTGAAGTTCTGCCGGAAGTAGTGGTGCATGCCGCGATAGGTGTCGGACAGCACGGCTAGCGGCGCGTCGTCACCCATCGACCCCACCGCTTCCTTGGCATCCTCGACCATGGGGTGGAGGATCAACTCGAGATCCTCGATCGACCAGCCGGCGGCAAACTGGCGGCGGCGCAGTTCGCCGGGCGCGAAATGCTCGCCGGCCGGCGTATCCTGCTTGATCAGCGAGTCGAGTTCGATGGTGCGCCCCGTCCAGGCGGCATAGTCGTGGGTCTCCGCGAGCAGGTCCTTGAGTTCACGGTTCTTGTAGAGCTTGGGTTGGTCCATATCGACGGCCAGGATCTCGCCCGGCCCGAGCCGGCCCTTCTCGACGATCCTGGCTTCGTCCTGAGGCACCATGCCGGCCTCGGAGCCGGCGATCAGCAGGTCGTCGGAGGTGCACACATAGCGCATGGGCCGCAGGCCGTTGCGGTCGAGTCCGACAAGCGCCCACTTGCCGGCGACCGCTGCGATGGCCGCCGGCCCGTCCCATGGTTCCATGACGCCGTTGACATAGTGGTACATCGCCCGGTGTTTGGGCGGCATGGCCGGGTTCGACGACGATGCCTCCGGAATCATCATGGCCTGGACCATCGGCAGATTGCGATGGCCGCGCACCAGCAGCTCGAAAACATTGTCGAGCGCCGAGGAGTCCGACGCATCGGGCTGGATGATGGGCTTCAGGTCCTCGATCGCCTGCCCGAAACTCTCGTGCTCGAGGCGGGCTTCGTGACTCTTCATCCAATTGACGTTGCCCAGCAGCGTGTTGATCTCGCCGTTGTGCGCCAGGACCCGGAAAGGCTGGGCCAGCCGCCACTGGGGGAACGTGTTGGTCGAGTAGCGCTGATGGAAGATCGCAAAGCGCGACGTGAAACGCTCGTCGAGCAGGTCAGGATAGAACGCCGACAAATGCTCGGCGAGGAACATGCCCTTGTAGACGACCGAACGGCAGGAGAGGGAGCAGACGTAGAACTCTCCGATGTTCTCGGCGATCGCCGCCTTCTCCATGCGGCGGCGCAGGACATAGAGCTGCTTCTCGAACTCGCGGTTGTCGAGTCCGGGATTGCCGCGGCCGATCAGAATCTGCTCGATCTCCGGCCGTGTCGCATTGGCCTTCTCGCCGATCACCGAAATGTCGACCGGAACCTGGCGCCAGCCCAGGATGGAGTGCCCGAAGCGCAGGATTTCGGTCTCGACGATGGTGCGGCAGCGTTCCTGGGCGCCAAGATCGGTGCGCGGCAGAAACACCATGCCGACCGCGATACGGCCGACCTGAGGGGCCTTGCCGCTCGACTCGCGGACGTGCTCGCGGAAGAAATCCTGGGGAATCTCGACGTGAATGCCTGCGCCATCGCCGGTCTTGCCATCGGCATCGACCGCGCCGCGATGCCATACCGCCTTCAGGGCGTCGATGCCTGCCGCAACGACGTCGCGGCGACGCTTGCCGTCCAGTGCCACGACCAGGCCCACGCCGCAGGAATCGATTTCCCGGGCCGGGTTGTAGCCATAGGCAGCGGTGAGCCTGGCGATCCCGTTCTGGTGATCGCGGATGTACTGCGCGGCGTCGAAGGGGCGTGCGGACATGACGATGGTCCTTTGAAGACTATTGATCGGAGAAGAGCTTCCCGGCTTCGGCCCAGTTCTCTTTCTTGATGTCGGTCAGGACGATCTGCACGGCATCAGGCGTGCAGCCGAGCGCGCGGCAGGTGCCCTCGGTCAATTCCTTCGCCAGTTTGCGGCGCTGTTCGGTGCTGCGGCCTTCGAACATCTCGACGCGGATCATCGGCATGGTTCTTTCCTTCTCAGATCTTGTGGTCGATGGAGACGTGGCCTGGCTGCGACGCCACGCGCGCCAGCCAGGTCTTGATATGCGGATAGCGGCCAAGGTCGAAATCGCCTTCGTGCGCGACATGGGTGTAGCCATAGAGCGCGATGTCGGCGAGGCCGTAGCGTCCGCCGACAAAGAACGCCCGCGAGGCGAGATGCTGTTCCATCACGTCGAGCGCGGCATAACCCTTCTTCAGTCGCTCCGGCAGGTCGAGCTCCTGCAGGGGCGAAAGCTTGGTCAGGAAATGACGCCAGAACCGCACCACGGCGATATAGGGCTCGTGGCTGTATTGCTCGAAGAACATCCATTGCAGCGTCTGTGCGCGGGCGAGCCGATCCGTCGGAGCAAACGCCGTGCCTTCGGCGAGATACCACAGGATCGCGCCTGATTCGGCGAGGTGGGTGGCCTCGTCGATCTGCAGGGTCGGAATGCGGCCGTTGGGGTTCTTGGCAAGGAAGGCCGGCGTGTGCGTCTCGCCCTTGAGGATGTCGCACTCGACCAGCCTGTAGGGCACGCCGAGTTGCGCCAGCAGCAGGCGGACCTTGTAGCCGTTGCCCGATCCCATGAAGTCGTAAAGCGTCAACATCTGCCGCCCTACTCTGCCGCGATCCGTGTAGCGGTCTGCGCCTTGGTAGCCAGGTACGAATGGATGCGTTCTGCGGCGTCGCGGCCGTCGCGGACCGCCCACACCACCAGCGATGCGCCGCGCACGATGTCACCGGCGGCGAACACACCGTCGATACTGGTCATCATGCTGCGCCAGTCGATCGCGAGGGTGCCCCAGCCGGTGACGCCGAGATCGGGCACACTGAGAGCGGCCGGCAGATCCTCCGGATCGAAGCCCAGGGCCTTGAGGACGAGGTCGGCTTCGATGTTGGTGTGGGAGTTGGGAATCTCCTGCGGCGTCTGGCGGCCGGTGGCGTCGGGCATTCCGAGATGGATTCGCGCGGCCCGCACATGGCTGACATGGTCCCCGCCGAGGAAGGCCTGAGGTGCTGAGAGCCATACGAACTCGACGCCTTCCTCTTCGGCGTGCTTCACCTCGCGCTGCGAGCCCGGCATGTTGGCCCGGTCGCGGCGATAGAGACACTTCACCGATCTCGCGCCCTGGCGCACGGCCGTGCGCACGCAGTCCATCGCCGTGTCGCCGCCGCCGACCACGACGACGTTCTTGCCGTGCGCGTTCAGTGCTCCGGACTCGTAGTCCGGCACCGCATCGCCAAGCCCGTGACGGTTTGAGGCGATGAGGTAGTCGAGCGCAGCGGCGATTCCGGTCAGGCCGGCGCCGGGCGCATGGATGTCGCGTGCCTTGTAGACGCCGGTCGCGATCAGGATCGCGGCATGGCGCTGGCGCAACGTGTCCATCGAAACGTCGCGACCAACCTCACAGTTGAGGTGAAACGTCACCTTCGAATCGCGCAGCAGTTTCTCGCGGCGCTGCACGACGTCCTTCTCGAGCTTGAAGTTCGGGATGCCGTACATCATGAGGCCGCCGACGCGGTCGTAACGGTCGTAGATCTCGACCTGATAACCCTTGCGGCGCAACTGCTCGGCGGCGGCCATGCCGGCCGGCCCCGCCCCGATGATGCCGACGCTATCGGGGCGCTCGCGACGCGGCTCGATCGGCTTTACCCAACCCCGGTTCCAGGCGGTGTCGGTGATGAACTTTTCGACCGAGCCGATGGTGACCGCTTCAAAACCCTTTTCGATGACGCAATTGCCCTCGCACAGGCGGTCCTGCGGACAGATCCGGCCGCAAATCTCCGGGAAGTTGTTGGTCGCCGACGACAATTCGTAGGCTTCCTCCAGCCGGTTCTCCGCCGTGAGTTTCAGCCAGTCCGGGATGTTGTTGTGCAGCGGGCAATGGATCTGACAGAAAGGCACACCGCACTGCGCGCAGCGGGACGACTGTTCCGCCGCCTTTTCGCGGGCGAAGTCAGAATAGATCTCGTCGAAGTCGCGCCGACGCTCCGCGGCCGGCCGCTTTTCCGGCCGGGCATGCGGCGTGTCGATGAACTTCTGCATCCTTTCGGCCATGACCGGCTCCAAACCGTTTCTGTAATTTTATTACGCACAAACCACGCCAACTGCGTCAAAGCTGCGCGTCTGGCGCCTATACAGCATGGGTTAGGCAATTAGTCAATATTACTTACCTATATTTAAGTGTAGCGCCCGCGAACCCGGATCGCAACGCCGCTGAAGTTAATGCATGCAAATTATTGGTACTGAAAATGTACTAATAAAGAAACGCGCCGCTTGGCGTCCTTGCGGACTTCGTCGTTGGTCAGGCGGGGGCGTGCTGGTTGTAGCGGCCGCCGATGCGGAAGCGGTCGAGATAGGTCGGCAGGATCGCTTCGGCGGCGGTCGCCTCGATGCCGAGGGCGGCCAACCCGGGGGCGGCGGGCCGGGCGACATTGTCCCAGGTCAGCAGATCGACCTGGTCGTAGGTGATCGGTGGAACCGGAAGGAATTCGGCGAAAAATGCCGCCAGCTTCATCAACCCGGCTGGCACGCCGATGATCGGCTTGTCGCGGTCGATCTCGCGCAGCACGAGGGCGGCGATCTCGCGATAGGTATAGATTCGCGGACCGCCCAGTTCGAACACGGTCTTGGCCGTCTCCGGCTTGGAAAGTGCTGCGACGACCGCCTTGCCGAGGTCCCCGACGAACACCGGCTGGACCCTGGCGGAACCGCTGCCGACCACGGGCACGAACGGTGCCACAGCCGCGATCCGTCCCAAACGATTGAACATCGCGTCGTCCGGTCCGAAAACCACGCTCGGCCGAAATATCGTGGCCGAAGGGAATCCCGAGACGATCGCATCCTCGGCGGCGATCTTCGACTGGACGAAGCGGTTCTTTGAATCGCGGCGATCTGCACCGATGCCGGATACATGGATCAATCGTTCAACGCCTGCCGCGCCCGCGGCATCAGCGATCGCCTTGGCGCCATCGGCGTGGACGGTCTGGTAACGCTGGCGGCCGCGCTGGAATGGAATGCCGGCAGCGTTGACGACTGCCTGGCTGCCGGTGATGGCCGCCGCGACCGACAGCGGTATCCTGAGATTCGCGCGCATGACCGTGATCTGGCCGACATCGCCCGCGGTCTTGATGGGCTCGGCAAGTTCGGTGCGGCGGACGGCGACCCGTACCAGCAGGCCTTCCTGTGCCAGTGCCCGCACAATGGCTCGGCCGAGGAAGCCGCTGCCGCCGAAAACCGTGACCTGTCTGATGCTCATGGCATGCTGCCTACAACTCATCGTGGCCGGCGCGCAAGAGCGCTGCGGTTGACATCGGCGCGGCCTCGCCCTAACTCACGCGCGCACTAGCCCGCATGCCGTGCCCAGGTGGCGGAATTGGTAGACGCACTAGTTTCAGGTACTAGCGCTGCAAGGCGTGGAAGTTCGAGTCTTCTCCTGGGCACCATGCGAGGCAGTCGAGGCAATCGGTAACATGGCCATCAGCCTTCATCGCGGCGATCTCCCGGCCGGCCTGTCACTCGGTCCGGTCGTGGCGGTCGATACCGAGACGATGGGTCTCAATCCGCATCGCGATAGGTTGTGCCTGGTCCAGCTCTCGGCCGGTGACGGCAATGCGCACCTCGTCCAGATGCCGCGCGGCGCGATCAATGCACCACGGTTGGCGGCCCTGATCGCCGATCCCAAAGTGCTGAAACTCTTCCATTTTGGCCGTTTCGATATCGCGGTCCTCGAACATGCGCTCAAGGTCCGTTGCGAGCCGGTCTATTGCACAAAGATCGCCGCCAAGCTGACACGGACCTTCACCGACCGGTTTGGGCTGAAAGATCTCTGCAAGGAGCTTCTGGGCGTCGACCTGTCCAAGCAGCAGCAAACCTCCGACTGGGGCGCCGACAGCCTGAGTGACGAGCAGTTGGCCTATGCAGCGTCAGATGTGTTGTATTTGCACGGTCTCAAGGCCAAGCTGGACGGGCTTCTGCAGCGGGAAGGTCGGACCGACCTGGCTGCGGCAGCTTTCCGGTTTTTGCCCAGCAGGGCTCGGCTGGATGTCGCGGGCTGGCCCGAGATTGATATTTTCGCCCACTAGAATAAGCAATTTGATGACTTTGGCACGACTGTTGCATTAAGCTTTTGCAGCGGGGGTCATGGACCCCCGAGGTGAGGGTAGCGATGCGTATCGGTCCAAGTCTCATGATGGCGACTCGCCAGACGCTGGCGATGACGCCCCAGCTTCAGCAGGCCATAAAGCTGCTGCAGTTTTCGCATCTGGAGCTTGCCACCTTCATCCAGCAGGAACTCGAGAAGAATCCCCTGCTGTCGGAAGGCACGTCGGACGACGGCCCGATTTCGGAGCCCGCGATTGTCCTCGAGGCGCCCGCCGACACGTCCGAGGCCCTGGCTGCGGCAGCCCCGGCTCTTGCGGAAGCCGATGACCGCTGGACGCGCGAACACGCCGACCGTGGCGGGGATGCCGCCGCCAGCACAGTCGGGCGGCGCGAGGGCGCGCCCGATGCGCTCGACTTCGTCGCCGGCCGACCACGCTCGCTCGCGGTCCATGTTCTTGAACAGATCAACCTGCTGTTTGCCAGCCCTGAAGACCGGCGGATCGCGCTGAAGCTCGCCGAAGGGCTGGACGAAGTGGGCTACTGTCGGCTGGAGGTTGCCGACGTTGCTGAAGCGGCGGCTGCCAGCCCCGCCGCCGTCGAGGCGGTGTGGGCGCGGCTGCGCCAGATCGAGCCGGCAGGACTGTTCGCACGGACGGTCGCCGAGTGCTTGGGTGCCCAGCTCGCCGAGCGCGATCGCCTCGATCCGGCAATGAAGGCCCTGCTCGACAATCTCGCTCTCGTGGCGGCGGGAGAGCTTGGCCAGTTGCGCCGCCGCTGTGGCGTCGACGATGAAGACCTGCGCGACATGCTTGCCGAGTTGCGCACCCTTGATCCACGACCCGGCCATGCCTTCGACTTCGAGCCGATCCAGCCGGTGGCGCCGGATCTCTATTTGCGGCCGGCGAAGGATCCCGACACCGGTGAAGAGGGCTGGTTCATCGAGCTCAATACTGATGCCCTGCCGAAGGTCCTCGTCGATCGAAATTACCATGCCACCCTGATGAAGGGCGCGCGCGCCAAGACCGATCGTGCCTTCGTGGCCGAGCGTTTCCAGTCGGCCAACTGGCTGGTGAAGACGCTGGAGCAGCGTGCGACCACGATCCTGAAAGTGGCCCGCGAAATCGTCCGTCAGCAGGATGCCTTCTTCCACCACGGCGTGAGCGCGCTCAAGCCGCTGGTCCTGCGCGACATCGCCGTCGCCACCGAACTGCACGAAAGCACGGTGAGCCGCGTCACCTCGAACAAGTACATCGCCACGCCGCGCGGCATCTTCGAGCTGAAGTATTTCTTCACGTCGTCCCTGCCGGCCCGGACGCCGGGCGTGGTCGTCTCCTCCGAGTCGGTGCGCTCGCGTATCCGCCTGCTGGTCGGTGGCGAGAGCGCGCACCAGCCGCTGTCCGACGATCGCCTCGTCGATCTGCTGAAGGGCGAGGGCATCGAGATCGCCCGCCGCACCGTCGCCAAGTATCGCGAATCCATGCGCATTCCCTCCTCGGCCGAACGCCGCCGGCTGGGGCGCCTGGGCATGGGCCGAAGCCTGCCCGCCGCCCTGCCGAGCGCGGCGCTGGCTTCGCACATCCTGTCCGGATCGGCTGACTGAGACGCCGGCCAATGGTCGCCGGGAGGGGTGGCTTGACCGGCACGAAGGACGCGCCTATAGGGGCGCACCCCTCGCCGGGCGGATCTGGTTGCCGCCCTCTAACCCGTTGGTGACATTGTGGAAATCGCTGATTTGCTGACCGGCCCTGAAGCCGTTCTGGCCAGCGTAAGGACGTCGGGCAAGAAGGCCCTGCTGGCCGAACTCTCGGGCCGCGCCGCCAGCATTTTTGCCGTGGACGAGCGCCGCCTGCTGGATCGCCTGACCGAGCGCGAGGCCCTGGGATCGACTGGCATCGGTGGCGGCATCGCCATTCCGCATGCCCGAATGACGCCGCTTGCCGCGCCGCGGGGCCTGTTCGCCCGTCTTGCCCAGCCGGTCTCGTTCGATGCGATCGACGAACGTCCGGTCGATATGGTTTTTCTGCTGGTGGCACCCGAAGGGGCCGGAGCGGATCACCTCAAGGCGCTTGCACGCGTGTCACGTCTCCTGCGCGATCGAGGCCTCGTCGACAAGTTGCGCGCGACGGACAGCGCCGAGGCGCTGTACGCGCTGCTGATAGAATCGGTTCAGGCCCAAAGCGCTGCCTGAATCGGCAATTCTCCCTCTTCCCTTTTTCTAGTGGACCAGTGCCGGCTCGAGATCGTGCTGGCGGATCAACGCCTGGGCGATCTCGACCGACGGTGCGGTCGCCATCGGTTTGCCATCGGCAGAGAAGATGCCGATCGCATGGGCGCCATCGGGCAGATTGACGGCTTTGACGTAGGCAACCTGTTGCGCGCCCAGGCTCAAAAAGGCTTCGTCCCCGAGCCGAACAAAATTGGTTTGGTTGTTTTCCATGACTACCTCCTTGGTCGCATCAACGCGATTGCGAGCGCCGTGCGGTGATGTCGATGGCGTTGCCGGCTCCAGGCCCGGTATCGCCGGCGTCGATGTGGATGGTCCGGATGCGTGGCTCGGCCATCGGGCGCAACAGATCGATCAACAGCAGGCCGTTATCCAATCGGGCGCCGATCACTTCGATGCCGTCGGCGAGCATGAATGCCCGCTGGAACTGGCGGGCGGCAATACCACGATGGAGGAATACCCGGTCGGCATCATCGTCGGTCTGCTTGCCGCGCACCGTGAGCTGGTTTTCCACCAGTTCGATGGCGAGATCGCCGGTCGCAAAGCCCGCCACGGCCAGAGTAATGCGCAGGCCGTTTTCGCCGATCCGCTCGATATTGTACGGCGGGTAGCCCTCGGCATTCTTGGCCAGGCGATCCAGCGTACGCTCAAGCTGGTCAAAGCCCAGCAGCAGGGGCGAATTGAACATCGAAACGCGACTCATAAAAACCCTCCTCCGAGGAGCGAGTGGCCGGGAACCCAATTAGGCCTTCCCTTGAGGGTAAATTTGGGGCGCCTGCGGCCGGGTTCAAGGGGTGCTTCTGGCCTCCGGGTCGGCGTCCGGGCCATCGCCATGACCCTTCGGCTCGGGTAAACTGTCAGGCACCCCTCCACCGCCCGGCGGTCAACCGTTCGGGCCAAAGAACAGAAAAGATGACACTGGTCGCCTCAGAGACACGACGGCCCGGCAGGCCTTTGGTGCCCGGTGCCCGACCGATCCGTTCGGTGCCCGCCCGTCCCTCGGCGACGGCAGCCGACGAGAGCCGGAAGTTCGGACGCTGGTTTCTGGGCTCAGCCCTCTATTCCCTGACCCTGGGCTACGGCACGCCGCGCAGCTTCTTTGCCGTCGCCCCGGATGCGTGGCCTGGCGACTCGGCGCGCGGCCAGCGCCTGTTGGGCGGCGAACTTGTCGCCCATGGCATAGCCGGCCCGGTCTCGCCTGAGTCCGACGATCCGCCGTGGCAGCGCGCGGGTGCCGATGCATTGTGGATCGATACCCTTAACGGCTTCACCTGGCTGCGCGATCTGCGCGATTGCGGCGATCCGGCCGGCGCGGCAGTTGCCGCCCGGCTGCTCGACGACTGGACCAACCGTGAGTGGCGCTGGTCGCCGCGTACCTGGCGGCGTGACGTGCTGGCCGCGCGCATCGTTGCCTGGATTCGTCATTACGACTGGCTGGCGGCTGCAGCCGATCCGGGCTTCGCCGCCCGCTTCGTGTTCTCGCTTGCCCGCCAGCGCGTCCATCTGAAGCGCGCCCTGCGGACCGGCCTGATTGGGCATGAGGCGGTCGCGGCGCTGAAGGCATTGATTTTCGCCGATCTGGCGTTCCTGCGCGACGGCAAGCGCTTCGAGAGAAGTCTCGAGCAGTCGCTGGCGAGGTTGGCGAAGTTCGTGAAGCGCTACGTCATGCACGATGGAATCGTGGCCGAGCGTGCGCCGCATCTGCAGGTCGTGGTGTTACGGCATCTGCTGGACGTCCGGGCGGCCCTGTCTTCGGCCGAGCGCCGCGCGCCTGCGGAACTCATCGCCGCGATTGACCGCATGGCGCCGATGCTGCGCTTCTTCCGTCATGGCGACGGCGGATTGGCACTTTTCAACGGCGCCTGGGAAGGCGATCGCGCACTCATCGACCTGATGCTGGGACGGTCCGGCTCAAACGAGGCCGCACCGACCATGGCGCTGGCGAGCGGCTTCCAGCGCTTGGCCGCCGGGACGTCGCTGGTGATCGCCGATGCCGGCAGCCCGCCGGGCCGCGGCATGGATGGCATCGCGCACGCCGGCACGCTGTCGTTCGAAATGAGCGCCGCGCACGAGCGCCTGATCGTGAATTGCGGCACCTATCCCGGCGCCTTGCGCGACTGGCGCCACTTCATGCGCTTCACCGCCGCGCACAGCACCGCCGTCATCGACGACACCAACTCGACCGAGATCACCAATCACGGCGCGCTGGAATATCGTGCCGGCAACGTGCTGGTCGACCGTGCCGAGAACGAGGGCGCGCAGTGGCTCGACATGAGCCATGACGGTTATCGCTCGCTCTACGGCATCATCCACCGTCGGCGCCTGTGGCTGTCGCCGGACGGCGGCGACCTGCGCGGCGAAGATACATTCGTCGGCCCCGAGGGCCGGCCGGTAACCGTGCCCGACCAGCGCTTCATCGTGCGCTTCCATCTCCATCCAGCGGTGCAGGCAACCCTGGCGCAGAGTGGGCAGGCTGTGCTGATGCGTCTGCCGAGCGGCCGTGGCTGGCGGCTGCGCGCCACCGGTGCCGGAATCGGCCTTGCCGAGAGCATCTACCTCGGCGAGGAAGGCCGCGTGCGCCGCACCGAGCAGATCGTGCTGGTCGGCCAGGTGCCGATGGAAGGCATCACGGTGAAGTGGGCCCTCACGCGCATGGAAGGCTAAGGCTTCAGGAAGCCCACGGTCTTGTAGACGTCGTCGAGAATGGGTCCGGCAAGTGCACGGGCGCGCTGGGCGCCGTCGCGCAGCACGGCATCGACATGCCCCGGATCCTTCATCAGTCGCTGCATTTCGGCGCCGATCGGCCCCAGCTTGGCAACGGCGAGTTCGGTGAGCTCGGCCTTGAATTCGGAAAACTGCCGGCCGGCGAACTCACCTACGATATCGTCCTTCTCGCGGTCAGCGAGGGCTGCGTAAATGCCCAGAAGGTTGTCCGCGTCGGGCCGCTTCTCGGCGTCATCGGGTGTTTCCGGCATCGGCAGCGGATCGGTCTTGGCGCGCCGAATCTTCTGGGCGATGGCATCGGCATCGTCGGTAAGGTTGATGCGCGAATAGTCCGACGCATCCGACTTGCTCATCTTCTTGGTGCCGTCGCGCAGGCTCATAACGCGCGTTGCCGCGCCGAAGATCAACGGTTCGGTGACCGGGAAGAAATCCGGTGCGGCGAAGTCGTTGTTGAACTTGATGGCGATGTCACGCGTCAGTTCAAGGTGCTGCTTCTGGTCCTCGCCGACCGGCACGTGCGTGGCCTTGTAGATCAGGATGTCGGCGGCCATCAGTGCCGGGTAGGCGTAGAGGCCGAGCGAGGCATTCTCGCGGTCCTTGCCGGCCTTTTCCTTGAATTGCGTCATGCGGTTCATCCAGCCGACCCGGGCCACGCAATTGAATATCCACGCAAGCTGGGCATGCTCGGGCACGGTCGACTGGGCGAAGATGATCTGCTTCTGGCCGTCGACGCCGGCGGCGAGGAAGGCCGCCGCGATCTCGCGCGTCTGGGCGGCGAGCTGCTTGGGATCCTGCGGCTGGGTGATGGCATGCAGGTCGACCACGCAATAGAGGCATTCGTAGTCGCCCTGAAGGCGTGCGAAATTGCGGATCGCGCCCAGGTAGTTGCCGAGATGAAGGTTGCCGGTGGGCTGTACGCCGGAAAGGATCCGGCCCTTGAGGCCTTTGGCCGCATATTGCGCGAGGTGTGGGTTGGCCGCGCCGGTCGAAGCGTCAGACATGGATGTGGACTCCCGTGGCGGTGGAAAGCGCGGGGTTTGGACCTCCACGCACCCCGCCGGTGGAAGGCAGGGGCGGGCGGGTATCGCGCAGGTCGCGGGCCGAATCAAGTCGGGCTATAAGCGCGCATCTGGAGGTTGCCTGCCGATGTCCGACAATCCACCCATCGAATTCGCCTTTCCCGAGCTCAGGCGCTGGGAGACCGGCGGCGCGGCGCCCTACATTCATGTACGCGACAGCGGCAAGCCCGGCCCGACCGTGATGGTGGCGTCGCTTACCCATGGCAACGAGGTGTCGGGCGCCATCGTGGTCGATGCGCTGCTTGCGGCGGGGCTGAAGCCGCGACGCGGTACCCTGATTTTTTCCTTCAACAATATCGAGGCCTATCACAGCTTCGACGCCGGCAATCCCTTCAAGTCGCGCATGATCGACGAGGATTTCAATCGCACCTGGGGCCGGCTCGACCAGCCGGCAACCACGCTCGAGACCCGGCGGGCGCAGGTGGTGAAGCCGTTCGTCGAACGCGCCGACTTCCTGCTCGATCTTCATTCCATGCATGACGATTGCGTACCGCTGATGCTGTGCGGACCGCTCGAGCGGGGCGTCGCCCTGGCGCAGAAGCTCGGTGCACCGGCCGACATCGTGCGCGACCGCGGTCACGCCGCCGGCAAGCGGATGCGCGATTATGGCGCTTTCGGCGATCCCGACAGTTCCAACACCGCCCTGCTGATCGAGACCGGCCAGCACTGGCGCGCTTCATCGGTGACGGTGGCCAAGGACGTGGCGGCGCGCTTTCTCGTCGAGACCGGGATGGTGGAGGAGGCGGATCTGCCTGCGGGGTGGAAGCAACCCGCACCGTCCCGGCAGCGGGTCGTCCAGGTCACCCACGCCATTGCCACCAAGCGCGGCAATTTCACCTCGGCGCGTCCCTTCGAAGGCCAGGAAGTGATCGCCAAGGCGGGTACCGTGCTCGGCCACGACGATGGCGAACCGGTGACGACACCCTACGACAATTGCGTGCTGGTCATGCCGTCCATCAATCGCCCGCTCAGGGCAGGCGTCACGGTCGTTCGCTTGGGGCGGTTGGTCTGAAGCTCGATCCTACGCCGGAGGCCGGTGCAACAGGCGGCGTAGCTCCGCCGGCCTGACGATGCCCAGCAGCGCTCCCAGCACACCGTAGACGGCAGCACCCAGCGCGCAGGCGGCGAACAGCGCAATCACACCCGCAAGATCGGCATGCGTCAGCCACGGCGACAGCCACGCGGCGGCTCCCCACAGGGCGCTGCCCATGCCGAGCGCGGCGACGGAAATACGAACGGATCGCGCGCCGAGCCTCGCGTCCGGTGCCCAGTGTTCGCGCTGCCACAGCACGACGCCCAGAAGACTGGCGTTGAGCCAGCCCGACAGCGACGACGCCAGCGCAATGCCGGTCTGGGCCAGCGTCGTGCCGTAGAGGAAGACGACGTTCAGGGTGATATTGACCGTAATCGCGGCAATCGCGATGTAGAGCGGTGTCCTGGTGTCCTCGCGGGCGAAGAAGCCCGGCGTCAGGGCCTTGACCACGACAAAGGCCGGCAGGCCGATGGCGAACGCCGCCAACGCGCCCGCTGCACGCGCCGTATCTCCGGGTCCGAAGCGGCCGTGCTCGAACAGGATGCGGATGATCGGCTCGGCAAGCAGCCACAGCGCAAGCGCCGCCGGCAGGCTGAACAGCAGGCCATACTCGATGGCGCGGTTCTGGTTGGCCATCGCCGACGCGGTTTGCCCGGCACGCAGTTCGCGCGCGAGCAACGGCAGCAACGCCGTGCCGATGGCGATCCCGACGACGCCCAGCGGCAGTTGCGCGACCCGGTCGGCATAGTAGAGCGCCGAGATCGTGCCGACCGGCAGCAGCGAGGCCCAGACCACGTCGAGCACGGTGCTGATCTGCTGTACGCCGCCACCGATGGCGACGGGCGTGGCAAGCTTGACCAGGCGGGCGACCCGTTTCGTCCAGCGCGGCCGCACCAGTGCCATGCCGACGCCCTCGCGGGCGCAGGCGGTAAGCAGCCACAGCCATTGCAGAACGCCCGCGATGGCCACGCCGACCGCCGCGGCATAGCCGCTGTTGGGCAGGAAAGGCGTCAGCCCGAGAACCGCGCCGATCAGCGTGAGATTGAGAAGGATGGGGGTTGCCGCGACATGGGCAAAGCGGTCGATGCTGTTCAGTACGCCGCCGTAGAGCGAGACGAGCGAGATGAACAGCAGATAGGGAAATGTGATCCGGCCAAACTCGACGGCCATCGCAAAGGTCGGCGCATCGTCGCGCAGGCCCGGCGCCAGGACCGCGACCACGCCGGGCATGGCCAGGATCAGCAACGCTGCCAAGGGTACAAGGACCACCAGCAGTGCCGCCTGCGCCTGCCGCGCGAAGGTCAACGCCTCGTCGCGCCCGCCGGCGTGCAGCTCGCGGGCGAACAGCGGCACGAAGGCAGCGGAGAACGCGCCCTCGGCAAACAGCCGGCGGAAAAAGTTCGGCAGCTTGAATGCCACGAAGAAGGCGTCGGCCACCGCACCGGAGCCGAGAACGGCGGACAGCACGATATCGCGGGCAAATCCGACGAGCCTGCTGAGCATCGTGAAGCCGCCGACCGTGGCGATGGCACGGGTGAAGCTCATACGGCCCCCTCGACCGCCATAATTCTGTCACCACCCTGGGGCATAGTCGTTCTCGGTGGTGGCCGGCGATGTGATGGCCGGTTTAAACCGCCACCACGGCCGGTCCCCCCAAAGGGCCGGTTTTTTATTGGGCCCGCGTCTACCGGGCACGAGCCAGCTGCAAGAGCGTCTCGCGATCCTGAGCGACGAGCTTCTTGTACTCTCCCACGATCTTCTCGAGTTCCTCGGACGGCAGCACGCTTTCCAGATCGGTGAAGCCCTCCGGCGCGCGCTGTTCGACGATGTCGAGCATGACGTCGATGCCCTTGCGCCGGTTGCTTTCGACGATGCGCGCCATCGGCGGAAGCCGGCGCTGCTCGAAGCGCTGCAGCGCCGCCTCGGGGTCGCCGCCGGCGCTCAGCTCCTGCGTGATCGCCTCGCCGTCGATGATCGCCTGCGAGGCGCCGTTCGAACCGATCGGATACATCGGATGGGCGGCATCGCCCAGCAGCGTGATCCGGCCGTGCGACCAGCGCGGCAGAGGGTCGCGATCGATCATCGGGAACTCGAGGATCGTGTGGGCCGAGCGGATGACCTCGGGCACGTCGAGCCAGTCGAACTTCCAGTTTTCGAAGCGCGGCAGGAAGTCGGCGAGTTTGCCCGCCTTGTTCCAGTCCTCGCGCGAGGGCAGGGCGCCGTCGCTCACATGCAGGTCGCAGATCCAGTTGATCAGCGCCTCGCCGCGTTCGGCATGGGCGCGGCTGATCGGATAGCAGACGAACTTCTGGGTATGATGGCCCGCCTGCACCATGGTGGCGCCGCCGAGGTAGGGTTTGCCCACGGTGACGCCGCGCCACATCAGGATGCCCTGCCATTTTGGCGGGCCTTCGTCGGGATAGAAGTGCGCGCGCACGGCGGAGTGGATGCCGTCGGCTCCGATCAGGATGTCGGCCTCGGCCGTCTCTGCCGCCCGCCCGTCGCGGTCGACGAAGCGCGCGGTCACCCTGCTGCCCTTCTGCGCGAAGTCGGCGATGCGGCGCCCGAACTTGATCCGGTCGGCGCCCAGCATCTGCCGGGCCGCGTGAAACAGGATCATCTGCAGTTCGCCGCGGTGGATGGAAAATTGCGGCCACGGCAGGCCGGCATGACGACCGCGCGGATCGGCCCAGATCGTCTGGCCGTGGCGGTTGGCGTAGCGCAGCTCGCGGGTCTCGATGGCGGTGGCGGCAAGCGCCGGTTCGAGGCCCAGCCCGCAGAGGATGCGCACCGCGCCGGCCTGGATGTTGATGCCGACACCGAGCGGCTTCAATTCGCCCACGGCCTCGTAGACTTCGACGTCGAAGCCCGCGCGATGCAGGCACATCGCGGCGACGAGGCCGCCGATACCGGCGCCGGCAATGACGATTTTCATCGGACGCTAGGCGTCGCGGCTCAGCCCGCGATACAGCAGGGCGGCCTGATAGGCGGCCCAGCGCTCGGCGTGGGTGTCGCCGAGGTCGCGCAGATAGGCCCAGCTGTAGATCCCGGTGTCGTGCTTGTCGTCGAACACGATGCGGACGGCGTAGTGCCCGACCGGTTCCACCGCCGCAATCTTCACATGGCGTCGGCCCGACACGATCTTCTTCTGGCCGGGCCCATGGCCCTGCACCTCGGCGGACGGACTTTCGACGCGCAGATACTCGGCGGTCAGCGAACAGCTTCGGCCGTCGGAGAAATCGATTTCGAGCCGGCCCTCCTCCTTGAACACGCGCAGCTCGGCCGGCCAGGGCGCTGACGACGCTTCGTAGCTGCCCCCGTCGGGGACCGCCTTGGTAAATGCGTCGGCAGTCACGGTGTGTCCTTCAACTGGCGCGCCTCGCTCACCAGCATGATCGGAATGCCGTCACGAATGGGATAGGCGAGGCCGGCCTTGTGGCTGATCAACTCGCCGGCGGCGGCATCGTATTCCAGGGGGCCGTGCGTTGCCGGGCAAACCAGGATCTCCAGCAACTTCGGATCGATGCCGGCGCGGCGCGGGGTGGCAGGTTCAGTCGTCATGGCCGCATCATATCATGTTTTCCCGACCGCGGGCTCAGTTGGCTTTGCCCGGCGTCGGTTCGGACGGTGGTGCGAACGCCTCCATCTCCAGAAAGCCGACCAGCAACTTGGCCCGCGCCGAGGTATCGGCGGCCTCGAGCAGAGCCTGCTTCTCGGTCGGGCCGAACGGCAGGACCATCGACAGCGATGTCACCAGGTTGGCATCGGCGGCCTGCTTCACGGCATCCCAGTCGGTCGACAGCTTGCGGGTGCGGAAGAAGGTGGCGAGAGCCGCCATCAGACGCTCACGGTCGAGTTCGACCGGCATCAGGTCGGCGTCATCGAGGTCGGCGCGATAGGGCGAGAACACCGAGGAGACGCGGCGATAGCCACCGTGGGCAAGATCGAGCTCGCGCACGATCTCGAAGCGGCAGACGCCGCTCAGCGCCAGCAGCAGGCGGCCATCCTCGGTCTCGTTGAAGCTGGTGATCCGGCCGGCGCAGCCGATGCGATGTACTTTCGGGCTTCCGTCATCGGTGGGCAGTCCGTCGCCGGCAAATCCGCCCGGCTGCAGCGGCTGCACCATGCCGATCATGCGGTGGCCGGCCAGGGCGTCGAACACCATCGCCAGGTAACGCGGCTCGAAGACGTTGAGCGGCAGCTTGCCGCCCGGCAGCAGCAGCACGCCCGACAGCGGAAAGATCGGCAGCGTGTCGGGAAGCTGCTCGAAGCTCGGCTCGAAGGGATTGCGGCCGGGTGCGCCTTCGCTCGTCCGGTCGGTCATGTCCCGGCCCGGCGCCTGTCTCAGGAAAAAAGTATCGTCGACAGCCGCTTGCGACCGTCGACCGCCAGCGGATCGGCGAAGCCCAGCGCCTCGAAGAACTTCAGAAGCTGCTGGCGGGCGGCGGCCTCGTTCCAGTTGCGGTCGGCCTTGATCATGGCCAGCAGCTCGTCGATCGCCTCGGGCCGCTTGTCGCCGGCCCAATAGGCGAGTGCGAGGTCGAGGCGGGTCTGGAAATCCTTGGGGTCGGCCGCGGCCTTGGCCTTGAGCGCATCGATCGGGCCGGCGGATTTCGCCTGTTCGGCAAGGTCGATCGCCGCCTTGACGGCAACGACGTCGGCGTGAGTTTTTTCCTTGGCCGGAACCTGATCGAGCAGCGCCGTCGCCTGCTCGAGGTCGCCGGTCTGCATGTGGTAGCGCGCCAGGCCGGCCAGTGCCGGCACATTGGCGGGGTCGACGCCCAGGACTTCGCTATAGATCTGAGCCGCCGTCTCCATGTCGTTCTGGGCCACCGCGGCCTTGGCGTGCTCGAGCAGTTCGGCGATCTCGCCGCCCGCACCACCGGCGGCACCGCCGGCGCCCTCGATCAGCTTGTCGACGAAGGCCTTCACCTGGCTCTCGGGCACCGCGCCCATGAAGCCGTCGACCGGCTTGCCGCCGAAGAAGGCATAGACCGCCGGAATCGACTGGATGCGCAGCTGCTGCGCCAGCATCTGGTTCTTGTCGATGTCGATCTTGACCAGCTTGACCGCGCCCTTGGCGGCCTTGACGACCTTCTCGATCATCGGCTGCAGCGTCTTGCACGGGCCGCACCACGGCGCCCAGAAATCGACGATGACCGGTACCGTGCGTGACGCCTCGATCACGTCCTTGGCGAACTTGGTCTGGTCGCTGTCCTTGATGAGATCGGCGGGGGCGGCCTGCGGTGCGGCGCCCGTCAGCATCGTTTCCATGTGTCCTCGAATGGGGAAATTTCGTGTAGCCCGCAATGTGGCCCCCGCCCCCCGGCGACGCAAGGGGGCGGGAAAGCGCAGGTATCGGCCCGATTGCGGCCCTCAGGCTGCCCGCATGAGCGCTGCAGTTTTGTCGAGCAGCGGCAGCACCTTGTCTTTGGCCTCGGGTGGCACGCCGAACACGACGCGGTCGACGCCGGCGTCGCGGGCGCGCTTCAGCGCCTCGCCGTCCATGGCGACGCCGAACAGCGTCACCGGCACGTCCTCCGGCTTGCGGCCGGCCTTGGCCAGCATCTCGCGGAACGGCGGCAGCATCGCCAGCGTGTCGCCGCCGCGGCCGCCGATCGGCATCCAGCCGTCGGCGTAGGCGATGGCGCGGCGCGCGCCCTGCGGGAAACCGCCGCCGACGATGATCGGCGGATGCGGCTTCTGCACCGGCTTGGGCCACTGCATCATCTCGTCGAACTTCACCAGCTCGCCGGCATACTTCGGCTTGGCGTTCGCCCAGATCGCCTTCATCGCCTCGATGCGCTCGCGCATCAGCTTGAAGCGCGTGGCGAAGGCGGTGCCGTGGTCGGCCATCTCCTCCTCGTTCCAGCCGCCGCCGATGCCGAACAGCACGCGGCCGTTGGACAGGCGGTCGACGGTCGAGACCTCCTTGGCGGTGTGGATGGGGTCGCGCTGGATCACCAGGCAGACGCCGGTGCCGAGCTTGATCGTCTTGGTGACGACCGCGGCGGCGCCCATCGCCACGAAGGGATCGTAGGTGTCGTAGTACCATTTCGGCAGCTCGGGCCCGCCCGGCCACGGCGACTTGCGGCTGGTCGGGATGTGGCTGTGCTCCGGGAACCACAGCGATTCGAAGCCGCGCGTCTCGGCCTCGACGGCGAGCTCGTGCGGCGGGATCGCGTAGTCGGTCGAAAACATCGTGATGCCGAACTTCATGCCTGGTCCTCCGGAGATTGTTT
>CALFRN010000354.1 GCA_937919085.1 uncultured Reyranella sp.
TGGAACGAATACAAGGCGCCGTACCCGGCGGGCGAGATCGCCGACCGCGACGGCAGCTGCTTCGCCTTTTCTGCCGCCAGGATCAACCAGCGCTACAGGAACCGCGCCGACTACGTCGCCAAGGTCCACGACGCGGTGGATGCACTGAAGAAAGACCGCCTGCTGCTGCAGGAAGATGCCGACAAGTATCTCGAGAAGGCACGCAACGAGAGTCGCGTGAACCCCTGATGGCCAAGCTCGACCGCAACGGCGTAAGTATCCACTACGAGGTCCATGGTACCGGGCCCACCCTCCTGCTGAGCCACGGCTACAGTTCGACCTGCCGGATGTGGGACGGCCAGATCGCCGCGCTGATGGACCGCTACCAGGTCGTCGTCTGGGATATGCGCGGACACGGCGCCTCGGACTATCCGGCCGACCCAAATCTCTATTCCGCGGCATTGACGGTGGGCGACATGGCCGCGCTGCTCGACGCCGTGGGTGCCAGGACGGCGATCGTCGCCGGCCTGTCGCTGGGGGGCTATATGTCGCTCGCGTTCCACGCCGCCCACCCTGACCGTGTGCGGGCGCTGATGCTGTTCGACACCGGTCCCGGCTTCAAGAATGACGAAGCACGTGCCAAATGGAACGCAACCGCGCATAAGCGGGCGGCCGACCTCGAGGCCCGCGGGCTGGCGGCCCTCAATTCCAGCGACGAGGTCAAACTCACCCGCCACCGCGATGCGAGAGGCCTTGCCGGTGCCGCGCGCGGCATGCTGGCCCAGCAGGACGACCGGGTGATACGCTCGCTCGAGACAGTGGCCGTGCCGACGCTGGTACTGGTGGGGGCCAACGACACCGGTTTCCTTGCCGCCACCGACTACATGGCGGCCAAGATCAAGGGAGCGATCAAGGCAGTCGTTCCCGACGCGGGCCATGCAGCCAATCTGCACCAGCCAGCGCTTTTCAATCTGGCGGTCGAGGCGTTTCTCGCCAAACTGCCGGCGGCTTAGGGAGAACGGGAAATGGGCAAGCGAATTGCAGTCGTCGGCGTCGGTGCATTGGGCGGCTATGTCGGCGGCTATCTCGCCAAGAAAGGCGAGGACGTAACCCTGATCGATTTCTGGCCTGAGAACATCGAGACCATCCGCACGCGCGGCCTTGAGCTCGACGGTGTGACGCCGGAGGAGAAATTCACCGTCACCGAAGCCAAGACCATGCATCTCACCGAGGTGGAAGCCCTGTCCCGGCAGAAGCCGATCGACATCGCCTTCGTGTCGATGAAATCCTACGACACCGAATGGGCGACGGCGTTGATCAAGCAGTACCTCGCACCCGATGGCTACATCGTGTCGTTGCAGAATTGCCTGAACGAGGAGCGGATCGCGGGCGTCGTCGGCTGGGGCAAGACTGTGGGCATGGTGGCTTCGCTGATTTCGGTCGACATGTACGAGCCGGCCCGCATCCGCCGTACCGTCGCCAAGGGTGGCGACAAGCACACCGTGTTCCGTGTCGGCGAGGTACATGGCCGTATCACCAAGCGTGTCGAGGAACTGCGCGAAATGGTGGGCCGCATCGACAGCGCCAAGACGACGACCAACCTGTGGGGCGAGCGCTGGTCGAAGCTTTGCCAGAACGGCATGAAGAACGGCGTTTCCGCCGCCACCGGGCTCACAGGTGCCGATTGCGACCGCAACGACGCCATCCGCCGCTTCTCGATCAAGCTCGGGGGCGAGGCCGTGCGCGTCGGCCAGGCCTTGGGCTATCACATCGAGAAGATCGGCAAGATGGAACCCGAGACACTGGCCAAGGCGTCGGAAGGCGACAGGGCCGCGCTGGACGAGATCGAGACCATTCTGCGTCCCGGCTCCAACACCAATCCCAACCCGCGCGCCGACATCCAGCGTCCGTCAATGGCGCAAGACATCCGCAAGGGCCGCCGCACCGAAATCGAATTCATGAACGGCTACGTCGCCGAACGCGGCGCCTACATCGGCGTCCCCGCACCCACTCACACCAAGCTGACCGAGATCGTTAAGAAGGTGGAGCGCCAGGAAATCAAGGCGGCACCGGCTCTGCTCGGCGGCTGAGTGGGCCGGCGGTCGACCTCCACCGCGTTGGAGCCCGAGACGACGACACCGTCGATCAAGCGGCTGGGCTTTTTCACACGCCTGCTCGACCAGGCGGATGCCGCCGAGCGTTACAGGCTCGCCACTGCCCAGATCGCACAGGCCGAGAAGTGCGGCCTGGATTCGGCCTGGATCGCCCAACACCATTTCCACGAAGGCGAAGGCGGCCTGCCGGCGCCCTTCGTCTTTCTTGCCCACGTTGCCGCTCACACGTCGCGCATTCGCCTTGGCACCGGCATCGTCACCCTGCCGCTAGAGCTGCCGATCCGGGTCGCCGAGGATGCGGTCGTCACCGATCTGTTGAGCGGCGACCGCCTCGAAGTGGGTGTGGGTCCGGGCGGCAACCTCACCGCCTTCACCGCCTTCGGTCTCGACAGCGACGACCGGCACGGACTGTTCGACCGCCACCTCGCGCTGCTGAAGACCGCCTGGTCGGGCGGAGAGCTTGCCGGCGGCGACAGGCTCTATCCCGCGAGTCCGACCCTGGTCGATCGTATCTGGCAGGCGACCTTCACGGTGGCCGGCGCGCGCCGCGCCGGTGCCGCCGGCGATGGCCTCATGCTGTCGCGCACCCAGCCACGGTCGCTGGATGCGCCGCGGGCGTCGCTGGCCGATATCCAGAATCCCATGCTCGATGCCTATCTGGAGGCGCTGCCGAAAGGGCGCGAACCGCGCATCCTCGCGTCGCGCACCATATTCGTCGCCGATGACCACACCGAGGCGATGAAGCTCGCCGAGACCGGACTGTCGCGCATGCGCCACCGGCTGGCGGCCACGGGCAACCTCTTGTCGGGAAACCTGGTGGGCGACCTGATCGCCGCCATGGACGTTCATATCGGCACCCCGGACGAGGTAATCGCCTCACTGCGCTCGGACACCACATTGCGGCGCGCAACCGATCTCACGATGCAGGTCCACTCGATTGACCCGCCGCACCCGTATATCCTGCGCTCCATTGAGCTGTTTGCCGACAAGGTGGCGCCGGCGCTGGGCTGGATGCCAAAAGCAGAATCGGGAGAAAGAAAAGTCGCATGACCGATGTGATCGACACGCTGGTTGGCATCGCGCCGGGCTCGAAGCTCGACGCGATCCGCGCCAACCGCAGTGAGGCACGCAAGCACGCCCAGGCAAGCTATGCGTCCCTGTTCGAACCCCGAGACCTGGCCGGCGTCACCACCGACGAACGCCATGCCATCGCCGCCTTCGTCGCGGGCCTGCATGGCGAGGCCAGGACAGACGCCTTCTATGCCGCGAAGCTGCCGGCGGGCCTGCGCGCGACCGTCGTGGCGGAAGTGGCGTCCGCAAGGAGCAAGGGCCCCTACGGCCGCTTCCCCAAGGGCCCGCTCAGTGTCGAGGATGCTCCCGGCCCCACCTGGAAGGTGAGCGATGCCGGAGCCAAGGCGCTGGGCACACGCCTATCGGCGGCGTTCGAGCACACCCACATGCTGGTGTTCCATCCGCGCGACGCGGCGGCACCGGCGCTGCAGGCATTGCTCGACGCCGGCTGGTCGACGACCGACATCGTGACGATCTCCCAACTCGTCGCCTTCCTGTCCTACCAGATCCGGGTCGTTGCCGGTCTCACCACCCTCGCGAGTTCCCTATGACCGACAAGACCCTCACGCCGCCGCCGCATGTCGAGCCGGTGGTCTTCACCCGCGACATGCTCGACTGGCTTCCCTGGATCGAGCCAATGGCCGAAAAGGACATGACCGAGCGCCATCTCGCCAGCCTGGTCGACGCCTCGCGCGTGAAGTCGCCGTACTTCCGCCTGCTGGCGCGCGATCCGGACGTGCTCGAGGCCCGCACCCGGACCGACAAGGACATCTTCTACAACCCGGAAGCCGGCCTGCCGCGAGCGGAGCGCGAACTTGCCGCCGCCGCAACCTCGCGGCTGAACGGCTGCATTTACTGCGCCTCGGTGCATGCGCGGTTCGCCGCGACCTACTCCAAACGCGTCGATGATGTTCAGCGCCTGCTCGACGAGGGAGTAGGCGCCAGGTTCGACGAGCGCTGGGATGCTATCGTGGCGGCATCCGTCGCCTTGACGGCGCTGCCTATTTCTTTCGGCCCGGCGCATATCGATCGCCTGCGCCAGGTCGGCCTCGACGATGCCGCGATCGCCGACCTGATCGGTGCGGCCTCGTTCTTCAACTGGGCCAACCGGCTGATGCTGTCGCTGGGCGAGCCCGCGTCGCCGGGCTGAATCCGGTCCTACCAGTCGTCGTTGATGCCGTAGGCTTCCGGATCGCTGGCCCAGTCATAGTCCATGGCCTCTATCGACGCCGTCGGGCTGTACGGGTCGTCGGAGTAGTTGGCCTTGACCGAGTCCGAGATCATGTTCTGGGTCGCCTTCTTGATGTAGGCGTTGTAGGCCTTCTGACTGCCGATATAGACGCAACCGCAGACGTCGCGGTCGGGGTACACCCAGATGGCCTTGCCCTTGTAGGTCTTTCGCGACAGTTCGTGCGCCGGCAGCCGCTTGAAGGCAGCCTGCTTCGCCGGTGTGTTCACCGAAATGGTCCTGAACCCCGAGGACGCCAGCAGGTTCTCCTTGCTTTCGGCAACCGGAAGCGGCGGCATGCAGGCCGAAACGGCAACGCACGTGACAAGAACGGCAAGAGTCGATCCGGACAGTTTCATCGCTTTCTCCTCGGCTCAGGCGGCAGCCTTGTGCCCCATCTTGGCATCTTCCTTGATCATGTCCGAACCCTTTTCGGCAATCATGATCGTGGG
>CALFRN010000355.1 GCA_937919085.1 uncultured Reyranella sp.
AGCGCGGCAGCTCGGCATGAGCTTTCTGTTCGCCGCTGTTCCAATCGTTGGATCCCGCCGCTTCAACGAAAAGGGCTCTCGCCATCTGCGCTTCACACCGCGTGCGGTGTGGCGCTCGCGGACACTCCGCCTTATCCACGCCATGTTTTTCAACCGAATTAGATTGTCCTGACGGCGCCAGCGGCATAGCGTTGTCACAAGGTCCCGATGAGGATCGCAACATTCGGAGGAAAACATGGCTTCTAGTAAGATTGCGCGTCGTCGTGTCGTAACCGGTACGGCTGCATTGTCTGCCGCTCTCGTCGCGGCACCCTTTGTCCGTGGCGCATACGCGGCGGGCAAACTTTCGCTCGGCCTTTGGGATCACTGGGTGCCGGGCGCCAACAAGACCAGCACGGCGTTGATCGAGGAGTGGGCGGCCAAGGAGAAGGTCGACGTCACGATCGACTACATCACCTCGCAGGGCAACAAGCTGCTGCTGACCGGCGCGGCCGAATCGCAGGCCAAGTCCGGCCATGACATCCTGGCGCTCTCGACCTGGCTGCCGTCGCGCTACGCCGACCAGCTGGTGCCGATGAACGATGTCATGGATGGGCTGATCAAGCAGAACGGCGCGGTGAACTCGGCCGTCGAATATCTCGGCAAGATCAAGGGCAAATGGATTGCCGTGCCGATCTGCATCGGTACCCAGATCAAGGGACCGTGCTCGCGCATCGACCTCATGAAAAATCTTGCGGGCATCGATGTGCAGGCCATGTACCCGGCCGGCGGACCGCCCAAGGCCGATGACTGGACCTTCGACACCTTCCTGAAGGCCGCGGAAGCCTGCCACAAGGGCGGCCATCCTTTCGGTATCGGTCTCGGCACGACGTCGGACAGCGTCGATACCGCGGGCGCGATCTTCCACGGCTTCGGTGCCGACTTGGTGAACGCCAAGGGCGACATCACCGTCAACAGTGACAACGTTCGCCAGGCGCTCGATTACTACAAGCGTCTGTTCGCCTTCCTGCCGCCCGACGCGCCGGCTTGGGACGACGCCTCGAACAACAAGTGGCTGGTCTCGGGCAAGGGCGCCATGATCATGAACCCACCCAGCGCCTGGGCCGTCGCCAAGCGCGATGCGCCGCAGATCGCCGAGCAGCTCTGGACCCATGGCTTCGCCAAGGGCCCGAAGGGGCGCTATGCCCCCTTCACGCCGTACTTCTGGGGCACTTGGGACTTCAGCAAGAACCAGTCGGCGGCCAAGAGCCTGACCGCCTACATGTCGCAGCCTTCGGCAGTCGAAAAGCTGGTGGCGGCGAGCGGCGGCTACGATCTGCCTTCTTTCGAAAATCTGACGACGCTCAAGACCTGGGCCGAGGAGGCGCCGCCGAAGGGCACGCTCTTCCATTACCCGAATCCGTACAATGCGCAGATCATGGCGTCGGCCGGAGCTCCGGCCCCGCACAAGATCGGCGAGCAGATCTACGTCCAGGCCATCCCGACCCAGATGATCGTCCGTCACGCCAAGGGCGAGGCGATGGAAAAGACGATTGCCTGGGCGACCAGCGAACTTGAAGGCTTCTCGCGCAACTGAGCAAGCGAAGACTGGACCTGTCGTGGACGCCGCCTTCGGGCGGCGTCTTCATTCGGGGCGGGGCGAGGGGCTGCTGGTGCTGCCGCACAGGATTGAACTGTGGACCTCCCCCTTACCAAGGGGGTGCTCTACCACTGAGCTACGGCAGCGCCATCGGGACCGTAGTCCGCAGACGGCGGGGGTATGCCATAGGGGCTGCCCGGGTTCAACCGTTGCCGCCCGACGAAATCGGCCTATCGCAGCGGGTTGCAGCGACACTCGGCCTCTGCCTACCCTTTCCCCCGCAAACGCAGGAGGAATGACATGAGCTGGCGCCCGATTTCCGCCGATTCTCATATTACCGAACCCCCCAACTGCTATCTCGATCACATAGATCCGGCGTGGCGCGAGCGGGCGCCGCGCATCGTCCATAAGGAAAGCATGGGTGACATTTACGTCGTTGACGGCATGAAGACGCCAGTGCCGATGGGGCTGATCGCCGCCGCTGGCGTGGCTCCCAAGGACATCCGAATTGGTGGCGCCAGGTTTGAGGACCTGCATCGCAGCGGCTGGGATCCCACGGCGCGCCTCGCCGACCAGGACAAGGACGGCGTCGGCGCCGAAATCATCTATCCCACGGTCGGCATGTTGATCTGCAATCACCCCGACTTCGACTACAAGAAGGCCTGCTTCGACGCGTACAACCGCTGGCTCCAGGGCTACTGCAGCCACGCGCCGGACCGCATCGTCGGCCTCGGCCAGACCGCGATGCGCACGGTGAAGGAGGGCATCGCCGACCTCGAGCGCATCAAGGCTATGGGCTTCAAGGGTGTGATGATGCCGGGCAATCCCGGAGAATTCGACTACGATCACGAGGCCTACGATCCGTTCTGGGAGGCCGCCGTGGCGCTCGAGTTGCCGCTGTCGTGGCACATCCTGACCTCGAGCGGCGACAACAGTCTCGCCAAGCCGCGCGGCCCCAAGATGAACGGCTTCCTCGCCATCATCCGCGGCTGCCAGGACATCATGGGCATGCTGGTCTTCTCCGGCGTGTTCGAGCGTCACCCCGGGCTGCGCGTGGTCTGCGTCGAAGCCGATGCCGGCTGGGCGCCGCATTTCATGTACCGCATGGACCATACCTACAAGCGTCATCGCTACTGGATGAAAGGCAATGAACTGAAGCGCCTGCCGTCAGAGTACTTCCGCGAGCACATCGCGCTCACTTTCCAGGACGACTGGACGGCATTTCAGTTCGCCGACCATCTCGCGCCCAACCAGCTCATGTGGGCCAACGACTTCCCCCATAGCGACTCGACCTGGCCATGGAGCCAGGACGTACTCAAGGAGCAGGCGTCCCATCTCGCGCCGGATCTGCGCAAGCGGATCCTGCACGACAACGTGGCGGAGCTTTACAAACTCGCAGCCTGATCGCCGCCTGCCCCCGGTTTTCGGTAGGCAGGAAACGGCATCGCCATTACGGTCGAGGTCAAACTTGGGGAGCCCTCGCCGTGACCAATCGCGCGCATATTCTGTTGTGGACCGACTCGTCGGCCGCCTATCTCGACGCCATCGCAGCGGCGGGCCTTGCCGACCGTGTCGCGGTCGATACGCTGTCGCGCAAGGAACGGCCCTCGGCCGACCAGCTTGCCCGCACCGAAGCACTGATGGCGACTGCTGTTCCTGCCGGCGTGCTGCCGACCATGCCGAAACTGCGTTGGGCCCAGGCGATGAGCGCGGGTGTCGAAGGGTGGATGGCGTTGCCCGACTTGCCCCGGGCCCTTACGCTCACCTGCGCGCGCGGCACGCACAAGGAGTCGATGCCGGAAAACATCATCGCCTCGCTGTTCTATGTTGCCAAGCCTGTGGCGCTGGCCGTCGAGAATCAGAAGAGCGCCAAGTGGGTCCACACAGTGCCGCAGCCGCTCACCGGCAAGACCCTGGGTATCCTAGGCCTCGGTGTCATCGGCCAGGAAGTAGCCCGTATCGCTGTGGCTTTGGGTATGCGCGTGATCGGCACCAAGCGTCGTCCGGCGGCGATGGAAAATGTCGTCGAGGTATTCCCGCCTGAGCGGACTGGCGAGGTGCTGGCTCAATCCGACTTCCTGCTGTTGTTGCTGCCGGCGACTCCTGAAACCGACAACTTCATCAACGCCGAGCGTCTGGCGTTGATGAAACCCACGGCATGGCTGCTGAACTTCGGCCGCGGCCATACGATCAACGATGCCGACCTGATCGCTGCCGCAAAGGCCGGGAAGATCGCGGGCGCCCTGCTCGACGTTTTCCGCCAGGAGCCGCTGCCGCCGGAGCATCCGCTCTGGAAGGCCGATGGCATCATCGTTCTCCCGCATATCGGCGGTCCACATCCGCAGCGCGACAAGTTCGTCGCTCGCCTGTTCGTCGACAATCTGCGCCGCTTCCTGGACGGCGAGCCGCTGAAGGAAGTGGTCGACCGCTCGGCCGGATACTGAAGGCAGTGCCAGGCTTGGCGGGGCGCCGGTAGCAAGCGCCATCCGGGGAATTTTGGAAGCGGCCGGTGGTTGCCGTAGACTTTGGCGTTATGCGAAGCCGCCGGATACCGCCTCCTCAAGAGCGAAACCGGCGTCAGCTCTTCCGACCGGGCCGCTCCAGCAGGCGGGCCCATTGCGTCGGCTGCAGCTCCGGGTACTCGATCCAGGGACCGGTCTCCACGAAACCCAGATCGAGCCGGCCGACGTCGCTGGTCCAGTAGCCGAAGGTGCGGCGGTTCGCGTCGAACATCCAGGCCCCGACCACGATCTCGTCCGCGACATGGCCGGAGAGGCCGGGGCAGTAAAGCAGAAGTGGTCCCTCGTCTTTGGGGGCGGTGTCCATCGGCTGCCAGTCGACAGCAGGTAATCGGCGCAACCGTTCGATCTCGTCAGCGGCACGCGCCATGAGATCGTCTTTCCGGCCGCTACTCAGGGCCTTTGCGCGCAGCTCATTCACAATGTCCGCCATCACCACTCCAGATCGCCGATTTGACCGTCGCGATGAGACTATCGTGCCTGCGAGGGGATTTCTGGACAGAATTGTGGGTGACCGCCATACAGTCCGGCGGCTCCAGCGAATGACGACGAGACCGCGCACCGGGTGAGGACATGATGGCGCGATGGCTGCCTGGAATCGGGGCGCTCCGAACCTACGAGATCGCTTGGCTGCCACATGATATTGCCGCGGGGCTCGTTCTGGGCGCCGTCATGGTACCGGTCGGTTTGGCTTTCGGCGCCTTGGCTGGGGCGCCGTTTTCCTGTCGACGCCGGTAATCGTGGGGTTCATGCACGGGCTGGCGGCGGTGATTGCCGTCGGCCAGCTGCCCGGCATCCTGGGCATCCAGACCGCGGGTGAGACCACGCTTGACCAGCTAATGGCGGTCGGTCGCACCGTCGGAAACACCAACCCTGTTGCACTCGCCGTCGGCGTCGGGACCTTCGCCATCATTTTGGGATGCCGGCGATGGTTTCCGCGCATTGCCGGACAGGTGATGGCCTTGGCGGCTGCCCTCGGCCTGGTATTCGGACTGGTACTGGTACTGGGACTGGCTGGCCATGGCCTCGCTGTCGTGGGCCATTTTCCGACAGGCCTGCCGGGCTTCCAGCTCCCGACGCTTGGCGCGGCCGAACTGCTATTGCTGCTGCCGGTGGCGATGGTCGCAGCCCTCGTGCTGTTCTCCGACACGATGGTGACCGCC
>CALFRN010000356.1 GCA_937919085.1 uncultured Reyranella sp.
GCCTCGACGTACCGGGCGATGCCTACCGCGTGTCGCTGCTGCGGCTGGAGCCGGGACATGGTCTGCCGGAACACAAGCACCCCGGCTACGAATACACCGTCTGTCTGCAAGGCAGCTATTCCGACGCGACTGGCCGCTACACGGTCGGTGATTTCGCCGTCGGGCCGGGCGACCAGAGGCACGAGCCGATTGCCGATCCCGGCGACCCCTGCATCGCGCTGATCGTGGTCGAGCGGCCGATCATCCTTACCGGACCGTGGGGCCGCTGGCTGAACCCGCTGGTACGCCGCGGCATTATCTGACGCGGCGATCTGCCGGCGTTGACCGCCAGATGGCTTGCCTTCAGGTTTGCCGGCTTGAAGGGGAGAAATCATGCCGCGCATTCCGTACTACGAAGTCGATACCGCCACCGGCAAGCATGCCGAACTGCTCGGCAAGCTGAAGCCGATGCTCAACATCTATCGCATGCTGGCGAACTCGGAGCAGGGGGCGAAGGGCTTCTTGCGGATGGGCAATGCGCTGCTCTATCGCTGCGAGCTCGATCCCGTCCTGCGGGAACTGGCGATCATCCGCGTCGGGAGGTTGAGCCGTGCGGCCTACGAGGTCTTCCAGCACGAACGCATCGGCCGCGACGTCGGTGTCACCGAGGAGAAGATCGCCGCACTTCGCGATGCCACCATCGAGGCGCCGGCCTTCACCGACAGCGAGAAGGCCGTGCTGCGCTACACCGACGACGTGGTGCGCAATGTGAAAGCCTCGGACAAGACACTGAAGGCGGTCCAGGCGATCATGACCCCGGGCGCGCTGGTCGAGCTTACTCTCACCATCGGCTACTACATGATGGTCAGCCGTTTCCTCGAGACCATGGGTGTCGATGGCGAGGACGGCCAGGCCGAATGGTCGAAGACGGCGAAAATCTGAGCGTAGGAGTAGAGAGATGGCGTACCGGGTCCTGATCGCGCAGTTCATGCACGAGACCAACACCTTCAGCAAACTGCACACCACGCTGGAGGATTATCGCAAGCGCTGGCTGATCGAAGGCGAGGCGATGGTACCGCGCTTTACCGGCACCAGGAACGAAGTCGGCGGCTATATCGACGGGGTGAAGAAGTACGGATGGGAGCCGGTGTGGGCCGGGGCTGCCAATGCCACCCCGTCGGGCAAGCTCACGAAGGAGTGCTGGGAGACCATCCGCGACATGATCGTGGATGCGGCGAAGAAAGCCGGCAAGCTCGATGCCGTCTGTCTCTCGCTGCATGGCGCGGCGGTGACGGAAACCGAGGACGATGCCGAAGGCGCGCTGCTCGAGGCGCTGCGCGGCATCGTCGGGCCGGACATTCCCATGGTCGCGACGCTGGACCTGCACGCCAATGCCACGACGAAGATGGCCAGGCACGCCAATGCGCTGGTGAGCTACCGCACCTATCCGCACATCGACGGCTACGAGCGCGCGGCGCAGGCCGCGGCGCTGGTGCAGGAGGCGTTGGAGGGCAGGAAGAAGCCACGCTGCCTGCTGGTCCAGCCGGCGATGCTCGAAGGTGCCGACCATGGCCGCACGACGCAACCGGGTCTGATGCGCGATCTGCTGGCCAAGGCCGATGCCTTCGAAAAGGAGCCGGGTATCAACGTCGTCAGCGTTCAGGCGGGGTTTACCTGGGCCGACATTCCCTACACCGGCCCGTCGGTGGCGGTCAGTCACGAGCCGGCCGCCGAGGCTCGCGCCAAGGCGGTGGCGGCAGCGATGCTGGACGAGATCTGGAAGCGCCGCGATGAAAGCTCGTCGGACTACCGGCCGATTTCCGATGCGATTACCGCGGCGCGGGCGGGCGTCGGCAAGAAGGGACCGCTGGTCGTGGCCGACGGCACCGACAATCCTGGCGGCGGCGGCTACAACGATACGACGCGTGTCCTGCAGGCGCTGATCGACGCCAACGTCGAGAACGTGGCGTTTGGCACGATCATGGATCCCGGAACGGTCCAGCAGGCCATCAAGGCCGGTGTCGGTGCCGAGATCGACGTCGTGCTGGGCGGCCACACCGATCCGTCGATGGGTGGGCCGGTCAAGGCCAGGGCGATCGTGAAGATGCTCTCCGACGGCGAGTTCAAGAACGACGGACCGATGAATGCCGGCGTCGAGACCTCGATGGGGCCGACGGCTGTGCTGCGGATCGGCGGCATCGACGTGGTGACGATTTCCAACCGGATCCAGACGATCGACCTGCAGGTCTTCCTGAGCCAGGGCATCGATCCCCGAACCAAGAGCGTCCTGGTCGTGAAGAGCGTGCAGCATTTCCGCGCCGCCTACGCGCCGATCGCGCGCGAGGTGATCCTGGTCGATTCCGGCGGCATCTGCTCGCCCGATATCAGCCGGCTCAACTTCACCAAGCTGCGCCGCCCGATCTGGCCGTTCGACGGCATCAACGATCCCTATGCCGGCCAGCGCGCATGAGTTCGCCGCGGGAGGCGCCGCTGCCCGGCGCGGCTTTCGGTGCAACACTGCGCCTCGCCGGGACCGCGCGCGAGATCGTCGCCGCGGCTGAACGCGACAGTGCGGCCTTGCCGGCGGCGCTGGCCGAGGCCAGGGGGCTGCTGCTGCTCCAGGGGATGGGCGCGATCACCGACGATCCCGGCCTGCTCATTCGGCTGAGCCGCATCTTCGGGGCGGAAGTCGAGGACTATCGCCACACGCTCACCGACCTGAAATCGGTGCATGTGGCGGTACCGGAAATCCTGCTGGTCTCGAACATGCCGCCGGTCAGCAAGGCGCCGCCCAAGCGGCCTGAGCCGCCGCTGGCTGCCGACGGGCTGATCCCGGTGCAGTATCCGCATCGCAAGGGTTGGCACACCGATCAGAGCTACCGCCGGCCGCCGCCCGACATCTCGCTGTTCTATGCCGTGACACCGGCTACCCGGGACGCAGGCCAGACGCTGTTTGCCAACGGCATATTGGCGTACGAGGCGCTGCCGCCAGCACTCAAGGCCAGAGTCGATGGACTCGAAGGCCTGCATGCCCAGCCGGGCTCCGGCCGTTCGCGTGAAGCAGCACTTGCCGGCCGCATGCCGCGCGCTTTTGCAAACCATGAACGCTCGCAGCGCCAACCGGTCGTGCGCACGCACCCGGTGACCGGAGAACGATCGTTGTATCTCTGCGAGTGGGGGCAGATGGACTGGTTCGAGGGGCCGTTCGTCGGCATGGAACCCGGACCGAACGGCGCCGGCGCGGCGCTGCTCGACGAGATCATGGCGCATCTGACGGAGCGTCGCTTCTGCTATGCCCACGAATGGACGCAGGGCGATCTTCTTGTCTGGGACAACCGCTGCCTCGTGCATGCGGCAACGTGGTTCGATGGCGACAGGGAAGGCCGCCTGATGTGGCGCACGACCGTCCACGGCAATCCCGGCGCGCACTATGACGGCGAAGCCAAGAGCTGGATTCCGGCAGCCTAGATGACCCGGGTCATGCCGGCCGATTCGAGAACGGCGCGCGGGATCATGAGCCGCGCGCACATGACCGGCCGTGGCGAGGTACCGATGCGGAGTTCACCGGTGATCCCGAGCAGCATGTAGGCTTCCTCGCGGGAGAGCGTGGTCCGGCTGGCCACGAAGTCGACCGCGCCACGCGAGGCGTCCTCCGTAGCCGCCTCCACGGTCGGTCCCCAACCCAGAATTTGAATGGTATCGGGCTGCTCGATGATCGGCCGGTCGAGTTTCACGCTCTTGTTCAGGCCGATGCGGGCGCGCACCGAGGCGCTGCATTCGATGCCGGTGCCGGAGATGATGCCGTCGCTGATCACCGCATGCGGATCGGCGAAAAATACCTGCGCGCCGGGATGAATCACCGGCAGATGTACCCGCGAGCCGACGCCTACATCCTTCTGGTCGAAATCGCCACCATAGGCACCGGCGTAGGACGGTTTGTAGCCTTCCGGCGGCATGGTCGAGATCGTGCCGAGGTTTGGATAGAGCGGAATCGGAATGCGGTCTCCAAACCACGCCTTGCCGTCGCGTACCGGACAGGCGAGCGCCTTGGGATCGGCGAATTCATCCTTGAGCACGCCGAACTGCTTGAGGATTGCGGTGACCCCATCTACGCGCGGCGTAATCTCGATTAGGTCGATGGCCACGGCATCCCCGGGTTCCGCCCCATGCACGATGATCGGGCCGGCGATCGGTGTCAGCGGATGGCCCTCGCACTCCGGCGTGAACGGGGTTGGGATCGTCCTTACGTCCGGGACCTCCGCCAGCGAACCCAGCACCTCGACGCGAAACTCCTCGTCGGGCTGAACCTTCATGAGGGCCGGCGTGTTGGGGCTGATGCTGAAGAGGTACGAATGCCGGTAAACCATGATGGGATTCCTCAGCCTCTGGGATCGATCTAGCTCTTATGCCGGAAAAACGTCGTCAGCACGAAGCGACGGCCGCGCGTCACCGGCAGGGCGACGTGTAGCAGCGAGCAGGAGAACACTGCGGCCCCGCCAAGCGGCGGGCAGACGCGGACACCGGCGTACTCCGGAAAGGCAAGTTCGCCGCCATCGTAATCGTCATTGAGATTGAGCGAGACCGCGAATGAGCGGTTGGCGGTCGTCGGCGCGCCGTTGTCGCGATGGGCGCCGAAGAAGTGCTTGCCCTCGGCGCTGTAGGACAGCACGACATGCGAGTCGAAGGTGAATTCGCGATCATAGCCGAAGACCTTGGTGAGCTCCGGGCCGATGCGGAAGGCCAGCCGGTCGGAGATCGCCTTCAGCAGCATCGGCTCGACGACCGTGTAATCCTCGGTCTGCTTCAGGTGCGATACGTTGACGTTGCCATAGCGGCTGGACACGCCGCTGTCCTGATGGTCGCCCTTGGCCCAGAGGCGGATGAGTTGGGTACAGAAATCCGGTTCGAAGACCCGCGGCAGCACCAGGACCGGTGCCATGGCGGTGCGCAGCACCAAATCGGCGCCGCCATCGGCCCGCACGTCATCGGCGATGGCGCCGATCGATTCGGCCGCGGCCAGCAGCGCGCGGGAGTCGAAGGTGGCTGCGACACGCTGGTTGGGATCGAGCGCAATGACCCGCATGCGCAGACCGGTTGCCGGGCCGAAGCCGATGCCGGTCCCCTGGGACAGCAGGGACGCCAGGATTTTCCCCTCGGGATCGCAGAGCAGAAGCGGCCCCTCGGCATCCTCGCCGCTGCTGCCGTAGCCCAGCTTCGACCAGAGCTTCGCGGCCGGCGCCACGCCGTTGCCGGCAACTACTGCCAGTGTGGTCGAAGCGG
>CALFRN010000357.1 GCA_937919085.1 uncultured Reyranella sp.
CTGGAGACTCCCGGCGCCGCCGGATGGTCGCGCAGCGCCCGTCCCGATGCTGCAAAGAAGTACTTCATGGTTTCGGCCGACGGCCATGCCAACGAGCCCGCGACGCTGTGGCTCGACCGCATGGACAAGAAGTATCACGAGCGCCTGCCGCGCGTGGTGACCGACAAGGACGGTGTGCAGTGGCGCTACTGCGAAGGCTACCGACCCGACCGGCTGCGCCTGTCGACGCTCGAGGGCGAGGACATGGCGCGCAACAAGGCCGGCGCCGATCCGCTGGGCCGCCTCGCCGATCACGACCGCGACGGCATCGACGTCGAGCTGATCTTCCCGAACAAGGGCCTCGCCATGTGGGCGACGCCCGACCCGCAGTTCGCCATGGCGCAGTGCCGGGTGTGGAACGACTGGGCGTGGGAACAGTTCGGCACGCACCAGGACCGCATGATCCCCGCCGGCTCGATCGCGACCGGCGACCTCGAAGGCTCGATCGCCGAAGTACAGCGTCTGGCCAAGCTCGGCTTCAAGTGCCTGACGCTGCCGTGCAAGCCGATCTGGGGCGGCCATGAGAGCAGCCACGTAAACTACAACCTGCCGCACTTCGATCCTCTGTGGGCGGCGATCGCCGACGCCAGCCTGCCGATCACCTTCCACGTCTCGACGGGACGCGACCCGCGGGCGGCGCGCGGCAACGGCGGCGCCGTGGTGAATTACGTCTCGCATTCCCTTTCGCCCACCATCGAACCGGTGGCCAATCTCTGCGCCTCTGGAGTGCTGGAGCGTTTCAGGACGCTGCGCTTCGCCACCATCGAAGCCGGCATCGGCTGGGTGCCGTGGCTGCTCGATGCGATGGACGAAGCCTACAAGAAGCATCACTTCTGGGTACGGCCGAAACTGCAGGGCCTGCCCAGCGACTACTATCGCGCCCACGGCTTCTCCTCGTTCCAGGAAGACCGCGCCGGCCTCGCGTTGGCCGAGCAGTACGGCCTCGATGCCAACTTCATGTGGGCCAACGACTACCCGCATCACGAAGGCACCTGGCCGCATTCGGCCGAAGCGATCGAGCGCACCATGGGACAGTTGTCGGACGGCGCCCGTGCCCGGGTGCTGGGTCTCAACTGCGCCCGCTTTCTCGGGATCGACGTCCCGCCGCGCTACCGCGCCAACTGAGCCATGAGCAAGCGCACGCTCCGCGGCCAGGTGGCGGTCATCGGTATCGGTGAGACCACCTACTACAAACACGGCAAGTCGCCGGTTTCCGAGTTCAAGCTGGCCCTTCAGGCGATCCTGGCGGCCTGCAAGGACGCCGGCATCGATCCCCGCAAGATCGACGGCTTCGCCTCCTACTCCAACGACCGCAACGACCCGTCGCGGCTCGCCGCCGCGCTCGGCCTGCCGGCGCTGCGCTTCTCCAACATGAACTGGGGAGGCGGCGGCGGCGGCGGCTCGGCCGCCATGGGCAACGCGGCGGCGGCAGTCGCCTGCGGCATCGCCGATTGCGTCGTGGTGTTCCGCGCTCTCGCGCAGGGGCAGTTCCAGCGCTTCGGCGCAGCCCCTCCCGGCGGCAGCGCCACCGGCGAGGCCGCGCTCAACGCACCCTACGGCGTGATGTCGCCGGCCCAGCGCTACGCCATGCGGGCCATGCGCTTCCTGCACGAGAACCGGATCGCCGATAGCGCGCAGCGGGCGATCGCGCTGGCATCCTACCACCACGCCCAATCCAACCCGCGCGCGGTGATGCACGGACGGCCGCTGACCGCCGAGGCCTACGACGCCTCACGCTGGATCGTCGAGCCATGGCGCCTGTTCGACTGCTGCATGGAAAACGACGGCGCCGCGGCGTTGATCGTGGTGCCGGCCGAGCGGGCCCGCGATTTTGGCCAGAAGCCCGCCTACCTGCTGGGCTCGGCGCAGGGATCGGAGTATCGCAACGCGGCGCGCGGCCACAATGCGCCGCTTTATGCCACGTCGAGCTTTACCACCGTGGCGCCACAACTCTACGACATGGCCGGGGTGAAGCCCGCCGATGTCGACGTCGTGCAGAGCTACGAGAACTTCACCGGCGGCGTGCTGATGAGCCTGGTCGAGCACGGCTTCTTCAAGGCCGAGGAGGCCAACGACTTCCTCAAGCCGGAGAATCTGCTGGCACCGTCGGGCAAGCTGCCGCTCAACACCTCGGGCGGCAATCTGGCGGAATGCTACATGCACGGGCTGGAACTGCAGGTCGAGGCGGTGCGCCAGCTGCGCGGCCAGTCGACGTCGCAGGTGCCCGGTGCCGAGGTGTCGATGGTGATCTCCGGCCCGATGGTGACACCGGTCTCCAGCATGATCCTGGGTACGGAGGCAACGCTGTGAGCTATCTTCCGAACGGACTGCCGGCACCCGAGCCGGAGAACGATGGCCTCGACAAGCCCTACTGGGATGGAACGCGGCGCGGTGAGCTCAAGGTCCAGCGTTGCAAGGGCTGCGGTACTTTCCAGTGGGGGCCGGAATGGATCTGCCACAAGTGCCTGTCCTTCGATCTCGACTGGCACAAGGTGTCGGGCAAGGGACGCATCTACAGCTGGGAACGGCCGTGGCACCCGGTGCATCCGGCATTGCAGGGCCACGGCCCCTACATCGTCGTGCTGGTCGAGCTGCCCGATGCCGGCAATGTGCGCATGTTGGGCAACCTGCTGGGCGACCCCAGGCAGGACGTGCCGATCGGCGCCGAGGTCGAAGCCGTCTTCGAGCCGCATGACGATGCCAAATCTCCCTTCACGCTGGTACAGTGGAGGCTGACGTAGGCCGATAGGCCACCGAAGGGGGAGCCTTGGCAAAGTTCGACCTTCAAAGCGCTGCCTTCCACCGCAACCCCTATCCCACGCTGGCGCGGCTTCTGGCCGAAGGGCCCGTGGTCGAGTGGAAGCTGCCGCTGATCGGCAAGATCCACTGGGCAACGAGCTTCGAGGCGGCGTCCGACTTCCTGAAGGGTGCCGAAAGGTTCGCGGCCGACGGACGCAATGCCGGCAAGGGCAATGCCTTGGGCATTCGATGGATTCCCGGGCCGCTGCGGGTCCTGACGAAGAACATGCTGCTGATGGATGAGCCCGACCATCGCCGGCTGCGCAAGCTCGTCGATGCGCCATTCCGCAAGGGCTGGATCGACGCCTACCGGCCGACCATCGCCGGGATCGCCGACCGGTTGCTGGACGAGATCGAGGTGCGCGGCGAGCACGACATCGTTTCCGGCTTCGCGCGCGCCCTGCCGCTCGAAGTGATCTGCGAGATGCTGGGTCTCCAGGGCGACCGACGGGAGTTCATGGAGTGGATGACCGGCTTCAGCGGCCGGATGAACGCCTGGACGCTGATTCGTATCATCCCGACCATCGGCAGGCTGACGGCCTATCTCCGCAAGGAGATCGATCGCGCCCGTGTGGACCAGCAGCCGTGCCTGCTGACGGAAATCGTCAATGCCGAGGCCGATGGCGAGCGGATGACGGACGACGAGATGATGGCGATGCTCATTCTTCTGTTCGTGGCCGGCCACGAGACCACGACACATTTGCTGTCGACCGGCATACATGCCCTGCTGACGCATCGCGACCAGCTCGACCTGTTCAAGGCCGACGGGTCCCGCGCACCGCAGGCGGTCGAGGAGATCCTGCGCTATTGCTCACCGGTGCAGGCGACCAAGCCGCGCATGGCGCGCCACGACATGGAGTTCCACGGGACGCGGCTAAAGCGCGGCGACAAGGTGATGGCGATGCTGGCTTCGGCGAATGTCGACCCGGCGGCCTTCGACGATCCGCTGCGCTTCGACATCCTGCGCGATGGCAAGAACCGCCACGTCGGTTTCGGCGGCGGCCTCCATCTGTGCCTCGGCATGCATCTCGCCCGCGCCGAGGCGCAGATCGCCCTCGAGCGGCTGTTTACCCGATGGCCCGGCGTGCGGATCGCCGTGCCGGACGCTGAATTGAAATGGCAGGCACGATTGGGGATGCACGGCCTCGCTTCGCTGCCGCTCGTCTGGTCCTGACGTTCCGGCCGGTATTGAACTTTCCGGTTGCAGCCCCTACGTCGACGGCAATCCCGCAGGAGATCCCGTCAGGAGGTCCGATGGCAGCCCTCAATCACCTCATCATTCCGGCCAGGGACAAACATGCCTCGGCGCAATTCCTGGCCGATATCCTTGGAGTGGGTGTGGAGCCGCCCTGGGGACACTTCGTGCCGGTACGCACCACCAATGGCGTGACGCTCGACTTCGTCGATTCCAAGGACGTGCGTACGCAGCACTATGCTTTTCTCGTCGACGACGCGGAGTTCGATGCCGGCTTCGCCAAGCTGCAGGCGCGCGCCATCCCCTACTTCTCCGATCCCGACAAGAGCGGCGCCGGCAAAACCAACCACTACTGGGGCGGCCGCGGAGTCTATTTCGAGGACCCCAACGGGCACCTGCTCGAACTGATCACCAAACCCTACGGCGACCTCGCCGACCTGCGTTAGGCAGGCCAGGTCGCCGGTTCGCCGGCCTTGATCCACTCCGCATAGTCTTTCTTGGTCTGGTCGTTGGGCGGATAGACGCCGGGAATTTCCCGACCCTGGCCGATGCGGATGGCCACGAACTTTTCCAGCCGCTCCTGCTCGAAGGAATCGCGCGCCACTTCATCCGCGATATTGCGCGGCACGACGATGGCGCCGTCCTCGTCGGCCACGATCACGTCACCGGGATAGACCGCCACGCCGCAAATCCCGACAGGCGTCTGGACCTCGACGGGATGCAGATGGTTCATGCTGGGCGGCGCCGCTGCGGCCGTGCAATAGACCGGAAAATCGAACTTGCCGATCACCGGCGTGTCGCGCATCGCACCATCGCTCAGCACCCCGGCGACGCCGCGCACCTTGAGGCGGAGCGCCAGGATGTCGCCCAGCGTACCTGAACGCGTATTGCCCTCGGTACCGATCACCAGCACGCAACCGGGCGGCGTATCCTCGATCGCCGCACGCTGGGCAGTGGGTGGATCGTTGGGCGTCGGCGGCTTGTCGAGATCCTCGCGGCCGGGGATATAGCGCAAGGTGAAGGCCGGCCCGACCAGCCGCGTCGCTTTCGGATTGAGCGGCCGCACGCCGTTCACCGCCGAATTGCGAAAGCCGCGCTTCAGCATCTGCATCGAGACGGTGGCGGTGCTCGCATACATGAAGTTCTTGATCGTCTCGGCCGACAGCGGCGCGGTGGTCATGTACATTTCCCCTACAAAAGTGAGCCTTGCGTGCCGCCACCACCGTCGCGACGGCGTGGTGGCGAGGCCGGTCGCGGCGCCGAAACGGGGGCGTCCGTGACACGCGCATCGATATTGCCGTCGGCAAACTGAATCTTGAGCGCATCGCCCGTCCGCACCCCGGCAGCGGCCAGCACCGGCGCGCCTTCCTGGTCGCGCACCAGCGCAAACCCACGGCCGAGCACGGAGTGAAAGGAATAGCTTTCCATCAGCTTGGCGGCCTGATCGACGCGTTGAAGGCCGCGTTCCAGGAGGTCGGCGCCCGCGCGCTTCAGGCGTTCGCCGAACTGGTCGAGCCGATCGGAGGTGCGGCCGATCTTCTGCAAGGTATCGCCCCTGAAACGTTCCATCGCGCTCCTCAGGGCACGCGCCTCGGCCGACAGCAGCTGTTCCTTGGCCGCGATGACCGCATGCGGTTCTATGAGCCGGGCTGCCGCCAGCGCCGTGGCGCGACGGTCGACGAGCTGGCGGGTGGCCAGCGCGAGGCGTTCGCCGCTGACATCCAGCCGCTGCTGACGCTCCTCGATCAGGCGGCGTGGATCGCCGAGGCCGCGCACCAGACCGGCCAGCTCCATCGCCTGCTCGCGCAACAGGCGGGTCATGCCACCCGCCAGGCGCTTGGCGTAGTCGAGCGTCTCGGTCACGAGGTCGGCGCGCACCGGCACGGCCATCTCGGCCGCCGCCGAGGGCGTGGGCGCCCGGCGGTCCGAGGCGAAATCGATCAGGGTGGTGTCGGTCTCGTGGCCGACCGCCGAGATCAGCGGAATTTCCGAGGCTGCCGCGGCACGGACCACGATCTCTTCGTTGAAAGCCCAGAGGTCTTCCAGGCTGCCGCCGCCGCGTGCCACGATCAGCACGTCGGGCCGCGGCACCGGTCCACCCCCCTGTTCCCTACTTGGCAGCCGGTTGAAGCCGGCAATGGCCGCCGCCACTTCCGCCGCCGCCTTCTCGCCCTGGACCGCGACCGGCCACACCAGCACATGGCGCGGAAAACGGTCGGCCAGGCGATGCAGGATGTCGCGGATCACCGCGCCCGACGGCGAGGTCACCACGCCCACGACTTCGGGCAGAAACGGCAGCGCCCGCTTGCGGTCGGTGTCGAACAGGCCTTCGGCCTGGAGCTTCTTGCGCCGGTCCTCCAGCAGCTTCAGAAGCGCGCCTTCGCCGGCGAGTTCGAGGCGGTCGACGATGATCTGGTAGCGCGAAGAGCCGGCATAGGTCGTGAGCTTGCCGGTGGCGATGACCTCCAGCCCCTCCTCGATCTTGATGCCCAACCGGGGGATCGTACCCTTCCAGGCAACGCCGTCGATCACGGCATTTTCGTCCTTGAGGCGGAAATAGCAGTGGCCTGAGCGCGGAAACGACGGCTGGCTGATCTCGCCGCGCACCCGCACGCGCGGGAATGCCGTCTCGATCTCACGCTTCAAGGCAAACGAAAGCTCAGAAACCGAGAATTCCGGGACGTTGCTGACGGCGGCGCCTGCGGCGCCGGGCGGATCGAGGTTATCCATGGGTGGCGCAGCCTAGCCGCTTGTGCCCACGGCGCAAACTGTGGTCAAAGCCTCGCCATGCGAATCCTGGTGGTAGGCGGCGGCGGCCGCGAACATGCGCTGTGCTGGGCGATTTCGGCCTCGCCGCTTTGCACCAAACTGTTCTGTGCCCCGGGCAACGCCGGTATCGCCCAGGTCGCCGAATGCATGGACGTCGGGGCCGAGGATATTCCGGGCCAGGTGGCGCTGGCCCAGCGCCTGAAAATCGATTTTACCGTGATCGCGCCCGACGCCCCGCTGGTTGCGGGCATGGCCGACGCCTTCGCCGCTGCCGGTATCAAGCATTTTGGCCCGTCCAGGTCGGCCGCCCGGCTCGAAGGTTCGAAGAGCTTCACCAAGGACCTGTGCAAACGCTACGGCATCCCGACTGCCGCCTATGAGCGCTTCGATGATGTCGCCAAGGCAGAAGCCTATCTCAAGGCTCGGAAGACGCCGATCGTGATCAAGGCCGACGGGCTCGCCGCCGGCAAGGGCGTGATCATCGCCGAGACGACCGACGAGGCAATCGCCGCCGCGCGCGACATGCTGTCGGGCAACAGGTTCGGCGCTTCGGGATCGTCGATTGTGATCGAAGAATTCATGCAGGGCGAGGAAGTGAGCTTCTTCGTCCTGTGCGACGGCGAGGACGTGCTGCCACTGGTCGCGGCGCAAGACCACAAGCGTGCCTTCGACGACGACAAGGGTCCGAACACCGGCGGCATGGGCGCCTATTCGCCGGTGCCGATCTTCGACGCCGCGCTGCAGAAGCGCACGATGGACGAGATCGTACTGCCGACCGTGCGCGGCATGAAGGAGCTCGGCGCACCGTTCAAAGGCGTTTTCTATGTCGGTCTGATGGTCGACCAGGGCAAGCCGCGCCTGGTCGAATACAACTGCCGCTTTGGCGATCCCGAAACCCAGCCCATGATGATGCGACTGAAATCCGACATCTTGCCGGCCCTGATCGCCTGCGCCGACGGCGGCCTCGCCCATCTCGACCTGCGCTGGTCCGACCAGGCAGTGCTCACCGTCATCCTGGCGACCAAGGGCTATCCGGATGCCTACGAAAAGGGCAGCGAGATCCGCGGCCTGGCCGAGGCCGGCAAGGTCGAGGGCGTGCAGATCTTCCATGCCGGCACCAAGGCGGATGGCACGCGCATCCTCGCCAATGGCGGGCGGGTGCTGAACGTCACGGCAATGGCCCCCACGGTCGAGGAGGCACGGGCGCGCGCCTATCGCGCCGTCGACCTGATCGACTGGCCGGAAGGCTTTTGCCGGCGCGATATCGCATGGCGGGCAGTCGGCCGGAAATCGTGACACCCGGCCGCTATCGCCGCTAAATTGCGGCCATGCCTGACGCCATCACCGAGTCCCAGCGCCTTCTGGCGCAACTGCGCTTTCCCTGCGGCGACGTGCCGGAACCCGGCGACATCAAGAACGTCGCTCCCGGCATCTACTGGCTGCGCATGCCGCTGCCCTTCCAGCTCAACCACATCAACCTGTGGCTGGTCGAGGAGAAGGACGGCTGGACCATCGTCGATACCGGCATCAACACGCAGGATACGCGCGACCTGTGGGAGAAGATCTTCGCCACCCGCCTGGGCGGCAAGCCGGTGACGCGCGTGATCGGCACCCATCTCCATCCCGATCATATCGGCCTCGCGGGCTGGCTGTGCGAGAAGTGGGACGCACCGCTCTCGATGACGCTGGGCGAGTACATGAGTGCGCAGGCTGCGCGCAACGACTTCGTCGAGAGCGAGGAGACGCGCGCCGCCCACGTGGCGCGCAATGGCGTTCCCCCGGACCGCATCGCCAACTTCCACCGTCACAAGGGCGGCTATGCCAAGGGCGTGGTGCCCCTGCCCACCACCTTCCAGCGCCTGATCCATGCCCATCCCATCACCATCGGCGGCCATCGCTGGGATGTGATCGTGGGCCGCGGCCATGCGCCCGAGCATGCCTCGCTGTGGTGCCCCGAGCTCAATGTGATGATCGCGGGCGACCAGGTCCTGCCCAAGATCAGCACCAATGTCGGCGTGTGGCCGAACGAGCCGCTGGCCGATGCCCTCACCTGGTTCCTCGACGGCTTCTCGCGCTTCCGCCGCCTGCCGGCCGATGCGCTGGTGCTGCCCTCCCACGGCTTTCCGTTCATCGGCCTGCACACCAGGCTCGATCAGCTCGTGGCCCATCACGATGCGCGCTTGAACGACATCACCTTCGCCATCGCCCAGCGCGGCCCAATCGACGGCAAGGGGGGGGGCGCCACCGGCTGGGACATGGTGCCGGTGCTGTTCCCGCGCCATCTCGACAACAACCAGATCGTCTTCGCCTTCGGCGAGACCCTGGCGCATCTCCACTGCCTCGAAACCCGCGCCCGCGTGAAGCGCGTGGTGGTGGACGGCGTGCACCGCTTCGTCGCCCTGGTCGACGCCCACGCCCCGCCGCCGGCCGACGACTCCGACGCCGAGGTCATGGATATCGGCCAGACCTGATAGCGATGCGGGTCGATCTCTTCGACTTCGAGCTGCCACAGGATCTCATCGCCCAGCGGCCGGTCACTCCGAGGGACACGGCGCGGCTGCTCGAGGTGGCACCGGATGGTCTTCACGACCGCGGCGTGCGCGACCTGCCCGGACTGCTGCGCCGCGGCGACCTGCTGGTCTTCAACGATACCAAGGTGATCCCCGCCCGCCTGATCGGCACACGACCGGCGGGCGGCAGGATCGAGGTGCTCCTGATCCGCGAGCGCGCGGCCGGCCGGTGGCTGGCCTTCGCGCGCCCGACCAAACGGCTGAAGAGCGGCGATGCGCTCACGTTCGGCAAGCTCGGCGCTCACGTCACGGCCAAGCATGAGGATGGCTCGATCGACATCGCCTTCGACCGGAGCGGCACCGATCTCAGGGCCGCCCTGGAAGCGGAAGGCGCCGTGCCGCTGCCGCCCTACATTCGCGGCGGCACCGCCGACGCGCGCGATCGCGTCGATTACCAGACCCTGTTCGCCAGGCATGACGGATCGGTCGCCGCGCCGACGGCGGGGCTGCACTTCACGCCGGAACTGATGGCGGCATTGGCGGATGCCGGCATCGCCACAGCCGGTGTCACGCTGCATGTCGGCGCCGGTACCTTCCAGCCGGTGCGGGTGGACGACACCGACGCCCATGTCATGCATGCCGAATGGGGCGAAGTTTCCCAGGCTACCGCCGATGCCGTGGCCCGCGCCGGGCGCGTCGTCTCGGTCGGAACCACTTCGCTCCGCCTGCTCGAGTCCGTGGCCCGTACCGGCCCGATCCGGGCATGGACCGGCGAGACCGACATCTTCATCACGCCCGGCTTTCGCTTCCAGGCCGTCGACCTGCTGCTCACCAACTTCCATCTGCCGCGCTCGACGCTGTTCATGCTGGTGGCGGCCTTCGCCGGACTGGAACGCATGAAGGACGCCTATGCCCATGCCGTGCAGGAGCGATACCGCTTCTATTCCTATGGCGATTGTTGTCTGTTGCGGCGATGAGTCTTTCCTTCGAACTTCTGGGCAATGACGGCGCGGCGCGGCGGGGACGGATCGCCACCGCACACGGCACGATCGAGACGCCGGCCTTCATGCCGGTCGGCACGGCCGGCACGGTGAAGGCGATGCTGCCGCAGTCGGTTGCCGAAACCGGCGCCGAGATCGTTCTCGGCAACACCTTCCACCTGATGCTGCGGCCGGGGGCGGAACGCGTGGCGGCACTGGGCGGCCTGCACAAATTCATGAACTGGCCGGGTCCGATCCTCACCGACTCGGGCGGCTTCCAGGTCATGTCGCTGAAGGAGCTTCGCAAGCTCGACCCCGACGGCGTCACGTTCCGTTCGCCGTCCGACGGCTCGGAACACCGGCTTACGCCGCAGCGCTCGATCGAAATCCAGCGCCTGCTCGACGCCGACATCACCATGTCGTTCGACGAGTGCACGACCTGGCCGGTCGAGGAGGCCGCCGCCGCAGCTTCCATGCGCCTTTCCATGACATGGGCCGAGCGCGGCAGGCGGGCCTTCACGGAGCGGCCGGGCTACGGCCTGTTCGGCATCGTCCAGGGCAGCATTTTTCCCGCCCTGCGCGAGGAAAGCGTTGCCGCCCTGACCGCGATCGGGTTCGACGGCTATGCCATCGGTGGCCTGGCCGTCGGCGAAGGCCAGGAACTGATGTTCGCCACGCTCGATATCACGGTGCCGATGCTGCCCGCCGACCGGCCGCGCTATCTGATGGGCGTCGGCCGGCCGGCCGACATCGTCGGCGCCGTGGCCCGCGGCATCGACATGTTCGACTGCGTCATGCCGACACGGGCCGGCCGCACGGCGCAGGCATTTACCCGGCGCGGCGAACTCAATCTGCGCAATGCCCGCCACCGCGAAGATCCGCGGCCGATCGACGAGCATTGCACCTGCCCGGCCTGCCGGGATCACAGCCGCGCCTATCTGCACCATCTGATCCGGTCGGAAGAGATACTGGGCTCGATGCTGCTGACCTGGCACAACCTGCACTATTATCAGGACATCATGCGCGGGCTGCGCGGTGCCATCGAGAGCCGCTCACTCGGCCACTGGATCGCCGCATTCCGGAGCGAACAAGGCTTGGGCGACATCCCGCCATTGTAATGGAGCGTACCGGATGCCGAACGAGGCGTTGATCGTGGTCGATATGCAGAACGACTTCTGCGAGGGCGGCGCCCTGGCCGTCCCCGGCGCCGCCGCGGTCGTGCCGCTGGTCAACCGCCTGATCAGCCGCTTCGACCATGTGATCCTGACCCAGGACTGGCACCCACCGGGCCATGCCTCGTTCGCCAGTTCCTGGGCGGACGCGCAGCCGTTCACCACCGTCAAATTTCCCTATGGCCCACAGACGCTGTGGCCGGACCATTGCATGCAGGGTACGGCAGGGGCCGAGTTTCATGCCGGGCTCGAGGCCACCAAGGCGCAGGTGGTGATACGCAAAGGCTTCCACGCCGGCATCGATTCGTACTCGGCATTCCGCGAGAACGACCGCATGACCCGCACCGGCCTCGACGGCTACCTGAAGGCGCGGGGATTCACCAAATTGACGATCTGCGGCCTGGCACTCGACTACTGCGTCGCCTGGACGGCGATCGATGCACGACAGGCGGGCTTCGACGTCGCCGTCGTGGTCGAGGCCACCGCTGCCCTCGACCTCGAGGGCAGCCGCCGCCGCATGCTCACCGAAATGCGCCAGGGCGGCATCAATCTGAACGCAACGGC
>CALFRN010000358.1 GCA_937919085.1 uncultured Reyranella sp.
GCGCCGGTATTTCCGCGCCACCGTGCCTGCGCCGGGTACGCGCCCTCGAGCGTGCCGGCATCATCAAGGGTTATCACGCTGATCTCAGCCCTGAAGCACTTGGCTACAGCGTCTCGGTATTCGCACTGGTCGGCTTGAATAGCCAGGCCGAAGCCGATCTCAAGTCGTTCGAGGATCTGATCGCCGGCTGGGACGAGGTCCGCGAATGCCACATGCTTGCCGGTGAGGCCGACTTTCTGCTGAAAATCGTCGCCGAGACTTGGGACGAGTACCAGAAGTTCCTGACGACGCGGCTCACCTCCGCCCCCAATGTCAGCCACGTGAAGTCGATGATGGTGTTCCGCACCGGCAAGCAGACGCCGGGGGTACCCATTCCCGTCGAATGAGTGTCCGGCCCGCAAGATGAAGGATGAACCATGACCGGGAATACTGGTTCCGACGTAACCCTCGAGCTTCTGCACGAAATCGCCGGCGCCTTTGCGCGCCGCGACGTCGATGGCATCGTGGGCTTTTTCGCCGAGGATGGAGAGTTCCGTAATGCCAAGGGTCCCCATCACTGGGGGCAAAGCTTCAAGGGCAAGGTCGCCATCCGAAGCTACTTCGAGCCGCTGTTCGCCACCACCGGCGACGTCAAATGGCAGCACACCAGCGAATTCATCTGCGGTAGCAGAGCGGTCACGGAATGGCATCGCACCGCCACCCTTGTGAGCGGCGAGCGCCAGGAATGGTTGGGTTGCGACCTCTATACCTTCCGCCAGGGCTTGATCGTCATGAAGGACACCTATGTCAAAGTCGCCGTCTGACGTGGTTTTCTCTTGATGAAAACACCGTGTATTGATACGGTCCGTTAGATACACGGCGTAGTCATTAAGACCGCGACGGAGGCCGCGTCATGAAGAGTCTCTTCCAGGCGTCTCGTGTCCTGCTGCTCGACATGGCGTCCACGCTGCTGTTCCTCGGCGCGTACCTGCTGACCGACAACATCATCCTTGCGGTGGCCCTGGGCATGGCGCTGGGCATCGGACAGATCGCCTGGGATGTTGCGAAGAATCGACCGATTGAGGCTCTGCAATGGCTCAGCCTGGTCATTGTCCTCGCCTCCGGCACGGCAACGTTCCTCACCAGTGACCCGGTCTTCGTGATGCTGAAACCCACGGTGATCTACGTCATCGTCGGTGTGGTGATGCTGAAGCGCGGGTGGATGAACCGCTATCTGCCGCCGATCGCGCAAACTACCGTGCCCGACCTTGGCATCGTTTTTGGCTATATCTGGGCTGGGCTGATGTTCTTCTCGGCCGCGCTCAATCTGGTGCTGGCCCTAAGTCTCGACGCGGCAACGTGGGCGGCCGTCAAGTCGGTCTGGGCGATCGCAAGCAAGATCGCGCTGTTCGGCGTCCAGTATGCGGTCATGAAATCAGCCGGTGTCCGCCGCGCACGGGCGATGATGGCGTCTACTTGAACTGGACGCCGACGACCTCGTAGGAGCGGGCACCGCGCGGAGTCTGGACTTCCACGGTATCGCCAACGGTCTTGCCGATCAGCGCCCGGCCGATCGGAGACGTCACAGAGATGCTGCCCCTGCTGAGGTCGGCCTCGTAGGGGCCGACGATCTGGTATTTCACCTTCTCGTCAGTATCCTCGTCAGCCAGCCGCACAGTGGCGCCAAACTTCACGATCTTCCCCGTGAGTTTGCTGAAATCGATCACTTCGGCGCGCGAAATAATGCTCTCGACCTCTGCGATCCGGCCCTCGATGAAGCTCTGGCGTTCGCGTGCAGACGTATATTCGGCGTTCTCCGAAAGATCGCCATGCTCACGCGCCGCCGCGATCGCCTTGATGATCGACGGTCGCTCCACGCTCTTCAGTTGCTTCAATTCGTCCTCGAGGCTCTTCAGCCCCTCGGCTGTCGTCGGAACTCTTTCCATTATTGGATCGTCGTCAATGAATCGTGCGGCGTCAACGGTCAAGGAAACCCTTGGTCGGGGCAGAATGCGGGGCGCGTCTAGAGCCTAGAACGTGGTTTTGAAGTAGGATTGCAGTGGCGCCACGTCCAAAGGGCCCTCGGACAACGCGGCGATGCCTTCGACCGAAGCCTTGGCCCCCGCAACGGTCGTGTAATACGCAATCTTGTGCATCAGCGCGGTGCGCCGAAGCGTAAAGCTGTCGGTCAAGGCGCTTTCGCCATCGACCGTGTTGAAGACGAGTTGAACCTTGCCGTCCTTCATCAGATCGACCACGTGCGGCCGGCCTTCAAGGACCTTGTTCACCCGCTGAGTCTCGATGCCGTGCTTGCGCAGGAAGTCGGATGTGCCGCCTGTGGCCACCACCTTGAAGCCGAGGTCGATCAGCCTCTTCACCGGCTTCACCATCGCCGGCTTGTCCTGGTCCTTTACCGAAACGAAGACAACGCCCTCGACCGGCACCTTGCTTCCGGCACCAAGCTGCGACTTCGCGAAGGCCCGACCGAAGTTCGTATCGAGGCCCATGACTTCGCCGGTCGATCGCATTTCGGGGCCAAGGATGATGTCGACGCCGGGAAAGCGGGCAAACGGGAAGACCGCTTCCTTTACCGCGATATGCTTGCCGCGGGCCTTCTTGATGGCCAGCGCCTTCAGGGGCTCGCCGGCCATCAGGCGGGCAGCATACTTGGCGATCGGCTGACCGGTCGCCTTGGCGACGAACGGCACGGTACGGCTGGCTCGCGGATTGACCTCGAGCACATAGACGTCGCCATCCTTGACGGCATACTGAACGTTCATCAGTCCCACGACCTTGAGCGCCTTGGCCATCGCCTCGGTCTGTCGCTCGATTTCGGCCAGGATCTTTGGCGGAAGCGAATGCGGCGGCAGCGAGCAGGCCGAGTCGCCGGAGTGAATTCCAGCCTCCTCGATATGCTCCATGATGCCGGCGACGAAGACATTCTGGTCCTTGTCGGCAAGAGCATCGACATCGACCTCGATTGCATCGCGCAGATAGCAATCGATCAGCACCGGCGTGTCACCCGAAACCTTTACGGCGTCACGCGTATAGCGTTCGATGCCGGCGCGATCGTAGACGATCTGCATCGCGCGGCCGCCCAGAACATAGGACGGGCGGATGACGACCGGATAACCGATCTTGTCCGCGACGGCGATCGCCTGCTCCTGCGAAGTCGCGGTGCCATTGTCCGGTTGCCGCAGCTTCAGCTCGTGGATCAGCCTCTGGAAACGGTCGCGATCTTCGGCGAGATCGATGGCGTCGGGCGAGGTGCCGAGAATGGGAATACCCGCCGCCTCGAGAGGCTTGGCAAGCTTGAGCGGCGTCTGACCACCGAACTGCACGATCAGCCCGAGCAATTCGCCGCTCCGGCGCTCGACCTCGACCAGTTCGATCACGTCCTCGGCCGTCAGCGGTTCGAAATAGAGGCGGTCGGCCGTATCGTAGTCGGTCGAAACCGTCTCCGGATTACAATTCACCATGATGGTCTCGTAGCCGGCCTCGCGCAAAGCGTAGACGGCGTGGACACAGCAGTAGTCGAACTCGATACCCTGTCCTATGCGGTTCGGCCCGCCCCCCAGGATGATGATCTTGCGACGATCCGTCGGCTCGGCCTCGCATTCGGCGGGATGCTCCCCGTCGCCCTCGTAGCAGGAATAGAGGTAGGGCGTGTGCGATTCGAACTCAGCGGCGCAGGTATCGATGCGTTTGTACACCGGCCGGATGCCGAGACTGCGGCGCTGGCTGGCCACGTCGCCAGCCTTCAGGCCGGCGAGTTCGGCGAGACGATCGTCCGAGAAGCCCTTCTTCTTGAGATCGAGCAGACCCTTGGAATCCTTGGGCAACCCGTGCGCCCGGACGACGGCCTCGGCGTCAACCAGTTCGTGGATCTGGCGCAGGAACCAGGGCTCGTACTTCGATGCCTGGGCGACTTCGTCGACCGAGAGGCCGAAACGGAATGCCTGGGCAATCACCAGGATGCGGTCGGGCGTCGGCCGGACCAGCGCACCCACGATGGCCGCCTTGTCAGGCGCGCCCTTGATCTCGATTTCGTTCAGGCCGGTCAAACCCGTCTCCATCGAGCGCAGCGCCTTCTGCAGCGACTCCTGGA
>CALFRN010000359.1 GCA_937919085.1 uncultured Reyranella sp.
AGGCCCGCCTGTCCGCCGACATGCTGCCGTTCAAATTCCAGGTGCAGTCCGTCGCCCATCACTCACTGGGCGCCATCCGTGGCGCGCAGGCCGGCCAGTTCTCGCCAGGCGGCCAGGCGGCCGATACCTATGCCGGACTGCAAAAGCTCGTCACGGAAGCGCGCGACGCGTTGCAGAAGCTGACTCCTGCCGACGTGAACGCGCTCGAAGGCAAGGACGTCATTTTCCAGTTCAAGGAGTTCAAGCTGCCGTTCACGGCCGAGAATTTCCTTCAGTCGTTCTCGTTTCCGAACTTCTACTTCCACGCCACCACGGCCTACGACATTCTGCGCCACAAGGGCGTGCCGCTGGGCAAGCGCGACTTCATGGGCAGAATGAGGATGAAAGGCTGACGCGCATTCCGCCGTCAGTTCACCATCGCCTGATAGACGAGGTCGCGCAGCAGGTAGCGGTAGCGCAGACGGGCGGCCGGCGACTGCATCATATAGACGACGTAAAGATGCTCCTTCGGGTCGTGCCAGAAATAAGTGCCATAGGCGCCGCCCCAATAGTAGTCGCCGGGAGTTCCCGGCAGCGGGCTGCGACCAACGTCATTGCGCACGGCAAAGCCCAACCCGAAGCCCTGCCCCATGCGGCCGCTGGGTTCGAGGGCTGCAAAGCGATACATGTCGACGCCCATCTTGACGTCGGGCGGCAGGGCGTCGGCGGTCATGAGATCGATGCTCTTGCGTGAGATCAACCGCACGCCGTCGAGCTGGCCGCCGTTGGCGAACATCTGCAGGAAGCGCGCGTAGTCGGCGGCCGTCGAGACCATGCCGCCACCACCCGACCTCCAGGCGAACTTCTCGGTGACATCGGGTATGGACGGCACCTCGTTCTTGGGCCCCTCCTTCATTGGTTTGGCGCCTCTTGCCTTCTTGTCGGCCGACACCTCGAACGCCGTGTCGCCCATCTTGAGCGGCTTGGTGATGCGTTCCTCGATGAACTTGTCGAGCGCCATGCCTGAAGCGACCTCGACGACGCGGCCAAGCACGTCGGTCGACATCGAATATTCCCAGGTCGTTCCAGGCTGGTAGAGCAGCGCGAGCTTGGCCAGCTTGTCGACCATCTCGGCGTTGGTCTGGCCGCGATCGTTGACCTTCATGTCGAGGTAGGATTGCTTCACCGGGTTGGCACCGATGGCGCCGTAGGTCAGGCCCGAGGTATGGCGCATCAGGTCCTGCACCGTCATCGGTCTGGCTTGCGGCTCCAGCGCGATCTCGACCGTGCCGTCGGCCTGCTTGTTCGGTACGGCTACCTTGGTATCGGCGAAGGCCGGAATGTAGCGCGACACCGGATCAGCCAGTGTGATCTTGCCCTCCTCCATCAGGATCATGGCAGCGACCGAGACGATGGGCTTGGTCATCGAGGCGATGCGGAAGATGGTGTCGTTGGTCATCGCCACCTTCGCTTCCTTGTCGCGAAAGCCGAACGAATCGAACATGACGATCTTGCCGTTGCGCACGATCAGCACGACAGCACCCGGCAGCTCATTGTTCTTCACGCCTTCATTGATGCGGTCGCTCAGACGCTTGAGACGAATCGACAGGAAACCGACCTCTTCCGGTGACTGAACCTTGGGAATTCCCTGGGCGGCAACCGGCAGTGCCAAGCACAACAGCAGAGCGGCCGCACCGGCCGCGCGAAACACCGACATTCGATTTCCTCCCGATTTTCACCGCGTATCAAAGCAAAATACCCCCTTGGGCGCGAGGGTGTTGCCGTATTTCGGGCAAACTTGACCGCAGAGCGATGCAGGTCTATCGACGCGCATCGACGGTCCTCCCTAACCGGAGGCGAACAGGGAATGCCGTGCCGCCCCTTGCAGATCGATAGAGGGGCCAATCGGCAGCTGTACCCGCAGCTGTGAGCGGCGAGCGAGTGCCCAACGTGCCACTGGATTTCGGTCCGGGAAGGCGGGTGCAAGCAAGGACCCGCAAGCCAGAAGACCTGCCGGCGATAGCGTCGCACTTCCGATGGACGGGACAATCCAGAGGAACGGCCAACCGAGCGGTGACGCGCCTGTGCGAGCCGTTTGGGAGATCGTTTGATGACGTCGATCCGAAAATTCCTTCTTGCATCCCCTTCGGGAGCGGGTGCGCCCGGCATCGGACCAGGTCTCGGTCCGGCAGGCGCCATGCCGCTGGATAAGCTCGACCGCTACGCCCGTGCGTTGCCTCCCGGTGCCGGGGGAGATGTGGCCGAGCCGACGCCCACCTGGAACATGATCCTTCCATTCCGGCGCGGTGGTTTCGGCAGCCTGTGCGAAGCCCTCGATTATGCGGCGCGGGGCGAAACCGGCTTGAACTTCTTCGATGCGCGCGGCCGGCTGCTGAGCCGCCTTCCCTACCGGGAACTTCACAGGCAGGCCCACAGCTTTGCAAGGCGCCTGATCGGCGCCGGCATCGCCAGGGGCGAAAGGCTGGTACTGATCGCCGATACCTGGCCGGGATTCTGCGTCGCCTTCTTCGGCGCGCAGTATGCCGGCATCGTCCCGGTGCCGGTATCGGTACCCGTCGGCCTTGGAGCAAAGGCCAACTATATCGAACAACTCAGGGGACAGATCGCGGCGGCCGGGGCCGTCGGCATCATGGCACCTGACGAACTCGCCGATTTCGCCACGTCCGCCGCGGCAGGAACGACAGCGCGCTTCGCCGGCTCCATGGCGACATTCGAGGAACTGCCGGAAACGCCTGCCGACCTGCGTCCGCTTACGTCGCAGGAACGGTGCTACATCCAGTTCTCTTCCGGCAGCACCCGTGCCCCGCAGGGCATCGACATTCGCCAGGACCGGCTGATGGCCAACATCGACGGATCCCTGGCCGCGCAGGGTCTGGCCGAAGACGATGCAGGCGTGAGCTGGCTGCCGCTGTACCACGACATGGGGTTGATCGGCTTTGTCCTTGCTCCGATGTGCGCGCAGCGAAGCGTCGATCTGCTGGCGCCGCGCGATTTCGCGCGCCGGCCGATGCAATGGCTCCAGCTGATCTCCCGGCGGCGTGCCTCGATTACCTACAGTCCGAGCTTCGGATACGAGCTGGTGGCCAGGCGCGCACAGTCCAAGGGTACCGGGGATATAGACCTGTCGTGCCTGCGGCTGGCGGGAATCGGCGCCGACATGATCCAATTGCCGGTACTGCAGCGCTTCACCGAAACATTCCGCGCATCGGGTTTCGACGAACGCGCCTTCATGGCGAGCTACGGCATGGCCGAAGTCTGCGTCGGTCTCAGTTTCAGCGCCTGCTTCAGCGGCCTCAAGGTCGACAGCGTCGACGATCCAGCTTCGGGCAAGCGGCGCGATTTCGTGGTCTGCGGCCGGGTCCTTCCCGGTCACCAGGTCGAGATTCGCGACCCAGAGGGTGATGCCGTGGCATCGCGCGAGGTCGGCCGCCTTTTCGTTCGCGGGCCCAGTGTGATGCCAGGGTATTTCCGCAATCCCGAAGCCAGCGCAAGCGCACTGAAGGACGGCTGGCTGGATACCGGCGATCTTGGTTACTGGTGCGGCGACGAACTCGTGATCACCGGCCGCGCCAAGGACCTCATCATCGTCAACGGCCGCAACATCTGGCCGCAGGATATCGAATGGGCAGCCGAGGCCCTGCCGCAGTTGCGGCGTGGCGACGCCTGCGCCTTCTCCATCGACACAAATGGCATGGAAACGATCGTCGTTGTCACGCAAAGCTTCCCGAACGACCCCGCTGGTCGCGAGTCTCTGGAAGGCAGCATTCGCCAGACGGTCAAGGAAGCGGTCGGCGTCGACAGTCAGGTGCTCCTTATCCCGCGCCAGCCCGGCCTGCCGCGCACGTCCTCCGGCAAGCTCAGCCGTTCGCGCACCAAGTCGAATTTCACCGCCGGCGACTATTCGACGTAGTGCAAATCGCCGGGCACGCGACGCGCCCGGCGACAACGCGAGCTTCAAGTCGCTGCGATCGGACCGCCGTTCGATCCCGTCGCGCCCTTGATGGGCACGGGGCCATAGATGTAGGCGAACTGGTACTTCTTGTCGGCAATCAGAGCCTCGAAGTTCAGGTTCTCGTGGTTAAAAATGCCGTTCTTGCAGATCAGTTCGCCATGCACCGGGAACGCCAGGTTCTTGTCGGGGTTTGGCACCACTTCAGTGGCCCAGGTGTCGCCGCCGGTCAGGCAGACGCCCTTGTCGATGCACCATTTCGCGATTTCCATCCCGATGCCGGGTTCGCCGCTGTTGAACTTGTCGTTGTTCTTCATCCACAACTTGCCCCAGCCGGTATTGACGAAGATGGCGTCACCCTCCTTCACGTCGGCCTCGGTCATGCCCTGCTTCTGCATCGCCGCACGAATGTCGGCGAGCTTGATCTCTTCCCCCGCCTCCATCATGCGGCCCTTGACCGCCTCGATATCGAACAGATGGCCCCGGGTGAAGAATGGCTTCACATGTTCCATTCCGAGTTTGGCCAGGCCGTTGGCCTTGCCGATCTCCTCCTCGGTATGGCCGTTGTAGTAGCGCATCTCGTTCTTGTCGCCGTTCTTGCCCATCTGGATGCCGATGTGCCCAAGGCCATCGAACTGGGTGCCGGTCTGGCCGATCTCGGTGGCGAGGAATTCGTCATGGTAGATCAGCTTGTTCGCACCGAAGGGCCCGCCTGTCGGCGATCCCGGAATGCGCATGGTAAAGGCACGCTCACCGAACTTCGGCATGCCCGCTTCATAGGGACGGCCAATTGGGTAGATCTTGCCGTCCTTGATCAGCTTGACCGCTTCCAGAACCTTGGCCGGCGTGATCCAATTCGAGGCCCCGGCCTGGTCGTCCTTGCCCCACTTGGGATGCGGCCACCACGGTTTGTCTGAAAGCGCCGGCGCCTGCGCGACTTGTTGAGCGTGGGCGGCTCCGGCGACCAGCGCGCCGGCCGCGACTGCACCGCCGACCAATCCTGTGGTGAGGAATGAACGGCGTTCTTCATCGACGCTCTGCGACGACTGCTCAAGCTCTTCCTTGCCCTGAAGATATCTCGCGTCCATGGACGTCCCTCCTTCATTGTAGTTTGCTCCGAAAGCGTCCTGCCGCCGCGGTTTACCGTCAAGTCAAAGTCGCAACGCTACGTTGTTACATATGCAAAAATGCGAGGCATCGGATCATGAGCCTGTTCGATCGCGACAAGTCTTCCGAGCGTCTACCGGTGACCCTGATCAGCGGCTTTCTTGGCAGTGGCAAAACCACGATACTCAACCGAGCCCTGCGAGACCCGCGGATGGCCCGCAGTCTCGTGCTGGTGAACGAGTTCGGCGAGATCGGGCTCGACCACCTGTTCATGGAGCAGGTCGATGGCGACATGGTCCTGCTTCAGTCCGGGTGTGTATGCTGTACCGTCCAGGGCGATTTGGACCGAACCCTGCGCGACATCGCCCGCCGCCGCGGGGATGGCCTCGCGCCGCCCTTTGAGCGGGTACTCCTCGAAACCACCGGCCTCGCCGACCCTGCGCCCATCCTGCAGCTTTTGCTCAACAATCCGATGATCAGCCATGACTACCGGCTCGATTGTGTCGTGACGATAGTCGATGCCTTGAACGGAGCGCGCCAGCTCGACGAACATATCGAGGCTGTGAAGCAGGCCGCTGTCGCCGACCGCCTGGTGGTCAGCAAGACCGACCTCGCCGATATAGACACCAGCGCCCATTTGCGGGCCCGCCTGGAGATCCTCAACCCGGGCGCGGCGCTCTATGAGGTCGTCCAGGGAGA
>CALFRN010000360.1 GCA_937919085.1 uncultured Reyranella sp.
CCCCTGCACCGGCTGAACCCGGTCCGCATCGGCTTCATCCGCGACCGCGCCGCCGTCCACTGGAGCCGCGACGCCCTGTCGGGAACGCCGCTGCGGGGGCTTTCCGTCCTCGACATCGGCTGCGGCGGCGGCCTGCTCAGCGAGCCTATGGCCCGGCTGGGCGCCACCGTCACCGGCGTCGATGCCGGCGCCCGCAATATTGCCGTCGCCGCCCTGCATGCCGAGAAGCAGGGGCTGGCCATCGACTACCGCCAGGGCACTGCAGAGGCCCTGGCCGAAAGTACCGCCCGCTTCGACATCGTGCTGGCGCTGGAGATCGTCGAGCACGTGGCCGATGTCGATCTGTTCGTCGCCTCCTGCGCCCGGCTGGTGAAACCGGGCGGCCTCGTGTTCCTGTCGACCCTCAACCGCACCGCCAAGGCCTGGGCGCTGGCCATCGCCGGTGCCGAATATGTCCTCGGCTGGCTGCCGCGCGGCACCCACGACTGGAAGAAATTCCTCAAGCCTTCCGAAGTCGTGCGCGGACTGGAAGCCGGCGGCGTCGAGACCAGGGAGATCGTGGGCGTCGTCTACAGTCCACTCGGCCGGGCCTGGCGCCTGAACAGCCGCGATCTCGACGTGAACTACATGCTGTTCGGTGTCTCCCGAAGCGGGGCAACGTAGGGATCGATCTACCCGTTCGCGGAGTCACCCCTCGCGTCCCAAGTCACTGACTCATATGAATATTTTAGCATCTCCCCGATGAGATGGCGTCTCTCGAAATGAGACACTTCCGAAACTCGCCTCCCGCTTCAGCACCGGCCGGCGTCAAGCGGTGGACTTTCCGGCCAACCCCGACGTGCCGCGCGCCGCAGGATCGACTTCACGACGAGACGGTGAAAGGGTGTGATCACAGCGAGATAAGCCCGGCCCAGAAGATTGTGGCAGTGCACGACCGTGGTGACGACAACGTCGCCGGGGCGGCGCTGAATCGAGAACCTGAAATCGAGATGCTTGTCATCCTCACCCAGGATCGCCTCGTCCCGGGTGATTTCGTACACGCGAAAGATATAGATCCGCGCCACCTCGTCGGTGACCGATCCCTTGCGAAGCCGGCGTGACGTCTTGAGGCCGAAGCCGGCCACGACCGCATCGCGCACCCCCATGAGAAGACGGAGCCAGAGCGCCCCTCGCCAAGCATGAAGCGTATGAGCGTTTCGATATCGCGACTGCCGCCGGACGGAAGGTTGATCGCGTAGGCATCCGCCAGGTCGGCGCCGGCGAACAGGTCGGCGATTCGGCTTCCGGTCGGCAGCGGAACGGCGCCGGCCACGGCTAGTTCCCGCGCGGTATCCAGGGCAGGCGGCCGAACTCGATGCCTTCCTCGGCCAGTTCCTCGGCTTCCTCGTCGGTGGTCTGGCCGTAGATGCCGCGCTTGTTGCTTTCGCCGTAGTGGATCTTGCGTGCTTCCTCGGCGAACTTTTCGCCCACCGGTTCGAGATTCTTTTCGACCTGCTCTCGCAATTTCAGCAGCGTCTCGCGCATTTCCTTCGGCATGGCCTGCGCCAGGGCCGCGACCTGCGGATCGACCGCCGGAGCGGGTGTTGCCTCGACCGGCGTCTCGACAAGCTGCTCGGCACGTTTGCCGCCGCCCTTGCCACTTCCCTTACCGATGCGCGGCGCCATCGGCGCACGCACGACCTTGGAACTGCCGCAAGCCGGGCAACCGATCAGGGAACGCTTCTCCTGGCGTTCGTAGGTTTTACCGTCCTTGAACCAACTGTCGAACTCATGGCCCTTGGCGCAGCGCAGGCGATACAAAATCATGACGTCCGGAAAATGGTGGCTTGTAGCGCCCGGCGCAAGCGCCGAATGTTCCGCCCCCTCAACCGATTACCTGCCGCCAGACGACGATGGACCACCAGCCTTCCAATCTCAAAGCCGCCTTCTGGATGGCCGGGTGGCTGTCGGCAATGCTGGTCATGGCCATCGCCGGCCGCGAGACCACGCGCGAGCTCGATGTGTTCCAGATCATGGAAATGCGTTCGATCCTCGGCCTCTTCATGCTCTATCCGCTGATCCATCTGGGCGGCGGCTTCACCGCCCTGAAGACGGCGCGTCCGTGGGAGCATATCGGACGCAACGTGGCCCACTACGGCGCGCAGTTCGCCTGGTTTGTGTCCCTCACGCTAATCCCGCTCGCCCAGGTCATCTCGATCGAGTTCACAATGCCGATCTGGACAGCGATCCTGGCGGTCGCCTTCCTGGGCGAACGCATGGGTCTGTGGAAGAACCTGGCGGTCGTCCTGGGCGTGGTCGGCGTCGTGCTCATCGTGCGGCCCGGGACCAACGAGGTCGTCCCGGGCCAGCTCATCGCCCTCGCCGCCGCCGTCGGCTTCGCCATTTCCGTCACCATGGTGAAGTCGCTCACCCGTACCGACAGCGTGGTCGTCATCCTGTTCTGGATGCTGGTCATCCAGTCGGCGATCGGCCTGGTGCCCGCCCTCGCCGTCTGGCGCTGGCCCTCGCCCCCTGCGTGGGGCTGGATCGTGGTCATCGCCTTCCTCGGCACCTACTCGCACTACTGCCTGACGCGGGCGATGCTGCATGCCGACGCGACCATCGTGGTGCCGATGGATTTCCTGCGCGTGCCGCTGACCGCACTCGCCGGCTGGCTGATCTATGGTGAGCGGCTCGACACCTTCACGATTCTAGGTGCCGCGCTGATCCTGTCGGGCAACCTGTTGAACCTGAAAGGCTCGGGGACACGCAAACCATGACGGCTTCTTCCTGGATCGCGACCTGGTCCGGCCTGGTGCCGGCTGGTGCGCCCGTGCTCGACCTCGCCGCTGGCAATGGCCGGCACACGCGCTTCTTCGCCGAGCGCGGCCACCCGGTGACGGCGATCGACCGCGACGTGAGCGGCCTTGCCGCCACCGCCACGACCGAGGTCATCGCGGCCGATCTCGAGGATGGCAGGCCATGGCCATTGCCCGGCCGCCGCTTCGGCGCGGTGGTGGTGAGCAACTATCTGCATCGGCCGTTGTTCCCGCACCTGTTCGAGGCGCTGCAGCCAGGT
>CALFRN010000361.1 GCA_937919085.1 uncultured Reyranella sp.
AGGCCGGTCAAACCCGTCTCCATCGAGCGCAGCGCCTTCTGCAGCGACTCCTGGAAGGTCCGCCCGATCGACATGGCTTCACCCACACTCTTCATCGATGTGGTGAGCAGCGCTTCCGCCCCGGGAAACTTCTCGAAGGCAAAGCGCGGCATCTTGGTGACAACGTAGTCGATCGTTGGCTCGAACGAGGCCGGCGTCGTGCCGGTGATGTCGTTCAGCAGTTCGTCGAGCGTGTAGCCGACGGCAAGCCGCGCGGCGACCTTGGCGATCGGGAAGCCAGTCGCCTTCGACGCCAGTGCCGAGGACCGCGACACGCGCGGGTTCATCTCGATCACGACCATACGGCCCGTTGCCGGATCGACGGCGAACTGCACATTCGATCCACCGGTATCGACGCCAATCTCACGAAGGCACGCGATCGAAGCGTCGCGCATGATCTGGTATTCCTTGTCGGTCAGCGTCAGCGCCGGTGCGACCGTTACCGAATCGCCGGTGTGAACGCCCATCGGGTCGACGTTCTCGATCGAGCAGATGATGATGCAGTTGTCGCGGCGGTCGCGCACGACTTCCATCTCGTACTCTTTCCAGCCGAGCACCGACTCCTCGACCAGTACTTCGCCGACCGGCGAGGCATCGACGCCGCCCGCGACGATCTCGAAGTACTCGTCGCGATTGTAGGCGATACCGCCGCCGGTACCGCCGAGCGTGAAGGACGGGCGGATGATGGCGGGTAGTCCAACCCTCTCCAGCGCGCGGGCCGCTTCCTCGCGGTTGTGCACAACCTCGCTCTTGGGGCATTCCAGCCCAATCTTGATCATGGCATCGCGGAACAGCAGTCGGTCTTCGGCCTTGTCGATCGCCTCTGCATTGGCACCGATCAGCTCGACGCCCAGACTCTTGAGGCGGCCGTCGCGATGCAGCGACATTGCCGTGTTGAGGGCGGTCTGGCCACCCATGGTCGGCAGAATGGCGTCGGGCCGCTCCTTCTCGATGATGCGCGCAACAATGTCCGGAGTGATCGGCTCGACATAGGTCGCATCGACCAGCCCCGGATCGGTCATGATCGTGGCCGGATTGGAGTTGATCAGGATGACGCGGTAGCCCTCGTCCTTGAGCGCCTTGCAGGCCTGAACACCTGAGTAGTCGAACTCGCAGGCTTGGCCGATCACGATCGGGCCAGCGCCAATGACGAGGATGCTCTTGATGTCGGTGCGCTTAGGCATGGATGCTCTACTTGCCCTTGCTCTTGTCGATCATGTCGATGAAACGGTCGAACAGGTAGTGGCTGTCGGTCGGACCGGGCGACGCCTCGGGATGGTACTGGACTGAAAATGCCGGCCTGTCGGTGCAACGCAGGCCCTCGTTGGAGCCATCGAACAGCGAGACGTGCGTGACTTCGACGCCCTTGGGCAGCGATTCGGGCACAACGCAGAACCCATGGTTCTGCGATGTGATCTCTACACGCCCCGTCGTGAGATCCTTGACCGGTTGATTGGCGCCGCGGTGGCCGAGCGCCATCTTGCGCGTCTTGCCGCCGAGAGTAAGTGCCAGGATCTGATGACCGAGGCAGATGCCAAACAACGGCAACTTCTTGTCGAGCACCGCCTGAATGGCGGGAACACTGTAGGACGCGGTTGCCGCCGGATCGCCTGGACCGTTCGACAGGAATACGCCGTCAGGCTTGTGACGCAGAATGTCCTCAGCCGTGGCCGTCGCGGGCACGACCGTGACCTTGCAGCCGGCATTGGCGAGGCAGCGCAGAATGTTGCGCTTGGCGCCGTAGTCGACGGCAACCACATGATACTTGGGCTTGCCCAGGCTGCCGTAGCCCTTGCCCAGCGCCCACTTGGTCTCGGTCCAGCTATAGAACTGCTTGGTTGTCACCTCGATCGCGAGGTCCATGCCGTCAAGTCCTGGCCAGTCCTGGGCGATCTTGCGCAGCTTGGGAATGTCGAACTTGCCGTCGGGGGCATGGACGACAATGCCGTTCGGCGCACCGCCGTCACGAATCCGGCGCGTGATGGCACGCGTGTCGACGCCGCACACGCCGGGCAGATTGTGGCTCTTCAACCAGTCATCGAGAGGCTTGGCCGAGCGCCAGTTGGCAGGTTCCGTGATGTCCCCACGAAGCACGACGCCGCGAGCAGCGGGGGTCAGGCTCTCGATGTCTTCGAGATTGGTACCGGTGTTGCCGATATGGGGAAACGTGAAGGTGATGATCTGCCCGGCATAGGAAGGGTCGGTAATGATTTCCTGGTAGCCGGTCATCGAAGTGTTGAAGCAGACCTCGCCTACGGCATGGCCTGCGGCCCCGACACCCTTGCCCCAAAATACCACGCCGTCCGCCAGCACAAGGGCGGCCGTGGCCCAACGCGGCGCGGCGTCAATTGCGCCGGCGGTTTTTGGTGAAGTCATGATGAATTAGTCCGTTCGTGCGGCCCGCCCGGCCCCGCCCGGGGAGGCGACCTGCGAGCCGCGCGGGTTGTAGCCAAGCAGCCGCAGAGGGTCAAGGCATGGCTGGCAGCCAATTCACAAGCTATTTCAATAGCTTATTTGCTTTGCCAACAGCACGTCAGGCGATTAGTTTCCGCCGCTTAGCCATTGGGATCGAAGCAATGCTGCGCGACAAACTGAACGAGGCCATGAAAGACGCCATGCGCGCCCGGGAAACCGTGGCGCTAGGCACGATTCGGCTGATTCTCGCCAAGCTCAAGGAAGTCGATATCGCGTCGCGGACCGAGTCCAACCGCGAGGGCGTGCCTGACGATCGTATCCTCTCGATGATGCAGGGCATGATCAAGCAGCGGCATGAATCGGTCGTTCTCTACGAGAAGGGCAATCGCGCCGACCTGGCCGACAAGGAAAAGGCCGAAATCGCCATCATCGAGCGCTTCCTGCCGAAGCAGATGGATGACGCCGCCGTTGCGGCCGCCGTACGTGACGCCATCGCTGCCGCAGGCGCGACATCGGTCAAGGACATGGGCGGGGTCATGGCAGCCCTCAAGACCAAATACGCCGGCCAGATGGACTTCGCCAAGGCCTCGGCCACGGTCAAAAAAGCACTGGCGGGCTGATCTTCCCCGCTATCCCCTGTGGCGCGGCGTTCGCGCGAAGGCCATCTTAGGGGATGGCGTTTCCCCCAGGTTTCCTCGATGAACTGCGCGCGCGCCTCAGCCTGTCCGATGTCGTCGGCCGCAAGGTGTCGCTGAAACGCCGCTCGGGCAGTGAATATGCTGGCCTCTGTCCGTTCCACAACGAGAAGACGCCATCGTTCACAGTCAACGACAAGAAGGGCTTTTATCACTGCTTCGGCTGCGGCGAGCACGGCGACGCAGTGGGCTTCGTGATGAAGACCGAAGGGCTTTCGTTCCCGGAGTCGGTGGAGAAACTCGCACGCGAGGTCAATCTGCCGGTGCCGCGTGCCACGCCGGCCGAACGCGAGCGCGCCGAACGCGCTTCGACCCTGCAGGAGGTCGTCGAGTTGGCAGCCCGATGGTTCCAGAAGCAGCTTCGCCTGCCGGTTGGACGTCACGGCCTGGACTATTTGCGCGGCCGGGGTCTCAGTGAGGAAACGATCGACGATTTCCGCCTGGGCTTTGCGCCGGATTCGCGCGACGGACTTATGGCTGCGCTGAAGCGTGAAAATGTTCCGATCGACAAGATCGTCGAGGCCGGGCTCGCCATCCGGCCCGAAGACAATCGCGACCCCTACGACCGTTTCCGCGGCCGGGTGATGTTTCCGATTGCCGACCGTCGAGGCCGGGTGATCGCCTTCGGCGGCCGTGTGATGGGTGCGGGCGAACCGAAGTACCTTAATTCACCCGAGACGCCGTTGTTCCACAAGGGTGCCAACCTCTACTGTCTGGACCGGGCGCGGCAAGCCGCGACAAAGGATCAGCCCGTCATCGTGGCCGAAGGCTATATGGACGTGATCGCGCTGCATGTCGCTGGATTCACCGGTGCCGTAGCGCCGCTTGGCACTGCCCTCACCGAAGGCCAACTCGGTGAACTGTGGAAACTGGCCGACGAGCCCTTTCTGTGCTTCGACGGCGACAATGCCGGACGGCGCGCGGCCTCGCGAGCCGCCGAGCGGGCGCTGCCGCTGTTGCGGGCAGGCAAGAGTCTGCGTTTCCTCGGAATGCCCGCTGGCGAGGATCCCGACAGTTTGATTCGCAGTCGCGGCGCTGACGCCATCCGGCGCATTGTCGATCTCGCCCGTCCGTTGTCCGACGTGGTGTGGGACATGGAGACCGAGGGCAAAGCCGCCGACACGCCGGAGCGCCGCGCCAGCCTGCAGCGCGCGGTCGAGCAGAGAGTGGCCGAGATCGCAGACCCGGTCGTGCGCGACTATTATCGTACCGATATGCGAAATCGACTCAATCGCGTGCGCCGGCCCGACCGGCCCGCTTGGCGGTCAGGAGCGAA
>CALFRN010000362.1 GCA_937919085.1 uncultured Reyranella sp.
GAGGCGGCCAAGTATGGCTTTTCCGACATGTCCATCCTGGCCGAAGCGGCCTGTGACAGAGGCATGCCGATCAAGCTCGACTACGGATGCCGCCTGTGCGTTTGGGGCATCGAGATATTTGCCTTCGAGACTTTTCGCGGGATAAAACATGTTGTACAGCAACTGAAGGTGGTGATCGGCGCTTGCGCGCCGCATCGAATGAAAATGGAGCCCCTCTTTCATGGCCCTCGACGTCTGTGTCGGGTCGCTGACGCGCTACTATGCCAACGTTGGTTACCGTATCGCGCACGCCGATACGCCGGCGAACAGTGACAAGGATCCTGCGCGCATCACCCCCGCCATCCTGGCGTGGCGCACGGCGTTGAGCGCAAGGCTCGGCGACAATATCCCGGCGCCGCTCGACTGGGAGGAAACGCTCGCGGCACCGCATTTCACCGGCCGGCCAGGGTGGGACGGACTTGCCGCGCTGGTGCTGTGGGCGGCCTATGCCGAGCAGCCTTCCCTGCAGTGCCCGGGACGCCTGTCGGAAGGCTGGGAGGACGATCCTGCACTGGGCCGCAGCAACGCCCTTGGCTTCCGTTCACGCTACGCGCATGTCGTGCGCAACGTCGAAATATGGTTGCCCAGCTCTTTTCAATCGACCTTCGAGTGCGAGGACATCGGCCAGCGTCGCGTCGTCGTGGGATCGCTCCCCACCCTTCGGCGGCAGCTCGACGAGCTTAACGGTGCCACCTGGAAAGCCGGCGCCAGTGCGGTGCCCGGATGGCGGCAGATACCGCCGGCCGACGATGCATCGCTGGAGCAGTGTGCCCGCTTCGGCTTTGCGGTGATGGTCGATGCCGCGCAGCGGGCGATCGATGTCCACCTGCCGATGAAGCTCGACTACTGACGCGAAACCGCCCGCGACGGCGGGCGTCGCGGGCGGCAGCGGATTTTCGCGAGAGGCGGTCGGATCAGGCCGTGGTCGGCGCGGCCGGCGGCGGCTCGGCAACCGGCCGGTTGCGGCGTTCGGCCATGAAGTCGTCGAACTCGGCGCGATCCTTGGCGGCGCGCAGCCGGTCGAGGAAGTCGCGGAACTCGGTCTGCTCCTCGTCGAGCTTGCGCAGAGTCTCCTCGCGGTATTCGTCGAAGGCGACGTTGCCGCTCGGGCCGGCGTCGCGGCCCCAGCGGTGGCGGCGGCGCCATGCACGGAATTCCTCTCGGGCGTCGCGGCCATCCGGCGTGTTCCAGCGGCCATAGCGCTTCGAACAAAACATGCGTCCACTCCATTTCAAGTAAATGAGAAGGGCAAGGCCGATCGGCCAGAACACGATGAAGCTGAGTACCATCAAGGCAATCCAGGCCGGCTTGCCGATGTCGTCTATTTTGTCGATCAGGCCCATGCGAAGCCCCCTTTGCTGATGTTAACGATGTAAATGTTAACGACATTTACATTGGGCGCTCCGGCCCAGGGAGTCAAGGGCCTGCCTACGACTTCTGTGAAAAACCCAGCCCCTGCAGATAAATCAGAACGGCCGATTCGAGCAGTTCCTCGGCCGTCATGGGCAGCGTCCGGCGGCCGGCGTCGCCGCGGCCGAACAGCGAGGCGATGCCGTGCGACATCGACCAGATGTGCAGGCTCATCATCAGGGCGGGCGGGCGCTTGCCGGCCGGCAACAATGTCACCAGGCCGTCGGCGGCGGTGCGCAGCACCGCGAAGGCCCGATCCGCCGCTGCCCGCAAGTCGGGGCTGAGATCGGGCGCCAGGCCCGATTCGAACATGGCAGCGTAGTAGGCGGGCTCGGCCCGGGCGAAGGCAAGATAGGCCTTGCCGACATTGTTGAACGCCGTCATCGCATCGGGCTTGCCGCCGTTCCAGCCGGTCGCGAGCATCGCCTCGAAGCGCTGGAAACCCTCGCGCGCCACATCGGCCAGCAAAGCCTCGCGGTCGCGGAAATGACGGTAGGGCGCCGCCGCGCTCACGCCGGCCGATCGCGCGGCATCGGCGAAGGTGAAGCCGCCGGGCCCCTTCTCCTTGATCAGCTCGCGCGCCGCCTGGATCAGCGCCTCGCGCAGATTGCCGTGGTGGTAGGCGCCCGCGGCCCGACGTTTCCAACTCATGTTAAGGGAGTTTACATCTATTGGAGATCAATCGCACCCATCCGTTGGGGGCGGCGAAATTCGAAGGCTGCTACGTTCGGGGCTCGAAAGGAAAGGTAGATATGCCGGCCAAACGCTCGCGGCCCAGGAAGTACGTCAAGCATCACAGGGACGGGTCGATCTGGGCGACGGGCCAGACCATGGACGATGTGCCCACCGGCTATTGGGAATGGTTCCGGAAAAGCGGGACGAAGATGCGCTCGGGCTATTTCGAAAAAGGCGAGCAGGCCGGCGAATGGACCACTTACGACCACAACGGAGACGTCTACAAAGTGACGACGATGAAGCCCAAAGCCAGGTGAGGCGCGGGCGAACAGGCTGAGGGGAGGAAGAACGTGCAACTCTGGACCACCGGCGTCGCATCGGCGCGCGGCGCGGCGCGCACCGCACGGGAGATCGAGGCCGCCGGCTGGGACGGCATGCTGGTGGTCGATTCGCAGAACCTTTCCGGCGATCCCTATGTCTCGCTGGCGCTGGCGGCGACCGTGACGACGCGGATCGGCCTCGGCCCGGGCGTCACCAATTCGGTCACCCGCCACGCGGCGGCGACCGCCACCGCCATCGCCAGTGTCCACCGCATCTCCAACGGCCGCGCCGTGCTGGGTATCGGCCGCGGCGATTCCGCGCTCGCGCACCTCGGCCGGGCGCCGGCGCGGCTGGCGCAGTTCGAGCGCTATCTGCGCCATCTTCAGAGCTACCTGGCCGGCGAGTCGGTGAGCTTTGCCGACATCGACATCCCGCCCGATGTCGCGCCGCCGCTCTCGGGTCTGCACCTCCACGATGCACCACCGGCCAGCCGCATCGGCTGGATCGCCGACGGCCTCGTCAGTGGCGCCAAGGGCGGCACCAAGGTGCCGGTCGAGGTCGCGGCCAGCGGCCCCAAGGTCATCGCCATGGCGGCGCTGCATGCCGAGCGGGTGATGTTCACGGTGGGGGCCGATACCGAGCGGCTGGCCTGGGGAATCGCGCTGGCGAAGAAGGCCCGGAAGGACGCTGGCCTCGACCCCGACGCCATCGCCTTCGGCGCCTATGTGAACCTCGGCTGTCATACCGACATCGGCGCGGCGCGCGGCCTGGTGCGCGGCGGCCTCACCACCTTTGCGCGCTTCTCGGTGATGCACGGCAAGGCCAACGGGCCTGTCTCGGCCAAGGACCGCCAGCAGCTCGAGACGCTCGTCACAAACTACGACATGAAGGCCCATACCCGCGGCGACTCCCGCCAGGCCGGCACGCTCACGGATGATTTCGTCGACCGCTTCGCCATCGTCGGGACGCCTGACCGCTGCATTGAACGCCTGCGCGCGCTGAAGGCGCTCGGCCTCGACAAGGTAGCGATCAGCGGCGGCATGCGCGGCGCCTCGGCAGAGGATGCCGCGGTGAGCAAGCGGCTCGTTGCGGAGCAGGTGCTGCCGGGCATGCGGGCATAACCGACTCGGGGCGCCGCTCGCCCGCCGGGAGGGGGGCGAGCGGCGCCAAATTGCCGAGCCTCGAAATCAGGCGGCGAGGCTGGCGCGCGAACCCAGGGCGCGCGCCCGGGCGAGGAACTGCCGGTTGACCGGACTGTGCGGCTTCATGGCCAGCCGTTCATGGGCAAACGCCTGGGCGGCGCCGGCGTTGCCGGAGCGGATTGCCGCCTCGGTCAAGGTCCAGTCGATGATGTCGCGCTGCGCGTGACTGCCACCGAATGAGTTCACGATGAAGCGCGCGGCGTGCAGGTGCTCCATCGCCTCGGCGTGTCGCCCCTGCCAGAAGGCCCTGAAGCCCTCGATCAGGGGTAGGCCGGTCGCCTTGCCCCAAAGTGCGGTTTCGTTCTGAGGCGTCGTGGCGGCACGGTACCGCTCGATCAGTCGATCGACCTGGTCGACGCGACCGCTGCCGAGATAGGCCATGGCCGCGTGCCAGTCATTGAACGGATAGAGTTTGCCGTCCGCGTGAGCGTCCCAGCAGGTGGCCACCTCGTCCCAGCGCGCGCCGACGTCGTAGCCGTCGAGCTGAATGCGCCACAGCAGCGCAGCGGCGTCGGCAAGATCGAGGGCAACCGTGCTCTTGCTGCCGCGGACATGCTGGTCGTACAGCGACATCGCTTCGTCGCGCTGCTGAAGATCCAGATGGCAGAGCGCCTTGTGCCACCAGTTGTGGACCCTGAAGAAGTTGTCGTCGCCGGACCAGTGGGGTGCGCGCGCCTGCATCCATCCGATACCGTCCTCTGCCCGGCCCTGCATCTCCATGACGTGCGCGACGGCGTGATGTGCCCAGCAATCGCGGGGGTCCCGCGCCACGGCGTCCCGACCGACGGCCTCGGCGCGTACAAAGTCACCCGCTTCCTCGAGGCCGAAGGCGTACATGCCGAGCACGATCGAGTATCCCGGGCGGTCTTCCGACCACATCGGCAAGGCGCGCGCGATGCGGTCGCGAAGGTTGCGGGAGCTGGCACGGTAGAAATCGATCAAATGCCCGGCTTGCAGGCCGAGCAGATCATGCGGAAAGCGCATGTTGTGGTAGTCCAGCACAATGGCAGCCCGGGTCCAGTCGTTCGCCAGCAGGTGCCCGAGCGCGGCGATATGAGACTTCTCGCGGTCCGACGATGCCAGATGCCTGGCCGCCGATAGAATCGTTTTGGCTTCGGCCGCCGCCGCGGGTTCTGTCGCAACGCCGAAAAGATAGGCCTTGAGGATGTGCGCCATCGCGAACTCGGGCGCGGCCCGCATCGCTTCGTCGGCCAGTGCGACAGGATCGCCGCGATAGACGTTGAAGGCATCGATGGCCCGATCGTAGAGGTCGGCGGCTCCGGCGTTCGCACCATTCAGATTGTTGCCCTGACGATCGGTCAGCATTTGGGTCTCCTTGTGGGATATCGGATCGGAAATCGATGGCCGGCGGCTTGCGCGACCATCGATCAAGGTTCGGTGGAGCATGTAGATTGACGCTGCATCCCGCGATACTGGACTCGTGGTACATTTTGCGAAGTATATAATTCGCAGCGATTTCATGGGGTTGCGGCGACATGGCCCGATTTGAGGGTCGACGCTGCCGCATCTTCGCCCGCTCAAATGGACCGCTGGTACAGCCTAGAAGCGACGGAGCCCCTGCATGACCGAGACCACATCGCGGAAAACGGCCCCGATACGCGTGCAGCTTCTCGAAGCGGCGGAGGCCGCGGTGCTCGCCAAGGGGTTTAACGCCACGTCGATCGACGAGCTGATCATGGCGGTCGGAATCTCGAAGAGTGGCTTCTTTTATCACTTCAAGGACAAGGCAGCCCTCGCGCGTGCCTTGCTCGAGAGATACGTCGAAGCGGAGAATGTTCTCTTCGACGAGGTCAGCCGCCGGGCGACGGAGCTGAGCGAGGATCCTCTGCATGGCTTCCTCGTCGAGCTGAAAATGCTCGCCGAGGTGATGCAGGACATTCCAAACGGGCATCCGGGCTGCATCATCGCGTCATACTGCTACCAGGACAGGTTGTTCGACGATGATGTCCGCCAGCTGACGGCGAACGCCCTGCTCGGCTGGCGCCATCGTTTCAAGGCACGTCTGGAGCGCATTGCGGCGGTCTATCCGCCACGCATCGATGTGGATCTCGACGATCTCGCCGACATGATCTCGGCGCTCGCCGATGGCGGCATCATCCTGTCGAAAGTGATGCGCAATCCCGATCTTCTGCCGCGTCAGATCATGCTGTACCGCGCCTTCGTTCGCGCGGTCTTTCTGGGAAACTGAAAGTTTGGCTTTGGTGGCAATACCGCTTCGGCGCGCCGTCGGCCTCTTTCCCGGGCGACCTATCCCTCGTGGAAGAAGGGATCGGGCAGGGCGGGGTTCCTGAGCTTGGCTGCCGCGCCGGCACCGGTGACCGGAAGGCCGGTCGGGTCGAGGAGGCCGATCTGCACCAGCACATTCGCCTGGTCCCACATGATGTGTTCGTAGGACACCTTGCCGTCCTCGATTCCGACGATCACCACGAACACCACTTCGACGGGCCTGCCCGTCGGCTCGATGCCCGGAAGCATCCAGTCGATCCTGGTGGTGTGGGTGAAGGAAATGATGAGTTCGTCGACCAGCCGCTCGCTGCTGTAGGTCCGCGAAATCGTCTCGAACTTCACGTCGGGCGGAAAGAACTGGCCGATCAGCCGGTTGGCGTAGAAGGTGCGCACGCCCTTGGGTCCCTGGCCGCCCACCATCGTCGGCACGTTCACCAGATGCGGATTGGGCGCCATGGTCGCCAGCGTCTTGTCGAGGTCGCCGGAAAGCTCGGCCTCCATGTGGGCGCCGAAGATGGTATCCAGCCGCTTCGTCAGATCGGGATCGGCCAAAATCGGTGCTCCTTGCGTGGTGTTGAGGGGAAGGGCACTGCCTGCCGTCGCGACGGCCAGACCTGCGAGCGTTCGTCGTGTGACATCGGCCATGAAGTCTCCAGGTCGGATTGTCGACAGGCCTCGCGGAAGCAAGTGAACCAATCCTCGCTCAGGCCGGCCGCAGGTTAGTCGATTTACCCCGAATTCAGCAGTGCAATCGGGCACCGAATCCCGCGGCACCGCCATAGGGCCTTACTTCCAGATACTTTTTCCGCTGCCCGGCAATCCCAGCCCGCTCCACATCGCGTCGACCTTGTCGACCACGGCCTGGTCCATCCGGATCTGGCGGCCCCATTCGCGGTTCGTCTCGCCGGGGAACTTGTCGGTCGCATCGAGGCCGATCTTCGAGCCCAGTCCGGAAACGGGAGAGGCGAAATCGAGATAGTCGATCGGCGTGTTCTCGATCACCGTGATGTCGCGCGCCGGGTCCATGCGGGTGCTGAGCGCCCACATCACCTGCTTCCAGTCTCGGGCATCGATGTCGGCGTCCACCACGATCACCCACTTGGTGTACATGAACTGCCGCAGGTAGCTCCACACGCCCATCATCACGCGCTTGGCGTGGCCGGCGTAGGCCTTCTTCATCGACACCACGGCGATGCGATAGCTGCAGCCCTCAGGCGGCAGCCAGAAGTCGACGATCTCGGGAAACTGCTGCTGGAACAGGGGAATGAACACTTCGTTCAGCGCCTCGCCCAGCACGCTGGGCTCATCGGGCGGTCGGCCGGTGAAGGTCGAGAGGTAGATCGGCTTACGGCGCATGGTGATGGCGCTGACGGTGAAAACCGGGAACTGCTCGACGCTGTTGTAATAGCCGGTGTGGTCGCCGTAGGGGCCCTCGTCGCCATAGTCGTCGAGGCTGACATGGCCTTCGAGCACGATCTCGGCCTCGGCCGGCACCTTCAGCGGCACGGTCTTGCAATCGACCAGCTCGACCTTCTTGCCCCTGAGGAGCCCGGCGAACTGGTACTCCGACAGCGTGTCGGGCACCGGCGTGACGGCGGCCAGGATGGTGCCGGGATCGGCGCCGATGACGGCCGCCACCGGCAGCGGTTCGCGGTTGCCGGCGCCCTTCCAGCGCTGATGGTGCTGCGCGCCGCCGCGATGCTTTAGCCAGCGCATCAGCGTGGTGTTCTTGCCGGTCACCTGCAGGCGATAGATGCCGAGATTGAAACTGTCCTGCTTGTCGCCTTTCGGATCCGGCCCTTGCGTCACGATCAGCGGCCAGGTGATCAGCGGCGCCGGCTCGCCCGGCCAGCAGGTCTGGATCGGCAGTTTGCCGAGGTCGATGTCGCCGCCGGTCAGCACCACTTCCTGGCATGGCGCGGAACTCACCGTCTTCGGCTTCATCGCCATGACGGTGCGCACCATCGGCAGCATGTCCAGCGCCTCGCGCCAGCCGCCGGGTGGTTCGGGCTGGCGCAGGAAGGCCAGTGTCTCGCCCACGGCGCGGAGCTGGCCGGGCTCGCGGTCCATGCCCCAGGCGACGCGTTCGACCGTGCCGAACAGATTGACGAGCACGGGGATGTCGGAGCGCGTGCCGTCGGGCCGCATGACATTCTCGAACAGCACGGCCGGGCCCTTTTCGGCCAGCAGCCGGGTCTGGATTTCGGTCATTTCCAGGTGCGGCGACACCGGTGCGGTCACGCGCACCAGCCGGCCGTTCTTTTCCAGCCGATCGATGAAATCGCGAAGCGAGGCATAGGGCATGCGGCTCTTTAGAGGAGGAAGCCCAAGGTTGTCATCCCGAGGCCGCAGGTCGAGGGACCTCCAGGACCATGAGCAAAGGTGCTTCGCTTCGCACGGCATGACAGTAAGGTGCGGACATGGTTCGCAATCCAATACCCGCCGAGTTCGAGGACCTGCTGAGTCGGGCCGGCCGGCGGGTGCTGGCGGGCACGCATCCGCTGTGCGGCGCGCTGGCCGATCCGCGCACACGCTTTCTTGCCCGCGAAGATCTGCTTGACCGGACCAGGGCCGCCCGCCTGCGCCGCGCGCTGGAAGAAAATCTCGTCGACAAACTCGAGGCAATCGAAAGGCCGATCCCGCCCGAGAGCATCTGGGGCATGCGCCACGACTACGGCGAGCGCCTGCCCAAGACCAGCCGCGCCCGCACGATCTATTTCGAGAGTCGGCGCGAGCCTGGCGTCAAGGCCGCCGAACGGCTGGGGCTGGTCCGCATGATGCGCTCGCAAAGCTTCCGCGCCTTCGCAGAAGCCCTGGCCGGCCGCAGGCTGGCGTCGGGTTGGGGCCTGCAGGTGCTGCGCTACGGGCCGGGCGACTACGCCGGGCCGCACAACGACCATCATCCCGAGAACAAGGATGCCAGGGACGGCTATATCGACCTGCACCTCAGCCTCGCCGCGCCGGGCGTCGCGCATCAGTGGCTGGTCTACAGCCGTGCCGGTCATTTCAGCGAGATCGTGTCGGTGGCGAAGCCGGCGGCGGTGACGGCCTATCGCCTGCCGTTCTGGCACTACACGACGCCGCTGGTCGGCACGGCGAAGGCGGCGCGCTGGGTGCTGTTGGGGACGTTCCTCTATCGCTGATCGCCGCCCGCCTTGGTCCACGAGGCGGCGCGCGCCAGCAGCCGCTGCGCACGGATGACGACGGGCAGGTCGATCATGCTGCCCTCGAAGGCGACCGCGCCTTCGCCCGCCGCCACGGCGGCCTCGAAGGCAACCAGCAGCCGGCGGGCGCGATCGAGTTCGGCGTCGGAGGCGCCATATTCCTCGTTGATGATCGGCACATGTGCCGGGTGGATGCAGGCGGCTGTGGTGAAGCCCAGCGCCTTGCCGCGCTGCAGGCCCGCCCGATAGGAGTCGAGGTCGTCGATCTTCGCCAGTTGCCCCATCGAGCCCATCGGCAGGATTCCGGCGGCGCGACAGGCGGCGAGGCCCTGCATGGCGAAGACGTACATCGAGTCGGCCGAGGGAATGGCGCCAAGGTCGGTGGCCATGTCCTCGCCGCCGACCGACATCCCCGCCATGCGCGGCTCGGCGGCGATGGCGAACAGATGCGGCAGCGCCGCCGGCGTTTCGATCAGGGCGAGGAAGCGCGTATGGCCAGCTGCCATGCCGAGGGCCGCCTCGCGGTCCGCGACCAACTCGGCCAGCAGACGCACGTGCTCCGGCCCCATGACCTTGGGAATCATCAGCGCCGCCACGCCGGGCATCACGGAAGCGGCGATATCGGGCACGGCAAGCTCGAGCGGGCGGTTGATGCGGACCACGACATCGGCGCCGGCCCCCTGAGCGCCGGATTGGGCGACGCGCGGCACGGCAGCGGCCACGGCGGCGCGTGCCGCCGCCTTGTTGGCCGGGATGATCGAGTCCTCGAGGTCGAGTATGATGGCATCGGCGCCGCGGAGGTGGGCCTTCGACACGAAGCGTTCGGCGAGCACGGGCACGAACAGCAACGATCGCCAGTTTGGTTGGGAGCGGGTCACGGGGTTTCCTCTTTTGCGGCCATTGTCGGAATCTTGCAGGTTCAGCAGGTTCAGCAGTTTCGTGGTGGATATTTTGCGATAGTGCCGGGCGTCCGCGGAGAAATCCGGCGGGCGTTTTTCATGTCGCCGATGCTATTTTCCGCGGACACCGATCGTCGCGGGCACCGGGGCGCAATGGCACAGTTCGTCGGATCCGGATCTTCCTTTGCGATCAGTCGGTCGGTCGCGAATTCTGGCACAGAAATGGACATACCGGGTGGCACAACGAGGTGTGCCAAAAAGGCCCCTATTTCAGTCCGACGGGCACGACGCTGATCGAGTTCTTCGGGCTGCCCTCGATGATACGGTCGGTGTAGCTGAGATAGACCAGAACGCGCCGCTTGGCGTCCCAGAAGCGCACGACCTGGGTGGTCTTGAAGATCAGCGAGGCGCGTTCGCTGAACACCTCGTGCGGGCTCTTGATCTTGTCGAGTTGGGCGACATCGATCGGGCCGACCTGGCGGCAGGCGATCGAGGCGTCGGACGGGTCTTCGGCCAGGCCCAGCGCCCCCTTTATGCCACCGGTGCGGGCGCGCGAGATGTAGCAGGTGACGCCCGCCACGTCGGGGTCGTCGAATGCCTCGACGGCGATCTTGTCGTTGGGCCCGATCCATTTGAAGCGGTAGCCGACCGAACCGATGGTCTCGGCGAAGGCGAGGGACGGCATCAGCAGCAGCAACGCGGCGAGCAGGGCACGCAACATGTCAGACTCCTTTGGCGGGCGGACGGGTGGCCAGGAACAGTCCGGGCAGCACCAGCAGCGCACCCAGCAGATGGTACCACTGTGGGGCTTCGCCCAGTGCCGCCCATGCCATCAGGCCGACGTAGGGTGGCCCGAGATACATCGACAGGCTGCTGGTCGACGGACCCAGTTCCTTGACGCAGAAGGAATAGGCGCCGTAGGCGCCGACACCGGGCACAATGCCGAGCACGATCCACGCCGCCCAGGTGCGCCAGTCGCCGAGGTCGGGCGGCGCCCACAGCACGGCCTCGCCGATCGCGAAGGGCACCAGCACCAGCGAGCCGGCGAAGGCGATGGCGCAGAGCCGCGTCAGTGGATCGAGGGCGCTCGGCCGGTGTTTCAGCAACACCGAATAGACGCCCCAACAGGCCGAGGCGGTGGCGATCCACAGGTCGCCCTCGGTGAAGCGCACGGCCAGCAGATTGTCGAGGCGGCCCTTGGCGAACACCGTGGCGACGCCGGCGAGACAGAGTACGATGCCGGCGAGCCGCGGCACCGTCAGGGGCTCGCGGTACAGGAGACGGCCGAGGGCCAGGACAAGGATTGGCGAGGCGGCGTAGATCAGGCCGATATTGAGAGCAGGCGTCGTGCGTCCGCCGATATAGACGAAGGCACCGCAGATCCACATGCCCAGCGCGCCGAACAGCAGCAGGTCCGGCCATTCGCGCCCCAGCGCGTGGCGGTGACGTTTCAGATGCGGCCAGGCGAATGGCAGGAGCAGAGCCGCGACCAGCACCCAGCGGCCGAGGGCCAGGGCATTGGGAGGCACGAAGGTGGCGTAGCGCGCCATCAGCATGTTGACGCCGAACAAGGCCGGCGAGAGCATCAGCAGGGCCCAGGCGAGGCGGCGGCGGTTGAACAACGACACGAACGCGGCGATCCGGCTGCGGTCAGGTCGGGCGCAGTCCCGTTTTCGGCACTTCGCCCCCGGCTTCCTTCACCGCTTCGCGATATTCCTTCTCGGACCGGAACGGGGCGGCCTTGGGGAAGTCCTTTTTCCGCCCCGGGCGGATCTCGCCGGTCGAGGGCGTCACGATCAGCAGTTCACCCTTGCGGCCGAGCAGCGGGATCTCGCGCTTCCAGCGCGAGTAGACCCGGCGCGCCGAGGCGGAGAAATCGACGTAGGTGGTGAATTCGCTGTGGTCCTTGATGAACAGCGCCTCGTAGGTGGCGACGAACTCCCTGACGAACTTGGCGTCGACGATCTCGAGGTTCGACATCATCCAGCAGCGGTCCTCGAACACCCAGTAGGTGCCGACGCCCACGAACTGCCGCTCGCGCGTGATGTAGGGATAGAAGGGGAAGCCGCGGCAGGCGATGGTGCGGTTGTCGCGCTCGCAGTGCCTGGCGCCCTTGCAGTGGATCGCCATGCAGTCGCTGGTCAACTCGGCCACGATCTGCTTGGTCGCGTAGTCGTAGGGCTTGAACTTCGACCACAGGTCGGTGCGGGTCTTCAGCAGGTCGAATTCGACCTTGTGCACCACCGGCACCGCGTTCTGGGTTGAGCAGCACACCGGCTCGCCGTCGTTCAGCGGCGCGCACTTGCGGCCGCAGTCGAAGCGCGAGACGGCAGCATTGAAGCCGTCGTAGAGGTCGGCGAAGTCAGCGGGCTTGATGGTGCTCTTGGGCATGCTGCGGCCGTGTAACCCAATCCAGTGTGAAAGAACAGCGAAGGAATTCTGAATGCTGCCTAGGGGTGAGGCAGAACCCGCCAGACAACCGTCTCGCGCATGCCCCGGTTCTCGAGCTGCAGGGACGTCGGAATTTCGTAGCGGGCGCATTCCTCGAGGCCTTGCGCGCTGAAGTAGTTGCGGCCGGGGTCGCCCAACAGCACCAGGCGCCCCTGCCTCGCGTGGCTGCGCAGCCAGGCCAGCGCGCGCACCGACATGTCCTGTTCGTAACAAACGTCGCCGGCAATGACCACGTCGGCCGTGGGGTGGCCGTCAACGCCAGCCAGCCAGTCCTCGGCGCTGACGTCGACGGTAAGTCCATTGGCTCCGGCGTTCAGGCGGGCCGCGACGAGGGACATGGCGTCGATATCGTTGGCCAGAACGGAGGCCGCTCCCGCGCGCGCCGCCGCCATCGCCGAAACGCCGGAGCCGGCGGCAAAATCGATCACGTGCTTGCCGCGCACGGTCTCCGGGTTATCGAGCAGGTAGCGTGCGATCGCCTGGCCGCCCGGCCAGCAGAAGGCCCAGTAAGGCGGATCGATGTTGTGCTCGTCCAGCCAGGTCTCGGTGGCCTGCCAGATCGGCACATATTCGGTGGCGAGCCACAGCCTGAACTCCGGCACCATCGCCGGCACCTCCAGTGCGGTGTTGGTGCGGATGAATCCCTCGGGGTCGGCTGGCAGGCGGGACATCAGAAATGGGACAGATGGCCGGCGGCGATGGCGGCCAACAGCAGCCAGCCGACCAACGCATTCGCCTTGAACTTGAAAAGGCAGTCGGCGGGATCGGCCGGCCGCAGCAGCGCGATCTGCCAGGCGAAGTGCAGAGCGATGGCGAGCAGCCCCGCGATATAAAAGGGTCCAAGTGCGGCGAGATGGCCGGCCAGGGCCCAGGCCGCGAGTGCCAGCACGGCAAACAGCGACAGCCAGCGTCTCGGCGCCGCCGCGAAGCGCCGTGCCGTCGAGCGTACACCGACCACGGCGTCGTCGCGCTGGTCCTGCATGGCGTAGATGGTGTCGTAGACCATCGTCCAGGCGACACCGCCGGCATAGAGCGCGACCGCGGCCCATGAGAGTTCGCCGGTCACGGTGGCGAAGCCGACCAGGGCTCCCCAGTTGAAGGCGAGGCCGAGCACGAATTGCGGCCACGAGGTCAGGCGCTTCATCGTCGGATAGATGGCGACCAGGATCAGCGAGGCGAGCGCCACGCCGCCGGCGAATTTGTTCAGCTTGAAGAGGATGGCGACGCCAACCAGCGACTGCAGAGCCGTCCAGATCAGGGCATTGCGCAGCGTGACCTCGCCCGCCGGCAGCGGCCGGCTGCGCGTGCGTTCGACCTGGGCATCGATCTTGCGGTCGACGATGTCGTTCCAGGTGCAGCCTGCGCCGCGCATGGCAAGCGCCCCTAGCGCAAACAGTGCCATCCAGCCGGCGAGGCGGTCCCATTGGGGGGCTGCACCCAGGGTCAGCGACCACCAGCACGGAAACAGCAGCAGCCAGGTCCCGATCGGCCGGTCCCAGCGCGACAGCCGGCCGTAGGGACGCGTCCACGGCGGCAGGTAGCGCAATGTCCAGTGCTGGCGGTCGATGTCGGTAAAGCCGGTTGTCCGGTCGGCGGTCATGGCGGCATCATGCAGCGATGCAGCACAATGATCCATGAGGGAACTCGGTGAGCGTATCGCGTCTGTTCGTCGAAGCTGATCTCGCGGCCGGTATCGAGGCGCCGCTGGACGAGGCGCAGGTCCATTACCTGCGCCACGTCATGCGGCGTGCCGACGGCGCACCGCTCCGGCTGTTCAACGGCCGCGACGGCGAATGGCAGGCCACGTTCGCCGGCCGCGGCAAGAAGGCGGCGGTGGCCGAGGTCGGCACCTGCACCCGGGCGCAGGCACCGGAGCCCGACGTGTGGTTGTGCTTCGCGCCGGTCAAGCGGGCGCGCATCGACTACATCGCCGAGAAGGCGACCGAACTTGGTGTGGCCGTGCTGCAGCCGGTACTGACGCGCCATACTGCCGTCGAGCGGGTCAATGTCGAGCGGCTGCGCGCCAATGCGGTCGAAGCCGCCGAGCAGACGGAGCGGTTGAGCGTGCCCGAGGTGCGGCCACCGGTCGATCTCGCACGACTGATCGCCGGCTGGCCGGACGGTAGGCGCCTGTTGATGTGCGACGAGACCGGTGGCGGTCCGCCGATTGCCGAGGCGCTGGCCGGCCTCGATGCGGCGGCGTGTGCGGCGCCGTGGGCGATATTGGTCGGACCCGAAGGCGGCTTTGCCGAAGCGGAACTCACCGATCTGCGTCGCATAAGGGATGCGATGGCGGTCGGACTCGGGCCGCGCATCCTGAGGGCCGACACCGCGGCCCTGGCGGCGCTGGCCTGCTGGCAGGCACTGGTCGGGGACTGGCGCCAGCCGACACCGCGTCTGGCTGCAGATTATCGCACATCCAAGGGCTCCGTCTGACTGCTTGCCTTGGGGGCGGTTGGCGTGGGAGAGGGGAAGCTGAACATCATGAACCAGACGCGTGCTCGCGTGAGAATTGCTCATGCGACCGCGCCGCCCGCAGCCCTCAGAAAGCCGCCGGCGTCCAGGGAGTCGACAAGTTATGTCCGCACCACCATCGGGCGGCGGCGCGCTGATCGAGAATCGGCGGCAGCTGATTGAGTATTTCGTCGCCGGCAACAAGCCACGCGCCGCGTGGCGGGTCGGCACGGAGCACGAAAAGTTCGGCTACCACAAGGCAACGCTGAAGCCGCTCGGCTATGAAGGGCCCAACGGCATTCGCGCCCTGCTTGAAGGCCTGACCCGTTTCGGCTGGGAGCCTGTGATCGAAGGCAACAACGTGATCGCCTTGTTGCGCGACATGGCCAGCATCACGCTCGAGCCGGGTGGGCAGTTCGAATTGTCGGGGGCGCCGCTCGAGACCGTGCACGAGACGGCGGCGGAGAATTCCCGGCATCTGCGCGAGGTCGGCGAAGTCGCCGGCGAGATCGGCGCGGGCTTCATCGGGCTGGGCTTCGCGCCGGAGTGGACGCGCGAGGACATGCACTGGATGCCCAAGGGGCGCTACAAGATCATGCGCGAGTACATGCCCAAGAAGGGCAAGCTCGGTCTCGACATGATGCTGCGCACCTGCACCGTGCAGACCAATGTCGATTTCGGGTCCGAAGCCGACATGGCCAGGAAGTTCCGGGTGTCGCTGGCGCTGCAGCCGCTGGCGACGGCGCTGTTTGCCAACTCGCCGTTCGTCGAAGGCAAGGCAGTGGGCTTCAAGAGCTACCGCAGCCACATCTGGACCGATACCGATTCGGACCGTTGCGGTGTGTTGCCGTTCGTGTTCGAGGCCGGGTTCGGATTCGAACGCTATGTCGACTACATGCTCGATGTGCCGATGTATTTCGTCTATCGCGACGGCAAGTATATCGATGCGTCGGGGCAGAGCTTCCGGGACTTTCTCAAGGGCAAGCTGCCGGCGCGGCCGGGCGAGTTGCCGACGGTCAACGACTGGGCCGACCACGTCACCACGGCGTTTCCCGAGGTGCGGCTGAAGCGCTATCTCGAAATGCGTGGCGCCGATTCGGGACCATGGGCGGCGCTGAACGCTCTGCCGGCCCTGTGGGTCGGCCTGCTTTATGACCAGGGCGCGCTCGACGCGGCGTGGGATCTCGTCAAGGACTGGACAGTCGCCGACCACGATTTCCTGCGCGCCGAGACGCCAAGGACCGGGCTCGCGACCAGGTTTCACGGCCGGCCGCTGAACGATCTGGCACGCGAGGTCGTGGGATTGGCGCATGCCGGCCTCCGAGCCCGCAAGTGTCTCGACGAACGCGGCAATGACGAGACGGTCCATCTCTTTCCGCTCGATCATGCGGTGGACAGCGGCCTGGCACCGGCCGATCAACTGCTCGCAAAATGGCAGGGCGAGTGGAAGGGTTCCTTTGCGCCGCTGTTCCGCGAGTATTCCTACTGAGGTAAGCTCGTCCCATGCTTGACCGTTGCGACCGCGTCCAGATTGCCGTCCACGACGCCGCCAAGGCAGCGCAGCGCTACAGCCAGCTGCTGGGTTGCGAGATCGCGCGCCGCGACCACAGCCGGCACCTCGCAGCCAGGCGCACGATCCTCGCGGTCGGCGAAAGCGAGTTCGAGCTCTGCGAGCCCGACGGCACAGGCGTCACGCAGGATTTTCTCGCCAGGCGCGGCGAGGGGCTGATGACGGCGGGCTACTGCACCACCGATCTCGACAGGATGGCGACGCGCTGGGAAGGGCTCGGCGTTGCCTACGACCGCGACGCCGAACAGCTCTACCTCGAGCCCGGCGCCACCTTCGGTCTGCCGATCGTGATTTCCGAAAGCACCTACCGGCCGCGGGTGGGGCCTGTGTCCTTTCTCTACGAGACAACCAATACGCTGATCAGCGACTGGCGCCGCGTCGCGGCGGTGTACGCCGGACTGTTCGGCCTCGATCCAGCGCGGTTCAGCGAAATCGGCAGCGAGCGCTTCGGCTATATCGGTACGCTCACCCTGTTCGATCCACCCAATCGTCTCGACCGCATTGAGCTGAGCCAGGTCACCGACAACGTGCACGCCATGGGTCGCTATGCCCACAAGCACGGCGACTCGCTCTACATGTGTTACGTCGAGGTCCACGATTGGCCGGCCGTGCGACAGCGCCTGCTCGATGCCAATGCGCGCTACACGCCGCGCGGCGCCGATCCGGTCACCGATCCCGACGGCGGCTGGGTGCATCCCAAGGAATTGCATGGGCTGCTGCTGGGCATTTCCCGTACCGGCCTTGCATGGGATTGGTCTGGCCGCAAAAACCTCGTGCCGCCGGCATGAAGCGTCGTCTGGCCGTCCTCGGCCTGCTGGTCATGCCGGTTGCCGTGCAGGCACAGCCCGCCGACTGGCAGACCGTCGTCGGAAGCGACCTGCGTTTCCGGCTGGAAATGCCGGCACCTGCCGCCAAGACCACGGCCGCCGAGAAGGAAAAGGGCCACGCCGGCGAACGCGTCGCCTGGCAGTCCAAGCGCGACGATGAACTGTTCGATTTCGACTATGTCGACTACGATCCGGGCTGGTTCTCCAGTCGGGACCCCAAGGTGATGGCACGCGAACTCGGCCGCGGCGAGGCCGAAAAAGCCTTCCCGCGCGCCCGTTTCAAGTACGTCGGCGATGAGCCGGTCACCCTGCAGGGCTGGGACGGCTATGCGCTCGACATCGAGGATACCAACGGCTCGCGGGTGATGATGCGCACCTATATCGTGAAGGACCGGCTGTACCGAATGCTGGTTACGACCAAGGGCGACCTGAAGTCGATGAGTGCCGCGACACGCTTTCTCGAATCGCTGCGGCTGGCGGAGACGCGTCCGTAATCCCAGACGATGGCCGTTGCTTGCGCGGTCCCGGTCGGTTGATAGACTTGGATCGCCCACGCAAGAAAAGGGAAGTACCATCATGCGCCCAAGAATCATGCGGGCCGCGTCCCGTTCAACCGCCAAGGCGGAGGCGGCCAATTTCGTCGGCGACGTCCTGTCGGATCCGGTATACGCACCCGAACAACCGTCGCGGCTGCGCGCCTCGCGCGTGACGTTCATGCCGGGCGGACGCACCAACTGGCATCAGCATGCGGTCGGCCAGGTTCTCTATGTCTTGTCGGGCGTCGGCCGCTACCAGCTCGAGGGCGAGCCGGTGCAGGAGATCGTGGCGGGCGACACGGTGGTCATTCCGCCCAACGCGCGGCACTGGCACGGTTCCGCGCCCGGCACGATGATGTGCCACCTCGCCATGTCGGAGACTGACGACCAGGGCCGGGCCACCAGTTGGTTCGAGCCGGTGAGCGACGGCGACTATACGAAGACGCCAGCCAAGGCCGACTGACGCGCTCTGCGGCTAGGTCGCCGTGCCACCGACGGTGAGCGCGTCGATGCGCAGCGTCGGTTGGCCGACTCCGACCGGCACGCCCTGGCCGTCCTTGCCGCAGGTTCCGATACCGGGATCGAGCGACATGTCGTTGCCGACCATGCCCACTTTCGTCAGCGCTTCCGAGCCGGCGCCGATCAGCGTGGCGCCCTTGACCGGTCGGCCGATCTTGCCGTTCTCGATCATGTAGGCCTCGGTGCAGCTGAAAACGAATTTGCCCGAGACGATGTCGACCTGGCCGCCGCCGAAATTGGCGGCATAGAGGCCCTTCTTCACCGAGGCGATGATCTCCTTCGGGTCCTTGTCGCCGCCCAGCATGATGGTGTTAGTCATGCGCGGCATCGGGGCATAGGCGTGACTCTGGCGGCGGCCGTTGCCGGTCGGCTTCGCCCCCATCAGCCGGGCATTCTGGCGGTCCTGCATCAGCCCGACGAGGCGGCCGTTCTCGATCAGCACGTTACGCTGCGTAGGCGTGCCTTCGTCGTCGATGGTGAGCGAGCCACGAAGATCGGCAAGTGTGCCGTCGTCGACCACGGTGACGCCGGGGGACGCGATCATGTCACCCATCATGTGGCTGAATACCGATGTCTTCTTGCGGTGGAAGTCGCCTTCGAGGCCGTGGCCGACGGCCTCATGCCACAGAACGCCCGACCAACCGGCCCCCAGCACCACGGGCATCTCGCCCGCCGGCGCGTCGACCGACTCGAGATTGACCAGCGCCTGGCGGATCGCCTCGTCGGCCTCGCGCTTCCAGTATTCCGGCTTGAAGATGTCTCCGTAGGCGGCGCGGCGACCGCTACCGGTGCTGCCGGCTTCCATGCGCGTGCCGTCGCCGCAGACGACACTGACATTGAGGCGGACCAGTGGGCGAACGTCGGCGGCGCGCCAGCCGCCGGCGCGGATGATCTCGACCACCTGCCAAGATCCCGCGAGCGAGATCGAGACCTGACGGGCCTTGGGCTCCTTGGAGCGGACATAGGCATCGATCTGCTCGAGAAGCGCTACTTTCCGGGCGAAGGCCTCGCCGTCGATCGGGTTGTCGTCGGCATAAAGCAGCCGGTTGGTGCCGCGCGGCGATTCATCGGACTTGGCCGAACGGCCGGCACGCACCGCCTTGACCGTCGCTGCGGCGCGCTTCAGGGCCTGCTCGTCGAGTGCCGAGGCATGCGCGAACCCCGTAGAGTCGCCGGCCACGGCGCGCAGGCCGAAGCCCTGGGTGGTGTCGAAGGCGGCGCTCTTCAGTTTGCCATCGTCGAAAGACAGGCTCTCGCTCTGCACATATTCCAGGAACAGTTCACCATCGTCGGTGCCGGACAATGCCTCGTCGACCAGCTTCGAGGTTTTGCGCGGGTCGAGGCCACCCTTTCCGAAGAACAGGGCGTCGGCGGTGGTGAGATGGTTGATCGACTTGCTCATGGAAAACCTGCCTCTTGCGTCAGACGACGAGGACGATCTTGCCAAAATGGGCATTGGCCTTCATATGCGCAAGCGCCTCGGCAGCTTGGGCGAGGGGAAAGGTCTTGTCGATCGGCAGGCTGAGCTTGCCTTCTTCGATGGCCGGCCACAGGTCGGCGCGGGCAGCTTTCACGATGTCGCGGACTTCCTCGGGGCTGCGGGTGCGGAAGGTGACGCCGATGTAGTCGATGCGTTTCAAGGCATGCAGGTCGAAGTTGAATTCACCTTTCATGCCGCCCAGCCGGCCGACATTGACGATGCGGCCGAGAATGGCGGCGGCCTCCATGTTCTGGTTCATGACGCCACCAGAGACCTGGTCGACGATCAGGTCGACGCCCTTGCCGCCGGTCGCCTCCTTGACCTTCTCCGGCCACTTTTCATCACGCGTGTCGAGCGCGAGGTCGCAGCCGAATTCCTTCAGCCGTGCACGGCGGCCGTCGTTGGTGGAAGTGCCCATGACGACCGATGCGCCGAGGAATTTGGCGATCTGCATGCCGAGAAGTCCGACGCCCGAGCTGGCGCCCTGGATCAGCACCGATTCACCTTTCTTCAGGCGGCCTGCGCCGACCAGTGCGTTGTGCATGGTCTGCACTGCCACCGGCATGCAGGCTGCCTGCTCGTAGGTCATGTTGTTGGCGGGGATTTTGTGGGCACGTCCCGAATCGGTGACGGCATATTCCGCGAAGCCGCCGGCTGCCGAGCTCATGACCCGGTCGCCGGGTTTGAAATCCTTCACGTCGGTGCCGACCGCCTCGACTTCACCGGCGCATTCCAGGCCCACGATGGTGCCGGCGCCTCCGACCCGGCCATGTGCATGGCCCGACGCGACCGCGAGGTCGGCGCGGTTCAGTGAGGCCGCCTTCACTTTGATCAGGATCTCGTTGGCCTTGGGCGAGGGCTTGGGCGCGTCCTTGTACTGGACGCCACTCTCGGTAACGACTGCTGCCTTCATGGCGGTTCTCCCTAAAACTGGGGAAACCATTAGCATGCCTCGCTAGGACTGGAGCTTCCCCTTTACGTATTTCTTCACGATGGTTTCGTCGGGCGGGTAATTGGTTGGCGCCACCGGCGTGATCTGCGCCTGGATGCACTTCCACGCGCCGTTCTCGTGCACGTAGACGTCAGTGTACATCGTCATGCCCATACTCTCGACACCGTCCTTCACCCTGATGCTCTTGTTGGTCGAGCGGAGCAGCGCCGTGCTGCCGAACACATGGATCAGCTCGTCGCGATAGTCGAAGTAGGGGATGCGCCCGGCGTCGAAGCCGGTCGCCCAGGCCTTCAGATAATCCGCCCGGTCGACGCGCTCGCCCGCCGGCGTGATGCAGATGAAATCCTTGTGCAGGATGGCGTCGTGCGAGGGCACGTCGTTGGTGATGAAGTTATGGATGAATCGCCCGTTCAGGGCCCGCAGCTCTGCTGTCATGGTTAGCCTCCGTCGATCGGATAACCATATAACTGGTTATGACAGGGAGTCGAGTCAGATCCTGGCGGTTCGGCCCTGCCAGTAGCGGTCGCGCAGCAGGCGCTTGTAAAGTTTGCCGGTGGGGTGGCGCGGGAGCTCGGCGTCGAAATCGATGGAACGCGGACACTTGATGGCGGAGAGGTGCTGGCGGCAGAAGGCAAGAAGCTCTTCGGCCAACGCCGGGCCGGCTTCGGCCATGTTGCGGGGCTGCACGACGGCTTTCACTTCCTCGCCGAATTCCTCGTTGGGCACGCCGAAAACCGCACAATCCATCACTTTCGGGTGGTTGATCAGCAGGTTCTCGCATTCCTGCGGATAGATATTCACCCCACCCGAAATGATCATGAAGGCCTTGCGGTCGGTCAGGTGCAGAAAGCCGTCGGCATCGACGTAGCCCACGTCTCCGAGCGTGGTCCATCCCCTGGGATGGCGCGATTCGGCGGTCTTCTTCGGATCGTTGTGATACTCGAACTGTCTTCCGTCGGCGAAATAGACGGTGCCGGGCTCGCCGGCCGGCAGTTCGTTGCCGTCGTCGTCGCAGATCTTCAGCTTGCCGACGATGGCGCGGCCGACGGTTCCCTTGTGTGCCATCCACTCCGAGGCGTTGCACATGGTAAGGCCGTTGCCCTCCGTGCCGCCGTAGTATTCCCAGACGATGGGGCCCCACCAGGCGATCATCTGCTCCTTGACCGGGATCGGGCAGGGTGCCGCGGCATGGATGGCGCATTTGAGCGACGACATGTCGTGCCTGTTGCGTACCTCGTCGGGCAGCTTGAGGAAGCGCACGAACATCGTCGGCACGACCTGAGTATGCGTCGCCTTGTGCTTCGGAACGAGCTTCAGGAATTCCTCGGCGTCGAAATGCTCCATGATCACCGAGGTGCCGCCCAGTCGCATGACGCTCATGTTGAAGCGCAGAGGCGCTGCGTGATAGAGCGGCGCCGGCGACAGATATATCGTATCGCTGTCTATGCCATAGAGCTTGCGGCTGATCGCCAGCAGCGGATTGTCGTAGTCGATCGGCTGCCGCTCGACGACCGGCAGCACGCCCTTCGGTCGGCCGGTGGTGCCCGACGAATAGAGCATGTCGTGCCCGGCGGTCTCGTCGGCGATGCGGGTGGCGGGCTGGCGCGCGACGGCGGCCTCCCACGATTCGTAGCCCGGCACCGTGCCGTCGATCATGTAGCTGTTCGCGACACCATTCATACCGGACGCCGGGGCAGCGGCCTTGTCGGCGAGATGCCTCGAGGTGATGAACAGCCGGGCGCCGCAGTCGGTCACGATGTAGTCGACCTCTGCTGGGGTAAGGCGCGAACTGAGGGCGGTGTAGATCAGGCCCGAGCGTTGGGCGCCCCAGCAGATCTCGAAATAGCGCGGGTGGTTCTCGAGAAACAGCGCGATGTGGTCGCCGGCCTTGAGGCCAAGGCTGCGGAAGAGTTGCGCGATGCGGTTCGACTGCTCGTCAAGCTGCCGGTAGGTCACGGTCTCGCCGCTGCCGGCCATGATGTACGCGGGTTTGTCCGGATTTGTCCGGGCATGGATGTAGGGATGCACTCTAAAACTACCTCCGGCGGCGCTTCTTTCGCGAGCGGACCATAAAACCGGACGGAAGGACCACTCGCAAGCGTTGACCCGGTTCCGCCCATCGGCTTTATTCACGCCGCACGACAGCGTGCCCCCGTGGCGGAATTGGTAGACGCGCCTGACTCAAAATGCACATCAATATGCGATAAAAGCGTGTATTTACTGCATTATACCA
>CALFRN010000363.1 GCA_937919085.1 uncultured Reyranella sp.
GACTGCGACAGCCGGGTCCGGAACAGGATCTCGCCCATCAGGATGAACAGCGGCAGCGCGAGCAGCTCCTGGGTGGTCAAGATGTTCCAGGCATATTGCGCCAGCAGCTTGTCGAGCGGGATATCGCGGAAAATGGCCAGCAGGATCGTGCCGGTGGCGGCGAGCGTCCAGCCGATCCACAAGCCGCCCGCCAGGAAGGCGAACAGCACGACGAACATGGTGATAACGACGATCAGCATGCAGCCCGAACCGACGACGTTGGCGTCATTCGGCGCTCGAGCCGGCGCGCATGTTGAGGTCCTCCAGCGGCAGGCCGGACGACGCCTGCAGGAAGCGGGCAACGAACTGCAGCACCAGCAGACAGATGCCGAACGTCACCAGGGCCTGCGGTACCCAAAGCGGGCTGTCGCTCGAGATCGAGGTCCTGCCGCTGTCGAAGCTCTGCCACGTGAAGCGGATCATCGCGTAGGCGAGGAAACCAGTGAATGCGACACCGAGTGCCGCAAGCACCATTTCCAGCCAGCGGCGAACCTCAGCCGACAGCCGCGCCAGGACAATCGTCACGCGGATGTGGCCGCCGGCCCGCAGGGTCATGGCGGCACCAAACGTGAAAGCTCCCGCCATCAGGTAGGAGCCGTATTCCCAGGCGACCGGAATGTCGGCCGGCACCCAAGGGAAAATGTTGGAAAGCGCGCGGACCGCCACTTCCGCCAGCATCAGGCTGGCCAGCGAGAACAAACACGCGGCGCCCAGCCAGCCATCGAGCCGGCCGAGCCTGTCGATTCCGTCCAGAAGCATACGCAGCGGCGCTGGCGCGGCTGCGTTGGGGCTTCCGTTGCGCACGCCTACCCGCGCTTCATCTCGGCGAGATAGGCCTTGATCGGCGCCTCGGCCGCCGGCACGCGCTTGTAGTATTCGGCGATCATCGGATGGGTAAGCTTTTGAAGTTCAGTCATCATTGGCGCCGGCACCGGCACGAGTTGCATGCCACCCTCTGCCAGCCTCTTCAGGCTGTCCTTGTCGGCCTGCAGAGACGATGCCCAGAAACCCGGCTCCATCTTCTTGCCCAGCTCCATGATCGCCTTCTGATTGGCGGGCGAGATCTTCTTCAGGGTGTCGTTGTTGATCGTGACGATCTGCGACGACCAGGCATGGTTGGTGGCCAGGGAGAACTTCAGAAACTCCCAGAATTTGCCATCGACCGCCGACACCGCCGAAGTCGAGACGCCGGCAACCACGCCGGACGACAGAGCCGCGATCGTCTCGCCCCAGGGGATCAACGCCGGCGCCATGCCGATGCGGCTGCACATTTCCTGGGCGTTCTTGTCGGGAACGCGGATCTTGATTCCCTTGAGTGCGTCAACCGTCTCGGTCTTCACCTTGAGGTGAAGATACTGCGTCGGCCAAGGCACCATGTAGACGATGGTCTGGTTGTTCTTGAGCGCGACCTTTTCGTACAGCGGCCGCAGATACTTGTGCAGAACCTTGAGGTCTGCAGCCGAAGTGCACAGGAAGGGAATTCCCTCTATGCCCATGATCGGTTCGTCGCCGATCTGCTGGATGTTGAGGATGTCGGCCATCGGGACGAGGCCATCGCGGACGGCCCGGAGCTGCTCCGGCCCCTTGAAGCCGAGCTGGCCGCCCGATTTGACCTCGATGTCGACGGCGCCATTGGTCACTTTCTTGACTTCCGCGGCGAAGCTCTTGGCGTTCGCCGTATGGAAGTTGCCGTCCGGCCATACCGTGGCCAGGGGCAGCTTGATCGGCGCCTGTGCCGCGACCATCGACGGTACGCCGATCGCGGCGACCGCACCGACACCGGCCTTCAAGGCCGTTCTGCGTCCAAGTCTCATCGTAACCCCCATTCCCTGTCTGATGTTCACACCCTACTCGGCAGCCCTTGGCGGCCCGTACGCGTAAAGCTTTTCCGCCGACTCCGGCGAGATCAATTCGTCGGCGAGATCGTTGGCGACCTGGCGGCGATCACGCTCGCCCGGCGCGCCGATGCCGGCGCCACCTGGCGTCATCACGACCAGACGGTCTCCCGGCGGGATGAGCTGGAAGCCCTTGCCCTTCAGCACCTTGCCAGATTTCAGCGCGAGGAAGCCTGCCTCGCCATCACCACCGCCGTCGCGACCGCGTGGCGGATGATCGATTCGGTCAAAGGCCGCCAGCAGGTCGAACGGCTCGGCAACGCCACTCTCGATTTCCATGATCTGCCCCAGGCCGCCGCGGGTGCGGCCGGCGCCACCGGAATCGGGCCGGAACTCCTTGCGCCAGAAAATCAAGGGCGTCTGGGTCTCGGCGATCTCGACCGGCGTGCCGCGCACGCCGCTGGGATAGGCGGTCGCTGACAGGCCGTCCTTGTCCGGCCGCGCGCCCGTCCCGCCATTGGAAGTGATGGCCATGCCGAAGCCGTAGTTGCCGCCCTCGCCGCCCTTCACCCGCCCGCGCACATTGATGTTCCACAGGCACGATGTGCCCTCGGCCGGCACGCGGTCGGGAATGACCTGGCGCAGGCAGCCGAAGACCACGTCAGGCAGCATCTGGCCGATGACGTGGCGCGAGGCGACGGCCATCGGCTTGGGCGCGTTCAGGATCACGCCGTCGGGCGCCGACACCGTCAGCGGCTCGAGCGAGCCGGCATTGTTGGGAATGTGAGTGGCCACGACGCAGCCCAGTCCGAACACCGTGTAAGCCGTGGTGTAGGCGTGCGGCACGTTGATGCCGCGTTTCGAGACGCCGGTGGTTCCGGTGTAGTCGACGTGGATTCCGGAGTCGGAAACGGTGAGTGCCGCCACGAGAGTCACCGGCTCGTCGTAGCCGTCGACGGTCATGGTGTTGTGCCATGTGCCCCTGGGCAACCGGGCGATCTCGTCCATCACCGCCTCGCGCGAACGGGCGATGATGTGCTCGCCGAGCGGGTCCAGCGTGTCGATGCCGAACTCGTCCATCATCTCGACCAGCCGGCGGCTGCCGACATCGTTGCAGCCGGCGAGCGAGTAGACATCGCCCTCGGTATCGACCGGCTGGCGCGTGTTGGCGCAGATCATCGCCATCAGGGTTTCGTTCACCTTGCCCTGGTCGAACAGCTTCAACATCGGAATGTAGAGCCCCTCCATGAACACATCGGTGCCATCCGGGCCGAAGCCGATGCCGCCGATATCCATGAGATGACTGGTGCAGGAGAACAGGGCGACCAGCTTGCCGTTCCTGAAGCAGGGCGTGGTGATGACGAAATCGTTGAGATGACCGGTGCCCATCCAGGGGTCGTTGGTGATGTAGGCATCGCCCGGCTTCATGGTCTCGACAGGGAAATAGCGCAGGAAATGCTTCACCGATTCGGCCATGGAGTTCACATGGCCCGGTGTCCCGGTGATGGCCTGGGCCAGCATGCGCCCCTGGAGATCGAAGATGCCGGCCGACAGATCGCCGGCTTCGCGCACGATCGGGCTGAAGGCGGTGCGCATCAGGGTTTGCGCCTGCTCCTCGACCACGGCGATCAGACGGTTCCACATGATCTGCAGATCGATCAGGCCGACGCTGTTGGACTGGCTCATGTCTCTCTCCTCACCCGTCCCGGCGATCCATGACGATACAGCCAGACGCATCGATATGCGCGGTAAAACTGGCCGACACATAGGTCGAGGTCTCGTCCTCGGTCACGATGGCCGGTCCGGGCAAAGTGCTGCCCGGAGGAAGTGTGGCGCGGCGATAGACCGGAACGTCGGTCGTCCGGCCGCTGCGGCCGTCGAACACCGGACGGTGGCCGACCGGGACGGACGCCAAGGTGGCAGACGAAGCTGCTTGGCGGGCCGGCAGGCTGGTTTCGGTCGACACCTGCACCGACCAGCTCAGGATCTCGATGGCGGCATTGGGAATGTGGCGCTCGAACAGAGCGGCATAGTCGCGCTCATAGGCTTCGCGCAACGGAGCGGCATCGTCGATCGTCAGCGGCCGCTGCGGCAGGACGACCGTGATTTCGTGGCCCTGGCCGATATATCGCATGAAGGCGACACGGCGTTCGAAGGTCGCCATGCCGCGCGCACCCGGCACCACCAGGGATGTCGCCTCGGCACTCATCTCGGCCAGGAGCTGCGACGCCGAGGCTGCATCGAACGCGTCGAGCCGCATATAGCGGCTGCGCACCAGCTCGAACGAAACCGGGGCCGCGAGGAACCCGACGGCTGAGCCGACTCCGGCATTGGGCGGAACGATGACACGCTGCACGCCGATCTTTTCGGCAACCCTGGCCGCATGCAGCGGCGCACCACCGCCGAAGGCGATCAGATTGTACTGGTTGACCGCGGCGCCACGCTCCGCGGCATGCACACGGGCAGCACTTGCCATGTTCTCGGACACCATCTCGTTGACGGCGTAGGCCGCCATCTCGGTCGAGAGTCCCAGGCCCACCGCGACATCGCGGTCCAGCGCATCCCTGGCCGCCGCGACATCGAGGGCGATCGTGCCGCCAGCGAAGTCCGCCGGGTCGATCGTGCCCAGCACGACATTCGCATCGGTCACCGCCGGATGCCGACCGCCGCGGCCGTAGCAGGCGGGGCCGGGCTCGGCGCCGGCGCTCTCAGGCCCCACCGTCACGCGCTTCAGGGAATCGAGCCTGGCGATCGACCCGCCGCCTGCCCCGATCTCGACCATCTCGATCACCGGAATGCGCAGCGGCAAACCAGACCCCTTGAGAAAGCGTGCCGCGCGGTCGACCTCGAACAGTCGGGCCGTGTGCGGCGTGTAGTCGTCGATCAGGCAGATCTTGGCCGTGGTGCCCCCCATATCGTAGCTGAGCGCCCGCCGCTCGCCGGCGCGGGCCGCCACCTGCGCTGCAAAGATCGCGCCTCCGGCCGGGCCGGACTCGATGAGGCGTACCGGAAATCGACGTGCCGTCTCGATCGCGGTGAGACCGCCGCCGGACGTCACCAGATAGATCGTGCCGGTGAAGTTTTCGGCGGCAAGGGCCGCCTGCATGCGCGCGAGGTAGGAGTCCATCAACGGCTGAACGTACGCATTGGCCACCGCCGTCGAGGTGCGCTCGTATTCCCGTACCTCGGGGCAGACTTCGCTGGACAGGGTCACCTTCAGGGTCGGCAGTTCGGCGGCAAGAATCTCACGTGTGCGCCGCTCGTGGGCCGGATTGACGTAGGCGTGCATGAACGCCACAGCCACACTCTCGATGCCCTCGGTGCCAAGGCGCGCAGCCACGGTGCGCACCGCGGCCTCATCGAGCGCCAGGCGCACCTGGCCGTGCACGTCCAGGCGCTCGGGGACGGTGAAGCGCATGGCGCGCGGCACCAGCGGGCGCGGTTTCTCGATGGTCAGATCGTATTGGTCGTAACGGCTCTCGTTGGCGATATCGAGGACATCACGGAATCCTTCCGTGGCAATCAAGGCGGTGCGTGCGCCGCGACGCTCGATCACTGCATTGGTCGCCAGCGTCGTGCCATGCACAAAGACAGTGACGTCGCCAAAACCACGGCCAGCGTCGCCCAGAATCAGGCGGACGCCGTCGAGTACCGCCTCTTCCGGCCGCTGCGGCGTCGTCAACAGCTTTCGCGTGAGCCGCTGGTCGCCTTCTTCCAACACCACATCCGTAAACGTGCCGCCGATATCGACGGCGATTCGCAAACCCTTGGCCACCTTTACCCCAAACCCCCTGCCCTGAAATCCCGTCTCGCGAAGCAGGCGCGACCGTAGACCGACCTTCCCCGCGTTGCAATTCGCAGGCCAGGGCGCCTATGGTTGTTCCGTGACGGCCACGGATTCGACCCTTCGCGCGCGCATTCATGCGTTGCTGCACTTCACCGAACCCACTGATGCCGGACGCCGGTGGCGGGCGCTGCATCTGGCCGTGCTCGCCATCGGACTGTTCGCGGTGATCCTGCTGTCGGTCGACGGACTTCCGTCCAACCTGCGGCACGCCCTGCGTTACGCCGTCGGCATCGTCGCCATCCTCTTTTCCGTCGAGTACCTGGCGCGCCTGTGGACGGCGCCGGAAGCCAGGCGCTATGGAGATTCCACTGCCGCGGGGGCCCGGTTCCATTGGGCCCTGTCGCTGCCGGGTCTGATCGGGTTTCTTGCCACGGTGCCGGTGTTCATGTGGCTGGGCGGCTACAGGATCGCCGGCAGCGACGCGGCTTCGATCTTTTGCGTGCTCTGGGTCCTGAAGCTCGGTCTGCACGCGCCCGCACTGGGGACGCTGTTGCGTGTCGTGTCGAACGAGCGCGCCCCGATCGCCAGCGTCCTTGTGCTGTTTCTCATCGTCCTCGTGGTCGCCGCCACCGGTGCCCATCTCCTCGAAAGCGAGCACCAGCCCAAGGCATTCGGCAGCCTGCCCGATGCATTGTGGTGGGCCGTCGTGACCCTGACGACAACCGGCTATGGAGATGTCGTGCCGGTGACGGTCGGCGGCCGCATGCTCGGCGCCCTGCTGATGATCAGCGGCATCACCGTGCTCGCAATCATGACCGGCGTGCTGGCGACGGGCTTCGCCCAGGAAGAGCGGCGGCGCGAATATCTCAGGGTCTGGGAGCATGTGGCGCGGGTACCGATCTTTACCGCGCTGGGCGTCGTCACCCTGTCGGAAATCGTCGGCAAGCTGCGGACGCGCTATTACCCCTCGCGGATCTCTGTCGTGCGCCGTGGCGATCCTGGCGATTCGATGTTCTTCATCTCCCGCGGCGAAGTCGAGGTCCGTCTGCCTGCTGGCGGCACGGTAAGGCTGGGCGAAGGGGCATTCTTCGGCGAGATGGCCCTGTTGGAGCGTCAACCGCGCACCGCGACGGTCGCGACCCTGCGTCCAACCACCCTGCTGGTACTCTATGCCAGCGACTTCTACGAGATCGCCTCCCATATCCCGGCGCTGGCGGAGGCGGTCGAGAACGAGGCAAAGCGGCGGCACGACGAAAACACCGACCGCAAACCCGGTGAAGCGAAGCGATGATCGAAACGGATCTCCTGGTGGTGGGCTCCGGTGCTGCCGGGTTCGCGGCCGCGCTCACCGCCTCCCACGCCGGACTGAGCGTGCTCATGGTCGAAAAGGAACCGCAATTCGGCGGGTCGACGGCCTACTCGGCCGGCGTGATCTGGATCCCGGGCAATCGGCACGGCCGGGCTCTCGGCATCGCCGATTCGAAGGAAGAGGCACTCACCTATCTCCAGCACGAAGCCGGCAATCGGCTCAATCTCGAACTCGCCAACGCTTTCCTCGACAATTGCAATCCAGCGGTCGAGTTCATCGAAAACAACACCCATGTCCGGTACGAGGCCGTACCGATCTGGGCCGACTATCATCCGACCAAGCCCGGCGCCGCCCAGGGCGGCCGCTCGCTGCTGCCTTTGCCGTTCGATGGCCGCAGGCTCGGCCGGCGCTTCGCCGATCTGCGTGCGCCACTCAAGACCATGATGGCGCTGGGCGGCATGATGCTGGGGCGCGGCGACCTGCCCCACGTCTTCAGGATGACGCGCTCCGCGCGCTCGGCGTTCCATGTCGCTGGAATGACGGCACGCTATGCCGCCGATCGCCTGAAGCATGCGCGCGGCACCCGGCTTGCCAATGGCAATGCCCTGATCGCCGCACTCGCGCTCTCGGCAGAGGAACGCGGTATCGATCTCTGGCTCTCCAGCCCCGTCGTCGAACTGGTGCAGCGCGACGGCAGTGTTGTCGGTGCCATCGTGCAACGCGATGGCAAACCGCTGGAGGTACTGGCAAAACGCGGCGTGGTACTGGCATGCGGCGGGTTTCCGGCCGACGATGGGCTGAAGCGCCGCTACTATGGGCACGTCCGCGACGGTCGCCAGCACAGGTCGGCGCCGCCGCCCGGAAACCGCGGCGACGGCATCCGCCTCGGCCAGACCGCAGGCGGTGCGTTGGCCCAGGATGTCGCCTATGCGGCAGCCTGGACGCCGGTGTCGCTGGTGCCGCAACCCGACGGTTCCACCTTGCCGTTCCCGCACTTCTACGAACGCGGCAAACCCGGCTACATCGCCGTCGACCCCACAGGACGCCGCTTCACCAACGAGTCGGCGTCCTATCATGACTTTGTGCCGGCAATGGTCGAGGCCTGCCGGGAGGCGGCCGAGACCAGCTGCTGGCTGCTGTGCGACCATCGCGCCATCCGCCGTTATGGCATGGGCGCGATCGGACCCGCCCCGCTGCCGCTCGGGCCGCACCTCAGGAACGGCTATCTGCTGGCTGCGGCAAGCTGGACCGAACTCGCCGCCAAGATGGAGGTCGATGCAGGGGTGCTGGTGGAGACCGTCAGGCACTTCAACGTCAACGCTGCGCGTGGCGAGGACCCGGATTTCGGCAAGGGCACCGACGCCTATCATCGCTTCAACGGTGACCCCACCCACCAGCCCAATCCCTGCCTGGCCGCACTGGAGCGGGCGCCGTTTTACGCCATGAAGCTGATTCCGGGCGACATCGGGACTTTCCTCGGCCTTCGGGTTGACGGCCACGCCAGGGTCCTGGACGATCAGGGTACCGCCATTGCCGGCCTCTATGCCGCCGGCAACGACATGACCAGCGTCATGGGAGGCACCTATCCCGGCGCCGGTATCACCATTGGCCCGGCCCTCACGTTCGGCTATATCGCCGCCCGACATGCGGCCTCGGCCGGCCGCTGAACGAACCTTGCCAACGAAAGCGGTCCGAATGTCTCTCATCACACCTGTCATCCTGGTCGGAGGGTCCGGCAAGCGGCTATGGCCGCTGTCGCGCGAGAGCATGCCCAAGCAGTTCGTGCCGCTGCTGGGCAAGCAGTCGACCTTCCAGCAGACGCTGCTGCGCGTCGCGGACCGCACCCTGTTCGGCAAGCCCGTGATCGCGACCAACGACGCCTATCGTTTCATGTGCGAAAGCCAGGCCAAGGACATCGGCGTCGAGATCGACATCCTCGTCGAGCCGTCGCGCCGTGACTCAGGGCCGGCGATGGCCGCCGCCGCCGCCTACACGCGCGGGCTCGGCGCCAAGGCCGTTCTGGCGCTGGCGTCGGATCATCTGGTGATCGGTTCCGAGGAATTCCTGGCCGGCTGTCGCGAGGGCCTTGCCGCCGTCGAAAAGGGTGGCATCGTTACCTTCGGCATTCCGCCGACCGAACCCAAGACAGACTATGGCTACATCCGGCCGGGCAGCGAGCGCATCGGCCCGGTGATGAAGGTTGCCGCCTTCGTCGAGAAGCCCAACGCCCAGACGGCGCTGCGCTACATCGCCGAAGGCCTGTTGTGGAATAGCGGTAACTTCCTGTTCGCGCCCGAATTGCTGCTCTCCGAGATGGCGCGCTTCGAACCGGCCATGGCCGCCGCCGCCGAGGAGGCCGTGGCCAAGGCCAGGACGACCGGCTCGACCGTGTTCCTGGATGCCGAGGCCTTCGGCAGGGCGCCGGCCAAGTCGATTGACTACGCCGTCATGGAGCGCACGGACAAATGCTGGGTGGTGCCGGCCCGCTTTCGCTGGTCCGATCTCGGCACCTGGGACGCCCTGCTCGATGTCGGCGAGGCCGACAGCGCCGGCAACGTTACCGAAGGCCCGGTCGAGATCGACCATGTCCGCAACTCCTATATCCGCTCCGACGGTCCGCTGACCGCCGTGATCGGCGTCGAGGACGTTGTCGTGGTGTCGATGAACGATGCCGTTCTGGTCGGCCATCGCGACAATCTTCCGCGGCTGAAGGACGTCGTGCAGCGCATGTCGGACGGCAAGCATCGCGCGGCGACCGAGCACGCCGTTATGCACCGGCCCTGGGGCAGCTACCAGGATATCGACCGCGGCGAGCGGTTCCGCGCCAAGCGGCTCACCGTCAAGCCCGGCGCCAAGCTCAGCCTGCAGAGCCACAATCGGCGCGCCGAGCATTGGGTGGTCGTCAAAGGTGTTGCCGAGGTGACGCTCGACGGCCAGATCATGACCCTGCATGAGAACGAGTCGACCTACATTCCGATCGGCGGCATCCATCGCCTCGCCAACCCCGGCACCGAACTGCTGGAGGTAGTCGAGGTTCAGACCGGCGACTACGTCGAAGAGGACGATATCGTCCGCTACGAAGACATTTACGCCCGCGTGTGACCATGCGCTTCGGCGCCCACCATGAATGGGGCAAGTTGCGCGAGGTCGTCATCGGCATTTCGCCGGCCGAAGATTTCGTCATCTTCTACGAAGAGTCCCAGCGCTGGTTGATCCCGCCGGGCGACTCGTTCAGCCGCCAACATGCCGGCCGCCGCCTGATCGATGTCGATGCCGAATGGGCTCACCGGATTGAACGCCAGGTCGACGCGCTGGCCGAGTTGGTTGCCCGCGAGGGCGTAGCCGTACACAGGCCGGAGCGACTGAAAGGCGATGAACGCAGGTTTCTCGCCGCTAATGGAGAAGGCGCTCAGCTTTTCCCACGCGACGGCATGATCGTGGTCGGCAACCACGTGATCGATGCCTCGCTCCGCCTGAAATGCCGGCAACGCGAACGCTACGGGCTGCGGCCGGTCATCCGGCAAGTCGTGCAGCAGCGTGGCGCGCTCTGGTCGAGCGTGCCGCTCGGCTCACCGGGTTGCGTCGATGGCCCGTTCCTCGAGGGCGGCGACACCTTGCTGAACGGCCATGAGATCTATGTCGGGATTTCCGGCTGCGCCTCCGATCTCGCGGGCGCCGACTGGCTGCAGGCGCTGCTGGGCGCTAGCTACCGGGTCATTCCGGTCGCGATGAAGTCGAACGTCCTTCATCTCGACTGCGCGCTGGCCCTGATCAAAACCGGCCTGCTCGTCTGGTGTCCGGAAAAATTGGTAGATGGTCTGCCGACGTCGCTCCGCGACTGGGATACGATTGCTGTTTCCAAAGACGAAGCGAACCTTCTTGCGACCAACGGCCTCGTGCTCGAGGAGGGTCGCGCCATCATCGACGCCGGCAATGCCCGCGTGATCGAGGAGCTGCGCCGGCGCAGGATCGACGTCATTCCCCTGCCCTTCGATGGTCCGATCTCGACCGGCGGCGGCCTGCGCTGCGCCCATCATCCTCTGCTGCGCGAAAGTGTTTTGAACTAGCCGCCCTTCTTGGGCGTGCGATCGAAGACGACAGGCTTGGGCTTGCTGAAGGCCTTCCTGACATGGACGCCGAGCGATCGAACGACGGTCGCCACCTGGCCGCCGGCGAAGCGCAGCAATACCACCCCGAACGCGAGCGGTGGGATCTCCCCACCACGTATGAAGTTGTGGCCGGCGCGCAGGAAAGTGGTGGCGCAGAATAGCACCCATGCCACCGTGACGACGAAGACCGTGAGCAGCAACGGCACGAGATGTGGCGCCAGCAGTGCCGCCAGCAGGCCGGACGCCACCCCCACAAGCAGCACGGGCTGGTTCAGCGCCATGCAGAGATGCAGCAGCGCCGCCACCTTGGCCGAAGGGGTAATGTCTCGGCTTTTCAGGATTTCCGGGACCATTCGCATCGAAACGTGCCGAAAGCCGTCCTGCCAGCGCTGCTGCTGACGCAGCCAGGTCTTGGTGTCGGCAGGCAACTCGCCCGGCACACCAACGCTCGTCAGGAATATCGCCCGCCAGCCTTTCACCCAGCCGCGATAGGTGAGATCGAGATCCTCGGTGACGGTATCGCCCTTCCAACCGCCACCGGCTTCGATAGCGGCGCGCTGCCAGATGCCGCAGGTGCCGTTGAAAGGCAGCGGGTGACCCGCCCAGCAGCGGGTCGCCTGCTCGATGCCGAGATGGGCGTCGAGCGTCACCATCTGCATCTCGGTCAGTGCATTCTCGTGCGGATTGAGGAAATCGAAGCGGGCTTGGACGAAAGCGGTGCGCGGCTCGGCGAAGAACGGCCGCATGCAGACGCGCAGAAAGTCGGTCGGCGGCACGTAGTCGACGTCGAAGATCGCGAAGAAGTCGTGCGGTGTCTTCTGCATCGCCTCGTGCAGCGCCCCGCCCTTGTAGCCACTGCGGTCGGTCCGCTGAAGCGCCACGACATCGAATCCTTTGACGACAAGCTCGGCCGCCACGGCGCGGACCATCTCTGCCGTCTCATCGGTACTGTCGTCGAGAAGCTGGATATGCAGCCTGTCGCGCGGCCAGTCGAGGGCGGCGGCCGATTCGGCGCCTCGGCGGACCACCAAACCCTCATTGAATGACGGGATCTGCACGACAACATGCGG
>CALFRN010000364.1 GCA_937919085.1 uncultured Reyranella sp.
ACGTCCTCGAACACGCTCTGGTTCTTGTGATCGACGCCCGAGAGCTTGCCGTGCATCGGCATCGGCGCGCGCACGACATGGCCGCCGAACACCTGGCCGATCGCCTGGTGGCCGAGGCAAACGCCCAGCAGCGGCACCTGCTCCTTCGCCGCGGCACGAATCAGGTCCATGCAGATGCCGGCTTCGTTGGGCGTGCAAGGGCCGGGCGAGAGCACGATGCCCGCCGGCTTCAGCGCCATCGCCTCGTCGACCGTGATCTGGTCGTTGCGGTGCACGACGCACCGCGCGCCGAGATCGCCCAGGAAATGGACCAGGTTGTAGGTGAAGCTGTCGTAGTTATCGATGAGCAGGAGCATGGTGGCATTCTAGCCGCTGGCCGCCGCCGCTCCTAGCCCTTCGCCAGCTCCGGGAAATCCTCCTCCCGGAATTCGCCCGGACCGCGCCGGTCGGCGGCCGCGCGCGCTTCTTCCTCGCGGCGCAGCTCGACGCGGCGGATCTTGCCCGAGATGGTCTTGGGCAGTTCGGCGAATTCGATCCGCCGCACGCGTTTGAACGGGGCGAGGCGTCCCCGCAGGTGCTGGAAGATCGACAGCGCGGTGGCGCGGTCGGGCTGGCCGCTGGCCGTCAGCGTCACATAGGCCTTGGGGACCGCCATGCGCATCGCATCGGGCGCCGGCACGACGGCGGCTTCGGCGACGGCGGGATGCTCGATCAGCACGCTCTCCAGTTCGAACGGGCTGATGCGATAGTCCGAGGCCTTGAACACATCGTCGGCGCGGCCGACGTAGGTGAGGTAGCCATCCTTGTCGCGCGAGGCGACATCGCCGGTGCGGTAGACTTCACCGGTGAGCGGCGCGATCGAGCCATCGTCCTGCTGGTAGCCCTGCATGAGGGCGGCGGGCCGATCGGCGAGATCGATGCAGATCTCGCCTTCCTCGGCATCCTTGTCGTCGGCATCGAGCAGGCGGATGCGATAGCCGGGCAGGGGGCGGCCCATCGAGCCCGGCTTGATCGGCTGGCCGGGCGGGTTGCCGACCTGGGTCGTGGTCTCGGTCTGGCCATAGAAGTCGCGGATCGTGAGGCCCCAGGCCTTCTCCACCTGCTCGATCACCTCGGGGTTCAGCGGCTCGCCGGCGGCAAGCACCTCGCGCAGCGATGTCCGGCAGTTCTTGAGATCCTCCTGGATCAGCATGCGCCACACCGTCGGCGGGGCGCAGAGCGTGGTGACCTTGTTGACGACGATGGCATCCAGCAGGACCCTCGCATTGAAACGCGGCTGGTTGGCGATGAAGATCGTGGCGCCGGCGATCCACGGCGCGAAGAAGCAGCTCCAGGCGTGCTTGGCCCAGCCGGGCGAGGAGATGTTGAGGTGGACGTCGCCGGGACGCAGCCCCAGCACGTAGATGGTGGTGAGGTGGCCCACCGGATAGCTGCGGTGCGAGTGCAGCACCAGCTTGGGCTTCGCCGTGGTGCCCGACGTGAAGTAGAGCAGCATCGGATCGTCGGCGTTGGTCGGGCCGTCGGGCGTGAAGCCGGCCGGGGCTTTCAGGAGATCGGCGTAGCTGTGCCAGCCCTCAAGAGGTCCCTGGGAGGCGTCGCCGACGGCGATGCGGGTAAGAGTGGCGTCGAAGCCGTCGAATTTTGCCGCTTCGCCCGCGGCGGCCACGACGTGGCGGGCGCGACCGCGTTCGAAGCGATCGGCGAGATCGGTCGGGGTGAGCAGCGTGGTGGCAGGAATGACGACGGCGCCGAGCTTCATCGCCGCCAGCATGGTCTCCCACAGCGGCACGACGTTGCCCAGCATCAGCAGGATGCGGTCGCCGCGCCTGACGCCCAGTGCGCGCAGGCCGTTGGCGACGCGGTTCGACCGCTCGGAAAGTTCGGCGAAGGTAAGGCTGGCGGCGCCGTCGCCGGTGATCGTGAGCGCCGGCTGGTTCGCCAGCGGGCCGCGCGCGAGGTCGGCATCGAACCAGTCGAGCGCCCAGTTGAAGCGCTCCATTGGCGGCCAGCGGAAATCGCGATAGGCCGCCGCATAGTCGCCGCGGTTGGTCAGAAGTAATTCACGCGCCGCCTTGTAGGCTTCCACCGTCATTTCGGCCCTCTTCTCGTTCCACCCATACATTACATGCGCGTCCATCGGTTCTCACGGCGCGCGGTTGGGCGTAATGTATCGGTAACAAACCAAGAAAGCGCCCCCTCTGGTCGTCGAACCCTTCATCGTGGCTTTGCTGCTGGCGGCAGCCCTCATGCACGCCACGTGGAACGCCATCCTGAAGTCCGACCAGTCGGACCGGCTGGCGACTTTCGGCGTCATCATGACGACCGGCACGCTGATGGGCCTGTGCGTCGTGCCGTTCGTGCCGATGATCGAACCGGCGGCGTGGAAGTATCTCATCGCCTCGGTGCTGATCCACGTCCTGTATTACACGTTTCTGCTGAAAGCCTATTCCTACGGCGACCTCAGCCATACCTATCCGATCGCCCGCGGGTTGGGGCCGTTGCTGGTGGCGCTGGTATCGGGGCGTTTCATCGGCGAGGCGCTGCGCAGCCAGGATATCGTCGGTGTCGTGTTGCTCAGCTTCGGACTGGTGGCGCTGGCCATGCCGCTGCGCAACGTCGTGCCGCGGCCGGGCAGCCGGCATGGGCTGGCCACGCTGTTCGCGGTCCTCACCGGCATCACCATCGCCGCCTATATCATCGCCGACGGGTTGGGCGTTCGCGCCGCCGGGCCGACGTTTGGACATCGCATTTCCTACATCGCCTGGCTCTGCGTGCTGGAAGGCCCGTGGCTGCTGGTGCTGGCGATCATCCTCCGCCCAGGGACGGTGTGGTCGCACCTGCGGCGGACCTGGTACCGCGGCGTGATGGGCGGCGTCATCGCCAACGTCGGTTACGGCATCGCGATCTATGCGTTGGTGCTGGGGCCGATGGCCCATGTCGCTGCCCTGCGCGAGACCTCGGTGCTGTTCGGCGCACTGATCGGCACGCTGCTGCTGGGCGAGCCGTTCGGCGGGCGCCGGGTGGCTGCTGCCGCGGTCATCGTCACCGGGCTGGTCCTGATGAACGGCCCGCAGTTTACCTAGGCAGACGCAGTTCGACATCGAGTCGCATCAGGCGGCTGAACAGGCGGCGGCGGCGTGCAATCGGCCACCAGCCGTAAAGGAACACGTCGAGCGGCCCCCACATCGCCACCCAGCCGACGATCAGCATGCCCTCGGCCAGCATTCTCGAAACCGGACCTTCGGACGAGAGCAGCAGTTCACGGGCGCCCTGGCAAACGACGAGGAACGCCAGACCGATCAGCAGGCTGATCCACCCGCGGTGCCATTCGGCACGCAGCCGCCGGTGCTCCGTTCGTTCGCGCAGAGCGAAGTGGTTGCGGATTGACGCCGCGATCTGGGCTGCCTCGGGGCGTTGGAGTTCGGAATTCGGCAACACGATCACCAGGCGCATCGCACGGCCGGCGAGGTCTTCGGCAGACCCGACGATGTAGTCGTCGGCGGCGGCTTCCAGTTCCCTTTCATGGAAGGGAGCCGGATCCAGCGAATTGTACAAACGCGAGATCCGGTCGAGACGTAGTTCCACTGCGACGGCGTCGACCTTGTCTGCGTCAGGCTTCACTGTCATGGCTCTGGCACAATTGTCGGCGATAGGGCCAAGGCATGTCCACCCGCAACCTCGACAAGATGATGGCGCCGAAATCGGTCGTGGCGATCGGTGCCAGCGTGCGCCCCGGCTCGGTCGGCGCAGCGGTGACCCGCAACCTGCTCGCCGGCGCCTTTCACGGCAACATTCACCTGGTCAACGTCAAGGGCGGCGAGATCGACGGCCGCCGCGTATTCCGCCGCCTGGCCGAAGTGCCTGAAGTCCCCGATCTCGCGGTCGTCATGACCCCGGCGGAGACGATTCCGCGGCTGATCCGGGAACTTGGGCAACGCGGCACACGGGTCGCGGTGGTGATCAGCGCCGGTCCCGGCAACGGCGTCGACGGCGCCGAGGTGAACGCGCGCTGGCGACGGCACATCCTGCGGGCCGCCCAACCGTATCTGCTGCGCATCGTCGGTCCGAACACCATCGGCTACGCCATGCCGCGGCTCGGGCTGAACGCGAGTTTCGGGCCGGGCAATCTCAAGGCCGGCCGTATCGCCGCGGTCGCGCAGTCCGGCGCCGTGCTGGCCGGCCTCGCCGACTGGGGGACGGCGCAGGGCATCGGCTTCTCGCACCTGATCTCGATGGGCGACATGAGCGACGTCGATTTCGGCGACGTGCTCGACATGCTGGCACGCGACGCCAAGACCCGGGCCATCCTTATGTATGTCGAGGGCCTCACCGAGGCGCGCAAGTTCATGTCGGCGGCGCGCGGCGTGGCCCGCATAAAGCCGGTGATCGTGCTCAAGGCCGGCCGCCACGCCGCCGCGGCCAAGGCTGCGGCCTCGCATACCGGCTCGATGGCAGGGTCGGCGGCGGTCTACGATGCCGCCTTCGCCCGCGCCGGCCTGGTCAGGGTGAGGGGGCTGGGCGAACTGTTCGATGCCGCCGAGACGCTGGGTCACGGCATCGCGCCGCGCAACGAGCGGCTGGCGATCCTGACCAACGGCGGCGGGGTCGGCATCATCACCACCGACCTGCTGATCGACGAGGGCGGCGAGTTGGCTGCGCTCGCTCCGAAGACGCTCGGGCAGCTCGACCGGCAGATGCCGCGGGCCTGGTCGCGCGGCAATCCGGTCGACATCGTGGGTGATGCCGACGGTGCACGTTACGCCGCTGCTCTCGATGCCCTGGCCGACGACCGCAGCGTCGGTGCGGTACTGGCGATGAACGTGCCGACGGCGCTCACATCGTCGGAAGAAGCGGCGAAGGCGATCACGGGCTCGGCCGGAGCCAAAGTCGTGCCGGTGATCGGCTGCTGGATCGGCGGCCCCGCCGCCGAGGCCGGGCGACGGGTGCTGCGCCAGGCGGGGATTCCGTCCTACGACACGCCGCTGCGCGCGGTCCGCGGCTTCATGCACATCGTCGAATACCGGCGCGGCCAGCGCGCGCTGCAACGCACGCCACCGTCGGTGCCCGAGGCGCGGTCGGATACCGATCTGGTCCGCGCCATCGTGAACGGGGCGCTGGCGGAAAAGCGCACGCTGCTGACCGAGCCGGAAGCCAAGCGGGTGCTGGCTGCCTACGGCATTCCCGTGGTGCCGACCGAGATCGTGCTCGATGCGACCGAAGCCGCCGCCGCCGCGGTGCGCATCGGGTTTCCGGTCGCGGTGAAGATCCTGTCGCGCCAGATCAGCCACAAGAGCGACGTCGGCGGCGTGGCGCTCGATCTCATTTCGGAGCAGGCCGTCGTCGATGCGGTGCGGACGATGACCGGCAAGGCGCTGGTGAAGGCACCGCGTGCCAGGATCGACGGCTTCGTGGTCCAGCCGATGATCAAGCGGCCGCATGCGGTCGAGCTGATCCTGGGTGCGGCGGAGGACCCGGTGTTCGGCCCGATCCTGATGGTCGGCCACGGCGGCGTCGCGGCGGAAGTGATCGACGACAAGGCGCTGGCCCTGCCGCCGCTGGACCTCGTGCTGGCCGAGGACGCGCTGAGCCGCACCCGCGTCGACCGCCTGCTGCGCGGCTATCGCGACCGGCCGCCGGCTGCGCGGCAGGCGGTCGGAGAGGCGATGGTGCGGCTGTCGCAACTGATCGCCGATGTCGACGAGATCGCCGAACTCGACATCAATCCGCTGCTGGCCGATGCCGACGGCGTGCTGGCGCTCGATGCCCGCATCGTCGTGCGCAAACCGCAGGCCGGGCAGGAGCGGGCTGCGCGCTTCGCCATCCGGCCCTATCCGGTGGAACTCGAATGCGCGATCGACCACGGCGGAAAGCATCTCCGGATCCGGCCGATCCGGCCGCAGGACGAGGCGCTGATCGACGGCTTCTTCCGCCGCCTGTCGAAGGAAGACGTCCGTATGCGCTTCTTCGGGCCGTTGCGCGAACTCAGCCACGAAATGGCCGCGCGCCTGACGCAGATCGACTACGACCGCGAGATGGCGTTTCTGCTGCTCGACGGCGAGACACTGCTGGGCGTCGGCCGGCTCGCCGCGGATCCCGGGTTCGAACAGGCGGAATTCGCCCTGGTCGTCGCGTCCGACAGCCAGGGCCACGGCTACGGCACGCTGTTGCTCAAACACGTGCTGCACTACGCCAAGTCGCGCGGCATCAAGCGGGTGATCGGTGACGTGCTGCGGGAAAACACCAGGATGCACGATCTCCTCAAACGCCTTGGCTTTCGGCGTGAAGGCGGACGGTCCGGCGAGCCCGATGTCCGGGTGGTGAAATCGCTGGGTGGACTGTAACGTATGTTTCGGCGGTCGGTCTGAAGTAAGGCGAAATAATGGCGACAGGCCAAGGCGTTAAGACGGATCGCTGAGATGGCGTCGAAGAAGAACAGAAGCGGGAAGGCGAACAGAAGGAGTCCGAAACCGCCGCCCGGACTCGGCGAGCGCCTGCGCGTGCGCTTTCAAGGCCTCGGCGCCTCGATCAAAGCCCATCGCTGGCGCTCGATCGTCATTGGTTTTCTGCTGATGTTCTGTGCCAGCCTGTTCGGCGGTTATTGGGCGGCCGGCTGGCTCGATTCGATCGATCGCGACCGGATGGCACACGAGACCCTGGAGGAGATGAAGCGCGGCACTCCGGCCAATCCCGCGGCCGGGCCGGAACCGAAGTACGCGCGCATCGAAGATATTCCCGACCTGCCGAAATATACCGAGGTGGAACCCGGCAAGCCGCGCCCGACGTTCGAGGAGAAGCCGCGTCCAGCCGGCAAGCCGCCTCAGGTCGCCGCCGCGGCGCCGCAAGGCGATCAGGCATGGCGGCGCAATGCGCTGCCCTTCCGCGACCTCAACGGCAAGCCGCTGGTGGCGATCGTGATCGACGACGTCGGGCTCGACCGGCCGCGCTCGAAGCGCGCCTGGGAGCTGCCCGGGCCGCTCACCATGTCGTTCCTGCCCTATGCCAAGGACCTGCGCGAACAGGCGAAGCAGGCGCGCGGCCATGGACACGAGCTGATGCTGCATCTGCCGATGGAGCCGACCGGGCGCAACGACCCGGGTCCCGGTGCCTTGCTGGTGTCGATGAGCGACGCCGAGATCCGCCAGCGCACGGCGGCGGCGCTCGACAGCTTCGACGGCTTTGCCGGCGTCAACAATCACATGGGCAGCCGGTTCACCGCCTTCCGGCCGGGCATGGAATCGGTACTGCGCCAGCTCAAGCCCCGCGGGCTGATGTTTCTCGACTCGCGGACCACCGCCAAATCGGTAGGCGAGCAGACGGCGCAGGAGCTGGGCGTGCCCGGCATCGTACGCCACATCTTCCTCGACGACGACGAGTCGGTCGAGGCGGTACGCCGCAAGCTGGCCGAGGTCGAAGCCGTGGCCCGCCGCCAGGGCTATGTCGTGGCGATCGGGCATCCGCACGAAGCGACGTTGCAGGCGCTCAAGGAATGGCTGCCGACGGTTCAGGGCAAGGGGCTCACGCTGGCGCCGGCAACGGCCGTGTTGCGCAAGCGCAACGGTTGGGATTGAGTCTTCTCGGCCAAGCGCTGGAGGAGCCGACGTGCGTTACAGGAAACAGTCGATGATCGTGGCGCCGCAGCCGGAGCCGGCGGAAGCCGGCGCCGACGTGCTGCGCGAGGGGGGCAATGCCGTCGATGCCGGCATCGCCTGCGCGCTGGTGCAGGGCGTGGTCGATCCGCTGATGTGCGGCATCGCGGGTTTCGGCAGCTGCGGCATCTACATGCCGGGCAAGAATTTTCATGGCTACATCGACGCCCATGCGCCGGCGCCGCTCGCCGCCCGGCCCGACATGTGGGCCAACCTGATCGAGAGCGAGGCGCGCGACGGCTACGGCTTCATCCTCAAGGGCCGCGTGAACGACATCGGCTACCGCTCGATCTGCGCGCCGGCCAATCTGAAGATGTACTACGAGGCTCACAAGGCACACGGCAGCCTGCCGTGGTCGCGCATCGTCGAGCCGGCGATCCACTGGGCCGAGACCGGCTGGACGGTACGGCCGCACGTTGCCTACTGGTGGTCGGACGACGGCGCGTTCGGCCGCGCGCCCAATTTCGAGCGCACCGGATTCACGCCGGCGGCGCGGGCGCTCTATTGCCGGCCGGACGGCAAACCCAAGCGGGTCGGCGACAAGGTCGTCAATCGCGACTACGGCCAGACCCTGCGCGCCATCGCCAGGGGCGGTGCCGATGCCTTCTATTCCGGTGAGATCGCCCAGGCGATCGCCGAGGACATGAAGAAGAACGAGGCGCTGCTGTCGCTCGAGGACCTCAAGGCCTGGCAGCCCACGCACAATACGCCGCTGTGGGGCGAGTATCGCGGCTACAAGGTCTCGTCCAACCAGCCGCCGGGCGGCGGCGTGATGCTGATCGAGATGCTGAACATCCTTGAGAACTTCGATCTTCGCGGCATGGAGCACAATTCGGCGGAGTATCTGCGCATCGTGTCGGAGGCGATGAAGCGCGCCACCATCGACAAGGACGCCCATGTCGGCGACCCGAAGTTCGTAAAGGTGCCGGTCGAGAATCTCACCTCGAAAACCTACGCGAAGGAAATGGCCGACGAGATCAAGGGTGGCGTGAAGGCCGCCGTGCCGCGTTTCAACTCGGGCGCCGTCTCCAAGGACACGACGCACATCTCGGTCCTCGACAAGGACGGCAACTGCTTCACCATGACCCATTCGCTCGGCATGCCCTCCGGCGTCGTCACGCCGGGCCTGGGCTTCATGTACAACGGCTGCATGGGCGTATTCGACCCGCGGCCGGGCCGCGCCGGCTCGATCGCCCCGGGCAAGGCGCGCTTCAGCTCGGTGGTGCCGTCGATCCTGTTCAAGGACGGCAAACCGCACCTCATCATTGGCGCGCCGGGCGCCACCCAGATCGCCATGGGCGTGCTGCACGCCATCCTGAACGCCCTCGATTTCGACATGACCATGGTCGAGGCGGTGAGCGCGCCGCGCTTCTCGGCAACCTCCGACACGATCGACATCTCCAACCGCATCCAGTTCAGGGTCGAGCGCGAACTGCAGGGGCAGGGCTATCCCGTGGTGCGCAGCCCCTACGGCTTCGGGTTCGCGGCCGTGCATGGCATCCGGGTCCACGACGACGGCCTCGACGGCGGCGCCGACCCCGGCCACGACGGCGTAGTCATAGCGGTGTAGCGACCGGCCCTCGCTACAGCATCGGCAGGCCGGCCGGCGGACGCCTGGCGTTCGAGGCCTGTTCGTAGGCGTAGGCCAGGCGCAGCAGCTTGTCTTCACTCCAGGCGCGGCCGGCGAAGGTGATGCCGAGTGGATAGTCCGGCGTTTCCGTCTCCCCGACGCCTGAGATGAACCCGGCCGGCACCTGCACGCTGGGATATCCCGGCTTGGCCGCGATCGCAGCACCGCTCGCCCCGGGAAACATCACGGCATCGAGCTTGTGCGTGGTCATGTAGGCGTCGAGCCCGCGCTCCTTGGCGGCCATCAGGTCCATCGCGCGCGCAGACTTGTACTCCAGTTCGGAAAGGTCGCCCTTGGTTGCCTGTGCGGCGAGGAACAGGTCCTGGCCGTAGCGCAGGGCCTTGTCGGCATTGGCGATATTGAAGGCGATGACATCGGCCAGCGTCTTGATCTTCGTGCCGGTAGCCCAGTCGTGCAGATAGAGATTGAGGTCGTGCTTCAGCTCATAGAGGAACACGACCGGCGGCGTGGCCGGCGTGCCTTTGTTGAGGCCGCGCGGATTGCGATTGAGCACCGCCATCGTCGTGCCGGGTCCGCCGATCCAGCCGATCGCCGGAATGGCGGCGCGTACGATCGTCGCACCGAGGTCCTGCAGTATCTTGATGGCCTGGGTCGTCACTTCCTTCGAGCGCTGAGACATAGGACCATAGAAGGGATCGTTCAGGGGATCGTCGGGATCGCTCGGCACGCCGATGCGCGCGCCCTTCAAGCCATCCTTGTCGAGCCCTGCCGTGTAGTCCTGCGGCCTTTGAAGAAACTGCGTCGCCGGATCCTGCGGATCGCGCGCGGCCAGGACATTCAGCAGGATCGCGGCATCGCGCACAGTGCGGGTCAGCGGCCCAGCGGTGTCCTGGCTGTGCGAAATCGGGATGATGCCGCTGCGGCTGATCAATCCGACCGTAGGCTTGACGGTGACGAGACCGTTCTGGGTGGCGGGGCTGAGCAGCGAGCCCGAGGTCTCGGTGCCTATTGCCGCCGCGCATAGCCCGGCCGCGACAGCGACGGCCGAGCCGGCACTCGAGCCGCCGGGCTGCACCACCGGGACGACTTGATCGATCATCAGGGTCGGCGCGTAGGGGTTCTTCACCTGGCCGCCGAGCGAGCTGTAACCTGACGGCATGCCGACCGCGAGGATGTTGGCGAATTCGGTCAGGTTGGCCTTGCCGAGGATCACGGCGCCCGCGGCGCGCAGTCGTTTGACGACGGTCGCGTCGTCCTTCGCCCCCGCGGTCTCGAGCGCCAGCGAGCCCGCGGTCGTATGCTGCCTGTCGCCCGTCGCGATGTTGTCCTTGATCAGGATCGGCACGCCGGCGAGCGGCTGTTTGGCTGAGGGCTTGATGTCGTCGAGGCGTCCAGCGATCGCCAGGGCCTCGGGATTGAGCTCGCGCACGGAATTGAGGGCCGGTCCGCCGCGATCGTAGGCCTCGATGCGCGCGAGATACGCCTTGGTGAGCGCCGTCGCCGTCGTCTCCGCTAGTGCTTGGATTACGTCGCCCATCGAGGCGTTGTCGATCGCGAGCGCTGTTTGCGCCTGGGCGCCTGCTGCCGCAACGGCGCCGATGGCGACCGACGCCAGGGCGACGTCGCGGCGGGTTGGCTTCTTCATCGTGGGTCTCCTAGACCGGCATCGTGCGCTTCTGGTGCGCACGGCCGACCTTGGCCACCTCGGGATTATGGCCGGAAATGACGCGCACGCCTTCGTCGAGGCTGGCTGCGATCTTGTCCGGCGTGGCGCCTTCGAGGAAGGCGAGCCTGTTTTTTTTGCAGGCGGCGAAGACCTTGGCCCGGGCAGCCTCCATCTCGGGCGGGTAGGGCCGGCGCTGCAGGGTCGTATAACCGAGCGAAAGCCCGAGATCGCCCGGTCCGAGCTCGGCAAAACCCAATCCTGGCACTGACAAGATCTCATCGGCATTCGCGACACCCGGCGGACTCTCGATCTTTACGCCGAGCAGAAGCTCGCCCTGCGTGTTGAGCGGCCAGGGTTCGCAGCGAGCAAAATACTCTTGTTGATCAATGCCCCAGACGGGGGCGGCGGTAGGCTCGGAACCGCGGCCACGGGTGCCGGTCCCCAATTTGTCGATGCCTGATTTATGGTGCGGGAAGCGGCAGGCACGCACGAATTCCTTCACTGCCTCCGCCGACTCCGCCTGGCAGAGCAGGATGCCATGGGCGCCGCGGGCCAGGATCTGGCGGAACTGCCAGGCATTGAAGACGACGTTCGGCCCATCGATGCCGTTGACCGGCGCCTCGACGATCACTGTGGGGGTACGATGGCCGGAGTTGGTCGGCCCTCCGTCCACCAGGCCGCGCATGTAGGACTCGAGTCCGGTCATGTCGAAGGCGCCATGCTCCATGCCGACATTGATGTAGTCGGCCCAGGTCTTGGCATCCTGGCGACCCTGTTCGTAGGTCAGCACGTGGCCGGTGTGCGGGCCGTCGTAATAAAGGGCCTGGTCGGCTTCGAGCAGTTCGATGGCACGGTTGATGCGCTTGGCCATGTGCGTTTCCCTTCGTCCTCGTTACGTCCGAGATTACATCATTCCCGGTTCGCCGAGGTCGGTGCCGTCGATCATGCGGCTGTAGCGGAAGGGATGGGGATCGACGATCGGCGGATCGCCGGCTACCAGGTCGGCCGCCAGACGTCCCGCGCCGGGGCCGATGCCGAAGCCGTGGCCGGTGTAGCCGGTCGAGAGATAAAGGCCCGGCATCGTGTCGACGGCCGAGATCACCGGAATGCCGTCCGGCGTGGAATCGATCAGGCCGCCCCAGGCGTGCGCGACCGCCAGCCCTTTGAGTGCGGGGTAGTGCTGGCCGAGTGTCGCCAGGCCTTCCCGCACCAGCCTGGGATCGGCGGCGGGATCGAAGGTGCGCTGACGCTCGAACGGCGAGACCCGATCGAA
>CALFRN010000365.1 GCA_937919085.1 uncultured Reyranella sp.
TCTGGCAGGCGCTGCCACCGGCCTCAAAACGCGTCAGGCCTTCGAGGCCATCCTCGATGAACAAGCCGTGCCACCGGCGGATCGTGTCGTCGTCCAACAGCAAGGCCCCGGCGACCTTTTCGCAACTCCAGCCGGAATCCAAAAGCACCAGCGCATTGGCACGCCGCGCCAATCGATGCGCCGCCGATCCATTCCGCGCCAGGGCGGTCAGGTCGGCGCGGTCAACGGGAGACAAAAAGCCAGCGCAAATCATGCCCCATCACGAATCCAAAAATCATCCCGTGGCAAGCGGTTTTTCGGAAAATCGATGAATCGGGGTATAGTCACCCTTAATGTGACTTAGCGCCGTCGTACCTGCGATATGCAAATAATTGCCGATGAGGATCGCGCGTGAGAAAGGCCCAACTGCCTCTGCCATTCCTTTCGGTTGAATGATGATCTTATCGTCCATGGTAGCGTTCCTTTTCAATCGGTAGGAGCAAAGCTAATCTTAGCAGGGACCGCACGGCCATGATCAAGCCTCGGCTACGCAATCGATCTCCAGCAGAAAGTCTTTGCGGGGGAGTCGTGCCTCCACCGTCGTGCGGGCGGGCCATCCGGACTGATCGACGCCGAAGAATTCCTTGTAGATCTCGTTCATCTCGTCGAAGTCGGCGCGCCGGTCGAGATACACGTTCACCTTAGCAATTTTGTCGACCGAGCTTCCGGCATATTCGAGAGTCGCCTTGATGTGCTGCAGCGCGTATCGCATCTGCTGAGCGAAATCGCCCTGCGGGATCTTGACATTCTCATCGTACCCCGGAAAGCCGGAGACGAAGATCAGATTGCCGACCTTGACCGCGTTCGAGTGCGGCGACTTCGACCTTGGAAGAGCGGGATTGTTGATGATGGTACGTGCCAATTTAGTCTCCTGTTTTTGAAGGTCGTTGGCCGCCGACGCCACCCGTAGAGCTGGCCGAACTGCATCGCGGCTCCGCAACGTGCTGTCGAAAGATTTCAGGCGTCGTACCGCGATGCTTTTTAAAGAAACGGACGAAGTGCGACGGATGCGAATATCCGAGACCGTATGCGATCTCCTTGATCGAACGCTTGCTATAGAGCAGGAGCCTTGTCGCCTGCCCCAGCAAAGCGGTCTGTACGATTTCCTTGGCGGAGCGGCCCAGTGCCCGCCTGCAGGCGGCGTTTAAAGCATAAGGCGTCGTCGAAAGTCGGGAAACGAACGAATCGACCGTAAGCGGCGCATCAGGAGGATCGCCGGATCTACCGGCGAGCTCGAGATCAGTCTCGAGGGACTTCCGGAAACGGTCGAAGAGCTCGGCCGCATTCCCGGTGGAGCGGCTCTCCTGATCGACACCTGCCGCCGCCAGTGCGCTCGTCGCGTCGATTCCAAGAAGGCACGCACCGAAGAGGTGGCGTACCATCTCGCGCGGGTTTCCCCGATCATACGCGAAAGTCTCCGCAATCAAAGCGACCAGCTTCTGCAGACGCTCGGTACCATCGTCGTTCAACTTGACGAGGCGTTCCGTCGTCAGCCGCAGGATAGCGGCCTTGATGGAGCCGTCATCAAGCGTGAGGCCGGCCAGGTAGTCAGGCGACATGCTGATGACGTAGCCCACGCTGTCCGGCTCATACGTGAAGCGATGGATGGCGTTCGCAGGCGTGAAGATGCAGCACGCCCCGGTTACCGCCCGTCTAAGCCCGTCATGCTCGAAAACACATCCCCCCGAAAACGTGATTGACAACTGATGGAAGTCGGGATGTCGATGCGGGCCGATGCGCCAATTGTTGGGAATATTGCGGATTGAAAAGGGTTCGATATGAAAAACCCCAAAACTCTCGGCCGTCCAATCTTCGCCGTATAGATAGTAGGCGGGAACTTCGAGAGCCCGACGGGAGGCACCACGCTCTCTCGACCCCGCCCTACCTGGGTCTGTCATAGGCCCTGCAGCCATGGCATCAGTCTTTTTTCACAGATGACCGGACGGGGAGATCCTCACCGACGCGCCAGATAGTCGGGATCGTCCGGCCCGGATCCTGCACCCATTCCTTCCATGCCAATTGGACTTTGGTGAGGTCGGTCTCGATATTAGTGATGAGAAATTCCCCTCGAAAGGTGAGGTTTCCCTGATCATCGTACCACTCCAACGCATCGACCTCCCCCGGCTGGCGATAGCGTTCGATCACCAGGCCGATGCAGCCTCCCGGCCGCTGGGGAGAATGCCGCACATGAGAGGGCAGCAGATACATTTCGCCTTCGCGCACGACGACCTCGGAGCGCACGCGCGTGGCCGGGTCGATCAGCCTGAGCGTCACGTCGCCACGCAGCTGGATAAAAAGCTCTTCGCCCGGATCATCATGGTAGTCAGGACGGTCATTCGGCCCACCGACCATCATCACAAGCAGGTTCTGCCAACGTTGTTTCCAGAATTGTAAATTGCCTATCGGCGGCTTGAGATTTTGGCCGTTTTCCTCGATCCAACGGTCGAGGTTGATCGGAAGATCGTTCACGTTGCTCGGCACGATGTCCTCCCTAATTTCCGTCAACTGGCGCAGTGTGGCAGATTTCTTCGGCAGGCATGCCCGGCCCGATAGGCCCCAAACCGTGATATTTGCGATTGAAATACATCAACGGCAGCTGCTCCGACCTCGACTCCGCCGAATACACACGCGCAAACATGATATTGTGCGTGCCGAATTCTTTGATCTCCGCGATGCTACAGTCCAGCGCCGCGACAGAATTATCAAAGACTGGCGCGCCGGTCTTCCGCGTCGATCAATTAACCGTTCTGAATCGCGCTTCCATGTCTTCGCCTGCTTGGCCGGCGAAAGTCGCGGAAAGTTCGCCCTGATCTGCGTTCAAGAGGTTCACGCACAGCACCAAGTTGGTTCTGAACGCCTTATTCGATCTGCTGTCTTTGTGCACGCAGACAAGAACGGTCGCAGGCCAGTCGGTGACTGAGCAGACGGCGGTGCAGGTGAACCCGCAACGACCACCTGGCCCGTCGGTCGTGACAACGGAGACCGCGGCGCCGAAGCGGGCCATTGCGGTACGGAAGGTGTTGCGATCTACGTGCATGACGTCAGTCGCCCAGCCGGTCCAGGATACTGACATCCGAGTTGCTGTGGTAGCCTGGGGTGACCCAGCCGTTCTCATCGTAATCGTTCATGCAAGCAGTAGCCAGCGCTTCCATTTCCGCCAGCGCTCCGGAGCCTCGCGCCTGCATCAAGGCCTGCATGCGAACAGCCTCGTGGTTTCCGGCGTAATTCCGCTCATACAGTTCATGGCGGGAACCGAATTCGGAGCCGACCGCGTCCCAGAGCGCCTTCATTATCTTGATGCGCTCCTTATAGTCGATCCCGTTCGACCCCCGCGAGTAACGGGCAAGATAGGCGTTGACCTCAGGGTTCTTGAAGTCTCGCGGACTCGATGGCAGATAAATCAGGCCCGATGCCACGATCTGCTGGATGATGCCGCGGATCGCCGGATAGGCCTCGGTCGCGAAGATACGATAGGCCGAGCCTGCCTTGACGTTCGGCAGGTACGCGTCGCCGTGCCACTTGTCAGGCGCCGCCGACATCGCGTCGGTGAGCGACCAGAACAGATTACGCCAACCGATGATCTCGCCCAGTTGAACCTGGACGCCGCGGAATTCGTCTGTCCCGCAAGCACGAAGCGCCTTTTGAAGAAGCCCGATGATGAAGTCGAGCTTGACCGACAGGCGCACGCAGCTCTGGAAGGTGAACCCGTTTAGAAAGCCGGACTGAGGATAGAATTTCCGCAGCATGTTGATGTCGCGATGTACGAAGACGTTTTCCCACGGGATGAACGCGTTGTCGAAGATGAAGATGGCGTCGTTCTCGTCGAATCGGCTGGTCAGGGGATAGTCGAAGGGCGATCCGGTGGCCGCTGCCGCGAGTTCATAGGAAGGCCGGCAGATCAATTTGATTCCGGGCGTATCCATCCGGGCCATGAACATGACGGCGAGACTGTCATCCGTAATCTCGGCCGCCATGTTCTGCCCGAGGAAATTGTATTGCGTCAGCGCCGAGGAGGTGGCGACCACCTTCGCACCAGAAACGTACATGCCGGCATCGGTTTCCTTTTCGATGTGCACATAGACATCCTTCACATCGTCGGCTGCCTTGTTCCGGTCTATCGGCGGATTGACGAGCGTATGGTTGATGAACGGGACGGCCTCCTGGGCGCGTGCATACCAGGCTCGCGCGTTATCGGCGAACTTCCCGTAGAAATCCGCATTCGCGCCCAGAGTATTCGTGAAGCTTGCCTTGTAGTCGGGGGTACGTCCCATCCAACCGTAGGTCTGGCGGGACCACGCTGCGATCGCGTCGCGCTGAGCTATGAGATCGTCGCTTGAACGAGCATAGCGGAAGAAACGATGCGTATATCCACCTGAGCCCGTATCGGTTTCCGTGGTGAGCACAGATTTCGTGCTCGGATCGTGCAGCGCATCGTAAAGCTTAGCGATCGATACCGCCGAATTGCGGAATGCGGGGTGCTTGGTGACATCTTTCACCCGATCGCCGTAGATGTAGATTTCTCGGCCGTCTCGGAGCGACTCCAGATATTCAGCCCCGGTGAACGGCCGCTTCTTGTCGGCGCGGATGTCTTCGGGGTTGCTGGTCACGTGATTGACTCCTGACAGTTGCGCAGCCGAACCGCCGCCGATCACTCATCATCCCGATTGCCGACCTGAGAGCGAACGGTTTTGATGACCCTTATGCGAGGTACGATAGCCATCAGTGAGATTGGAGCGGAGTTCGGGACTTCGGGCGTCGCGCGCAGGGCGCTTACTTCGCGACGCCATATCGGCGACCTTCGATCGGTTTGTATCGACAGACAGGATAACTTATCGACCGACCCTGTCGATCCGGGCCGTAGCCAATATCTTAAATTCGGCTCTTCGTGGAAAAAGGTGGGTAAACGAGACGGCATGATGTCGATGTAAG
>CALFRN010000366.1 GCA_937919085.1 uncultured Reyranella sp.
GCGTGCACCTGGCAAGATTCGAAGCCGACGACAACCCGATCGACGACCCGGGCAGCCCCGGCGAAAAACGGGCGATGCAGTACACCGAGGCATATTTCAAGAACCTCGGCCTGACGACATTCGTCCAGTCGGTGCCGCTCGTCGAGATGATTCCTGAGACGACGTCGGTGCGCCTGCGCGGACCCAAGGGCGGCGTGATGGAGGCCACCGGCGAGGGCGCCCGGTTCCTTCTGTGGCACGGACAGCAGAAAGAGCGGACCTCGCTCGAGTCCGAGGTCGTGTTTGCCGGCTACGGCATCAACTCTCCCGAGTACGACCGCGACGACTACAAGGGCGTCAACGTCAAGGGCAAGATCGTCCTCGTGCTCGAGGGGTCTCCGCACACCGGCGAACGCGACGATCTCGGCGTCCTCGGCGCCACGCATTACGGTACGCGGTTCTACAAGTACGAGGAGGGCGCGCGCCGTGGCGCGGCAGCCGTCCTGATCATCCATAGCCTGCCCTCCCCGCCGTGGGAGGTCATCGAGGCGGAAGATTCGGGGTCGGTGATCGATATCGACCAGGCGGCGGTGAGCTCGGTCATCGCCATGCGGCCCGAAGTCGAAGGATGGCTGTCGGGGCCGGCCGCGATGCTGTGGTTTACCGCGGCAGGCCTGTCGTACGAGGACCTGGTGACCAAGTCGCATGAACTGGCATTCACGCCGGTCACCATCCCCGGCATCCGGGTGATCCTCGAGCTGACCAGCCGGATCGAACGGCGCCAGTCGCAGGACGTCATCGCCCTCCTGCCGGGCCAGACACCCGAATACCTGATGCTGGCCGGGCGCTGGAACCGGATCGATCCCGACGCCTGGACGCACACGTTCACGCCGCCGACCGGCGTCGTGCCCGGCACGCCCGAGGCCATTGCCGCCGCCATCGCGTCCGTCAGAGCCCAGAAGATTGCCGATCTCTCCGACGACGACGGCACCGGCGCTGCGATGATCATGGAGACGGCGCAGCGGCTCGTGTCATCGGGCGTCCGGCCGCTGCGGGGCGTGGCGTTCATGGTGACGAGCGCCTTGAAGTCGGGGACGCTCGGGCTCGAGTACTACCTCGATCATCCGCCGGCGCAGATGCCGATCGACAAGCTGATCGCGTTGATCTTTCTGGATCGCGCCGATCTCGAAGGCAAGAGCCGGCGGGTCGGTAAGATCGGCACCGATTCGGATGGCGCGCTCTCGCAGATCACCCGCGAAGCGGCCATCGAACAGGGACGGCTGGTCGAGCTCGACCAGGATGTTGAAACGCGGTTCTATTACACGCTCAGCCAGAACGCGCTCGAGGCCGAGGGCGTCCGGGTGATTTATCTGACGACGCTCCCGGCGGAGGACAAGTCGAACCACCTGCGGCACGTCGTCGATGTCGATCCCCAGCACGCGGACCTCTTGCCGCCGGCCCCGCCCGACCCGTCGCGCGATGCGGCGTTTCTCGCCAACATCACGACCCGAGTGGCGAACGCGACGAACTGGCCGCCGCGGATAGGTCCTCCCGTGGCGCCGGTCCCGCCGGTGCAGTGACCGTCGCGCCGCGGCGGGTGAACAGGCGCCCGATCTCCTCTTCGTGCCGCCGGTAATCGCGCGGCGCGGTCTTCGGCGAGAACAGCCCATCGCGCTCCCAGCGCTCCGGGTCGAGGCCGATCGCCTCGGTGTTGATCCAGCGCACCGCTTCGAGCATCGGCGCCTGCTCGGGCAGCACGTCCCGCACCGCCAGGAAGAAGACGATGTGCGCGAGCTCCTCGATCCGATCGACGGCTTCGCGGATGTTGTCGAGCAGCGTGCGGAAGTCGTCGGTCTTGGGCGGCAGGTTGCGCACGTGCAGGTTCTTCAGCGTCGGCAGGTCTTCGATGTAGTCGATGAACTCGAAGGTGTAGCCGGTGCGGGTCTGGTCCGCGAGCTTGCCCCAGTCTTCGAACAGCTTCATCATCCGCGCCTGGGTGACCACCATGCGCGAGATGACGCCGCTCATGATCTTGGTGAGCTTCGGGTCGAGATAGACCTCGTGGTAGAACTGCGGATCGGTGGTCGTCCAGCCGATGTAGTAGTCCCAGATGGTCTTGAGCGCCATGATCGGCCCGATGTGGTGATTCGGGTAGCCGCGCTGGATGGTGTCGGTGAGGAAGTCGTTGAGCGCCAGGATGTAGCGGTTGGCGTGATCGACGTAGTCCTGGGTGAGCCTGCCTTCACGGTCCTGCTTCATCATTTCGCAGATGAAGCCGTTGGCGAACCCAATCATGTTCGAGCCGACCGAGTAATACGGATCGGCGAAGAACCCTGACACGCCGGTGCACGCCCAGCGATCGACCGAGAAGACCTGCTTGGTCTGGTGGCTGTAGCGTTTGAGCTTCAGGAAGTCCATCAGCTCGCGGCCTTCCATCGCCTTGCCGACCAGCGGCTCGTGCTTGTTGAGCCATTCGACCGCCTGCTCGTAGTTGAGGCCGTAGGTGTTGAGCGGGTGGATCGCTTCGGCGGTGACGATGCCGACGCTGGTGTTGTCGGGCCACAGCGGGATCAGCCACACCCAGTAGCCCTTGCCCATCATGTGCGTCGTCGACTGCCAGCGGTCGTCCTCGACGCGGTCGTGCCATTTGCGGTTCGACGCCGGCACGAAGTCGTTGACGCTGACCTTGCCGCGGATGCGCCACCACGCCGAGCTGCAGGGCCCACGCCAGTCGCGATCCAGTTTCAGCTTGTGCGCGAGCAGGCGGCGGCGGCCCATCGCGTCCACCACCCAGGTGCCGCGGGCGCGCCGCTCGGTGCCGTCCGCTTCCGTCCACGTCACCTCGTGCGGCGCCTGGTTGGCGCCCAGCTCGATGTCCTTGACGCGAACCCCTTCACGCAGGTCGCAGCCGGCGTCGACGATGAGATCGCGCATGTGGTGTTCGAGCGTGCCGCGATCGAGCTGATACGACTTGGCGGGCAGGAAGCGCTTGACGCCGTACTCCGGCCGGTCGGCGAATTCGCCGTCGGTGCCGTAGAAGTACCGGAGTCCCAGCTTTTCGAGCTGCTTCGACTCGAGATAATCGAACAGTTTCAGGACGCCGTGGTAGTAGTAGGCGCCCGTTTCAATCGTCGATTCGCCAACCTTGAACGCCCCTTCGGGCAGCGGCCGCGCGAGCATGTCGAGCACCAGCAGGGAGATGTCGTCGCCGCGCAGCTCGATCTGGCGCGCCAGGCCGAGGCCGGCGATGCCGCCGCCGCAGATGATCAGGTCGTACTCGGGGA
>CALFRN010000367.1 GCA_937919085.1 uncultured Reyranella sp.
TCAATCTTCACGATCAGATCTTCAGCGTACAGGCGGCCCACGCCGGAGGAATACGAACGAAGCGATCATGTGTTCCAGGATCAGGCGCAAAAGGATCCTCAACCAGGCGAGGATGCGCCTGAAGTTGTATCCGACGGCGGAGAGGACAGCGTTTGCGGCGTCGCCGACCTCGTGAGGTCATGTATGGATGCCCCGTCGATGCAAGAGGTCTTTTGAACGGTGCCGGCGATGATCGGGTGCGGTCATGTATTCGGCCTCGAAGTGCGGCCGTAAACATGCCGCGGGCCAGAACGGCAGGGAACGTGTGAAGCACATCGGCAGGCGGCGACTGATTGCGCGGGCCCACTTTAGAGTCGTCAGCGGTCCTCCTGCGTAGCCGTACTTCCGGGAAGTGCCAGAGCTGACATTGCGCAGACAGCCAGAACAGTGGGCCGCTGACGAGGTGGTGGACTAGCCGCCGGCACCAATCCTGTAAGACATGCCGATCGGTCGGGCGTATGGTGCGTCGAACACTGCACGAAAGTCTGTAACCGCCTGGGAAAATTGATGAGACGACGCATTCCCTTGGTAATCGGGTGAGACGCCGCGGGCTCATCGCAGCGGTTGGCGGCGGGATGGTGATTTGGCCACTCGCGGCTCGCGCGCAGCAGCGTGGCATGGCCCGTGTCGGCTGGTTGACGATTGCGCGCAATCCACAAATTGAGTCATTCCGCGCTGGCATGCGCGACCTCGGTTACGTCGAAGGCCGCAACTTAATTATCGAGGAGCGGGACGCCGAGGGAAACCCTGAGCGTCTCGCCCCGCTCGCCACAGACCTCGCTCGACAGAAAGTTGATGTGGTAGTGGCCATAGGAGGGGCTGCTGCGCGAGCAGTTCGCGAAGTAACTAAGCATACTCCCATCGTCTTTTTGACGAACAACTCCGTCGATCAGGGGCTAGTCGACAGCTTGCCACGCCCGGGCGGCAACCTGACCGGGCTTGAGCTGATGTCGTCGGACATCAGCACCAAATGGCTGGAACTGATCGGTGAACTCCTTCCACATGCCTCCCGGTTCGTGGCGTTGGAGTTTGAAACGTCGGCTAATGACGCTCAGGTCCAGCCACTATTGGCCGCCAGTCGAGCGACCGGCAAGCAGGTTGCGATCAGCAAAGTCCCCGCTGCGGCGGATCTCGCCCGCAGTCTTGAAATCGCATCGCGAACGAACGCGCAGGGCATGATCGTTCTCAGCAATGCCACTTTTCATGCACATCGGAAGCGGATCGTCGATCTGGCAGCGCAATTCCGCCTGCCGGCGATCTACGAGCATCGCGACTTTGTTCTAGCCGGCGGACTGATGTCCTATGGGCCGGACCTCAACGTCGTGTTTCGCCGCCTTGCGAGCTACGTCGACCGTATCCTGATGGGGGAAAAGCCGGCCGATCTGCCGGTTGAGCAGCCGACTAGATTCGAGTTGGTCATCAACCTCAAGACTGCGAAAGCTCTCGGCCTCACCATCCCGCCGTCAATCCTTGCCCGCGCTGACGAGGTGATCGAGTGAAGGCGCCGTCCTTCCTGCGGCGCGGCAGCCTGTTCGCCAAGTATTTCCTGTCGCTGGTCGGCATCGTCACCCTCGTGCTGTTGATCAACGGCGCGTTCGACATGTGGTTCGCCTACGGCACCGCGCGCCAGGCGCTGGGCCGGCTGCAGCAGGAGCAGGCCAACGGCGCCGCCGACAAGGTCGGCCAGTTCATCACCGAGATCGAGCGCCAGATCGGCTGGACCACACACCCGCAATGGGCCGCCGCGCCGGTCGACCAGCGGCGCTTCGACTTCATCCGCCTGCAGCGCCAGGTACCGGCCATCACCGAGCTGACGCAGATCGACGGACAGGGCCGCGAGCAGCTCAAGGTGTCGCGTCTTGCCATGGACGTCGTCGGCTCCAACACCGATCTGTCCAAGGACCCGCGCTTCGCCGAGGTCCAGGACAAGCGCGTCTGGTACAGCCCGGTCTACCTGCGCAAGGAATCCGAGCCCTACATGTCGATCTCGCTGGCGCGCACCGGGCGGCGGGCCGGCGCCACGGCGGCCGAGGTCAACCTGAAACTGATCTGGGACGTCGTCAGCGCCATCAAGGCCGGCGACAAGGGCTATGCCTATGTCGTCGACAGCGACGGAAGGCTGATCGCCCATCCCGACATCAGCCTGGTGCTGCGCAACACAAACATGAGCAAGCTCGAGCAGGTGCACACGGCGCTCGACGATCTTCGCGACGGCAAGCCGCTGAGCGGCGCCAGCGCCCGCTTCGGCCATGCGCTCGACGGAACCGCCGTGCTCTCCTCGGTTGCCGCGATCCCGGCGCTGGGCTGGTTGGTCTTCGTCGAGCAGCCGACCTCCGAGGCGCTGCAGCCGCTCTACACCTCGCTGTGGCAGACGCTGGCGCTGTTGGTGCTGGGTCTCGCCACGGCGGCGCTGGGCGCCTGGTTTCTGTCGCGCCGCATGGCCTCGCCCATCCGGGTGCTGTCGGCAGGCGCCGAGCGGCTGGGCGGCGGCGACCTCGGCCACCGTATCGAGGTCAGGACCGGCGACGAGGTCGAGGCGCTGGCGACCAACTTCAACCGCATGGCCGGGCAACTCCAGGAGTCGCATGCGACGCTGGAGCAGCGCGTGGTCGACCGGACACGCGAGCTGACGGAGACGCTGGAGCAGCAAACCGCGACCGCCGAGATCCTGCAGGTCATCTCCCGGTCGCCGACGGATACGCAGCCGGTGTTCGACGCCATCGCCGAAAGTGCCATGCGGCTGCTCGACGGCTGGAGCGTCCTGGTCTTTCGGTACGACGGCGAGCGGATGCGCATCATCGCCAGCCATGGCGGTCTGCCCGGAACGGACGTGGCCTCCGTGCACGCGGCACTGGGCGAGCAGCGGCCCGAGGAACTCGCCTATCCGGGCGAAGCCATTCTCAAGCGCACCATCCTGCAGATCGCCGATGTGGAGGCCGGCGACGTGGCGCCAGGCGTGCGCGAGGTGGCCCATGCGCGCGGTTGGCGCGCCAACATAGCGGTACCGATGCTGCGCGACGGCGCGCCGGTCGGCGTGATCACAGTGAGCCGCAAGAATCCCGGCGCCTTTGACGAGCGCGAGATCAGGCTGTTGCAGACGTTCGCCGACCAAGCCGTCATCGCCGTCGAGAACGTACGCCTGTTCACCGAGCTCAGCGAATCGCTCGAGCAGCAGACGGCATCGTCGGAAATCCTCCAGGTCATCTCCCAGTCGCCGACCGACGTGCAGCCGGTGCTCGACGCCGTCGTAAGGGCAGCTGTGCGCTTCTGCGGCGCGGCGGACGCGGTCGTCGGCCTACGCGAGGCCGACGAGTTCGTGTTCGTGGCGCAGGAGGGACCGCTCAAGACCGGCGTTGGGCGGCGCATACCTCTCAACCGCGAGACCACTATGGGGCGTTCAATTGTCGATAACCGAACGACCCATTTCGTAGACGTCCCCGCCCTCGACCCTGTCGAGTTTGCAGGCGCCCACGTACTGGCGGCCGAGTACGGCTTCCGTACCGCGACGGCCGCCCCCATGATCCGCGACGGCGTAACGATCGGAGCGATCGGCCTGCGCAAGCCCGAGCCAATACCGTTCACGCCGCGGCAGGTCGAGCTGCTCGAAACCTTCGCCGCCCAGGCCGTCATCGCCATCGAGAACGTCCGCCTGTTCACCGAGCTCAGCGAATCCCTGGATCAGCAGACGGCCACCGCCGAGATTCTCCGCGTCATCTCCCAGTCGCCAACCGACGTGCAGCCGGTGTTCGACGTCGTCGTCAAGGCGGCTGTCCGCCTGTGCGGCGCGCAGGACGCGCTGGTCGTCATGCGCGACGGCGCGGAAGTTGTATTCGAAGCCCACGAAGGGCCTGTCGGCGGCGACCGCGGCGCTCGCTGGCCCCTCGACCGGGAGAACGTGATGGGGCGCGCCATCATCGAGAGCCGGACCGTTCACATTCCCGATGCGACGGCCCTGGGGCGGAGCGAGTTCACCAGAACGCAGCAAGGTGTGGCCCTATACGGCTTCAAGGCGATCGTCGCCGCGCCGTTGATGCGCGAGGGCAGCGCGATCGGCGCCCTCCTGCTTCGCAAGCCCGAGTCGGGGCCGTTCACGCCACGGCAGGTCGAGTTGCTCGAGACCTTCGCCGCCCAGGCCGTCATCGCCATCGAGAATGTGCGGCTGTTCACCGAGCTGCGCGAGTCGCTCGAGTATCAGATGGCGATCAGCGACGTGCTCAAGGTCATGAGCCGCTCGACCTTCGACCTCGAGCCGGTGCTACAGACCGTCGTCGCGACCGCGGCGCGGCTCTGCGGCGCCCAGATGGCCGGCATATTCCAGCTCGAGGACGGCGCCTTCCGCTGGAAGGCCGGGCACGCCCTCGATCCCCACTACCAGGAGCACGAGAAGGCGACTCCGCTTTATCCGGGTGAGGACACGCTGGTCGGTCGCGTGGCGCTGCGCGGCGCGCCGGTGCTGGAACTCGATGCCCTGGCCGACCCCGCCTATGGTCCCAAGGAGATCGCGGAGATCGGCCAGGTGCGGTCCATGCTCGGCGTGCCGATGACGCGCGACGGCAAGCTGTTCGGCGTCATGGCCCTGGCGCGCACCCGCGTCGAGGCCTTCATCGGCAAGGAAGTCGAACTGGTGACGGTGTTCGCCGACCAGGCGGTCATCGCCATCGAGAATGTCCGCCTGATCAACGAGATCCGCGACAAGAGCCGGCAGCTCGAGATCGCGAGCCAGCACAAGTCGCAGTTTCTCGCCAACATGAGCCACGAGCTGCGCACGCCGCTCAACGCCATCATCGGCTACACCGAGATGATGGCCGACGGCCTCTACGGCGACGTCGGCGAGAAGGCGCAGGGCGTGCTCGAGCGGGTCCAGAGCAATGGCCGCCATCTGCTGGGCCTGATCAACGACGTGCTCGATCTCAGCAAGATTGAGGCAGGCCAGCTCGTCCTCACCCAGGAGGAGTACAGCGTCGCCGACATGGTGGCGACGGTGACCGCGGCCACCGAATCGCTGGCACGCACCAAGAACCTGGCCCTAAAGACGTCCGTCGCGGCCGGCCTGCCGACCGGCACCGGCGATGCCCGCCGGCTCTCTCAGGTGCTGTTGAATCTGGTGGGCAACGCCATCAAGTTCACCGATCAGGGTTCGGTCGAGATCCGCGCGGTGCAGGCGGGCGACCTGTTCGAACTGTCGGTAGTCGACTCGGGTCTCGGCATCAAGTCCGCGGACCAGGCGCGCATCTTCGACGAGTTCCAGCAGGTCGATGACACCAGCACGCGCAAGAAGGGCGGTACCGGCCTCGGGCTGTCGATCTCGCGCCGCATCGTCGAGCTGCATGGCGGGCGCATTTCCGTCGAGTCGGAGGTCGGCAAGGGCTCGACCTTCAAGGTAACGATTCCGATCAACGCCACCCCGGTCGAGGATGCCGCATGAGCAAGAAGATTCTCATCGTCGAGGACACCGAGGACAACCGCCAGATCCTGCGCGACCTGCTGGGCATGGCGGGCTACACGCTGTTCGAGGCGCGCGACGGCGCCGAGGGCGTCGCCCGGGCGGCCGAGCACCGGCCCGACCTGATCCTGATGGACATTCAGATGCCGGTGATGGATGGCTACGAGGCGACGCGGCGCATCAAAGCCAATCCCGAACTGAAGGCGATCCCGATCGTGGCCGTTACCTCCTATGCCCTCTCCGGCGACGAACAGAAGACGCGCGACGCCGGCTGCGACGCCTACATCGCCAAGCCCTACAGCCCGCGCCAGATGCTGGCCAAGGTCCGGGAACTGATTGGTGAGTAGTCTGCACTCACAAAGCTCCGTCGTCCCAGGGCGGGGGTTACCCCGCCCGAACCGGAGCCGAGCGCAGCGAGGCGCAGTGGAGGGACCTTCTTCGCTCCAGAAAAGGTTCCTCCGCTTCGCGCTACGCGCTCCGGTCGGGACGGCAGGAAAACGCTGATGCGTAATCCAGCGCGCATCCTGGTCGCCGACGATGTCGCCGACAACGTCGAGATCCTGAAGGTCCGGCTCGAAAGCCTGGGCTACGAGGTGGTGGTTGCGCGCGACGGCCAGGAGGCCCTCGACATGGTGCGCGAGACGCTGCCCGACCTCGTGCTGCTCGACATCATGATGCCCAGAATCGACGGACTCGAGGTCGTGCGCCGCCTCAAGGCCGACGCGACGCTGCCTTTCATTCCCGTGGTGCTGGTCACCGCCAAGGCGAGCCCCAAGGACGTCATCGCCGGCCTCGACGCCGGCGGCGACGACTATCTCACCAAGCCGGTCGACCATGGCGCGCTGGTCGCCCGCGTCCGCGCCATGCTGCGCATCAAGGCCCTGCACGACGAGCTTTCCGCCCTCAATGCCGGGCTCGAGACCCGGGTGGCCGAGCAGGTGGGCGAGCTCGAGCGGGTCAACCGGCTGCGCCGCTTCATGGCGCCCCAGCTCGCCCATGCGATCGTCTCGGCGGGCGACGAGAAGATCCTGGAGAACCACCGCCGCGAAGTCGTGGCGCTG
>CALFRN010000368.1 GCA_937919085.1 uncultured Reyranella sp.
CACGGCGGAGGACCGTGACGTGTTGCGCGCCGGGCTGGCGACGGCGCCCTGGATCACGGTGGATGACACGTCGGCGCGCCACGCCCATCGGGACGGCTACACCACCCAGATTGGCGATGACCGCTTCACCGCGTTCCGCACCGGGCGATCGAAGTCCCGTGAGACGTTCCTCGACACCTTGCGTGCCGGGCACGGCGATTACATCATCAATGAAGAGGCGCTCGCCTATATGCGCGGCCGCAATCTCGCTGGTCCGGTGATCGAGCGGCTGGCGGCCGCGCCGCACAAGGCTGTCAATTCGCATCCAATCGCGACCCCCTTTTCGCGTCCAATCGCGACCCCTGTGAGGGGTCGTGATTGAGCCTGTCCAAGGAGTGGATAGGAGGGAGCATCGGCCGGCGCCGCGCGAGGCGATGTGGTGGTGATGACGGCTGCAGGAGTAGTTGATCAGTTGCGGTTTTTGAATCGCCAACTGGTATTGCCGGTCTCGATGATGTCGCAGTGGTGGGTCAGGCGATCGAGCATGGCGGTGGTCATCTTGGCATCGCCGAACACTTGCGGCCAATCGGCAAAGGCAAGATTGGTGGTGATCAGCAGCGAGGTGTTCTCGTAGAGCTTGCTGATCAGGTGGAAGAGCAACTGGCCGCCTGGCTGACTGAACGGCAGATAGCCGAGTTCGTCGATGACGATGAGATCGTAGCGCAGCAACTTCTCGGCCAATCGACCGCTTCGACCTGCAGCCTTCTCCTGCTCCAACTGGTTGACCAGATCGACCAGATTGTAGAACCGCCCGCGGGCCCGCATGCGGATGACCGCCGCGGCGACGCCGATGCACAGATGGGTTTTGCCCGTGCCGGTTCCGCCAATGAAGATGGCATTGCGTTTGGCGTCCAGGAAGGCGCCGCTGGCCAGCTCGCAGACTTGGCCTTGATCGACCGGTGTTTCGGCGAAGACGAACTGTTCGAGGTCTTTCAAGACCGGTAACTTTGCGGCAGCGATCCGATAGCTGATCGATCGCGCCTGGCGGTGAGTGCGCTCTGCCCGGAGCAGGCTGGCGATGAGTGGGTAGAGTTCATCGCGCCGGGCCAGGCCCTTGCCGGTGATCTCGTCGAAGCTGGCGCGCATGCCGTAGAGCTTGAGCTCGCCCATGGCCTCCAGGATCTCATGGCGTTCCATCAGGCGACCTTCCTTATGCTGTCGTAGCGGCCGCAATCGGCCATGGGTTCGATCTTCAGGCGCAGCGCATCGGGCGTGGTGATGCTGGGCGGCGCTGCCGGCTGCTGCTGGCGGGCCAACACAGTCAGAATCACATCACCGCTGGCGATGCCGGCCGCCAGAGCCTCGGCACAGGCGGCCTCGACAGCGGCCAGCCCATGATCGAGTACCGCGCCTAGAACTTTGACAAACTGACGGTCGCCGTCGGCGTGGCTCTTCAGCTTGGCGCGGACCTGGGCCAGGGCCGGCGGCAGGTCCCAATCCTTGAAGGGGGCGCCATTGCGCAAAGCGCCGGGCTTCTTCACCAGAACCGGCAGGTAATGCCAGGGATCGTAGATGATCTGGTCACGCCGGAAGTGGCGCGGATGGTCAGCGACGACCTCATCGCCGAGCAGCACGACGATGCGCTCGGCATGGGAGCGCACCAGCACCATCCGGCCGGCCGCCCGCGCATTGACGCTGTAGCGGTTGTGATCAGCCATGATCAGGCAGGTCGTACTGGCCCTGACCGCCTTCTCGACGAAGCCATCGAACGGTCCCCGCAGCTCCATCAGGCTCGCCCGTTCTTCCTGGAATACCTCCCAGATCGTCCGGTCCTTGAACTCGGGATGCCTGGTGCGCTTGGCCACCGCGATGCACTGATCTTCCAGCCACGCGTTCAACTCGATCAGGCTGTTTACCCGCGGCTTGGGGCGGAACAATTGGTCGCGCAGATTGCCGACCTGGTTCTCGACTTGACCCTTCTCCCATCCTGACGCCGGGGTGCAGGCCACCGGCTCAATCAGATGGTGCGAGCACATCTGCAGAAAGCGGCGATTGTACTGACGCGCCTTGCCGACGAAGATCGCCTCCACCGCCGTCTTCATGTTGTCGTAGATGCCGCGCCGGCAGACCCCGCCATAGAACTGGAACGCCTTGTCGTGGGCGTCGAAGACCATCTCCTGGGTCTCCCGGAAGTAGGCGCGCACAAACGGCATACGGCTGTGCGACAGCTTCATGTGCGCCGCCTTGATCATCAGCGGCAGCCCCTGGAACGTGATCGTCTCGTGGCTCCAGTCGAACTGGTACGCCTCACCGGGGGCAAAGCTCAGCGGCACAAACGCCTGGGCCGGAACCCGAGCCCGTTCGTCCCGCCACGTCTTGACGAACCGGTGCACGCTGTCGTGCGCGCCCTCATAGCCGCGCCCGCGCAACTCCTCAAACAATCGCTGGGTCGACCGGCGTTCCCGCCGCGGCAGCTTCGCTTCCTGTTCCAGGATCTCGCTCAGAACCTCGATCCATTCGCCCAGCTTCGGCGCCGGCTGAACGCCGCGCTCGTACTTAAACTCGGTCTTCTGGCTGCGGATAACCTTGCGCACCGTCGCGCGCGATACCCGCAGCGTGCGCACGATCTCCTTGATCGGACGGTGTTGCTCGAAATAGGCGCGCCGAATCTCGCCGATCATGTCCACGCTGATCATCCCCCAGAACCCTTCCCGGCCGACAACGGCCTAAAAGGAAGGGATGCTGACACACAGTGTCAGAGGGGTCAGGATTGGACGCGAAAACCGCCCCTCAGGGGGTCACTATTGCAAGCGAATTTACACGCCGAATTTCTGAACAGTGATTTCCTCGGCAAGTCCACTTGGCTCTGGCTCCTATTTCTCATCGTAGTCGGGGCGCTACTCGCCTTCGACCTCGGCGTTCTTCACAAGGAGGACAAAGAACTCGGTGTCGGCGAAAGCTTGATCTTGTCCGCGTTCTACATCGCGATCGCGTTGGTGTTCGGCGTCTGGCTGTGGTGGTCCATGGGC
>CALFRN010000369.1 GCA_937919085.1 uncultured Reyranella sp.
CACAGAACGCCCCGGCGGCGCGCGGCAGCAGCGCGCGACGGCAGCCCAGTGCGCGGGCCACGGCGGTTCCGTGCATCGGGCCGGCGCCACCGGCCGCGACCAGGGTGAAGGTCGCGGGATTGTGTCCGCGCTCGATGCTGAGCCGCTCCACCGCATGCAGCAGGTTCTGCTCCAGCAGGCGGATCACGCCGGCCGCGGCGGCCTCGACCGACAGGCCGAGCGGCTTTGCCAGCCGGTGCTCGATCGCCCGGCGTGCCAGCGCGCCGTCCAGCGTCACGGCGCCGCCGGCAAGCGGGCCGGGGCGCAGCCGTCCGAGCACGAGCTGTGCGTCGGTCACGGTCGGCTCCTCGCCGCCCAGTCCATAGGCCGCCGGTCCGGGCCGGGCGCCGGCGCCCCGCGGGCCGACATGCAGCAGACCGGCGTCGTCGACCCAGGCGACGGTGCCGCCGCCGGCGCCGACGGTATGAATTTCAACCGACGGCGTGGTGAGATGGTAGCCGTCGATCACCAGCTCATCGGCGACGGGCACGTCGCCGCGTGCCATCACCATGACGTCGCAACTGGTGCCGCCGATCTCCATCGAAATCAGGTTGGCCGGCTCGCCCGGCGCGGCGCAGCCTTTCAACGCGCCGACACCGGCGGCCGGGCCGGACAGCACCAGCATCACCGGACGGGCCGCGACCTGGGCCACCGACACCGCCCCGCCGTTGCTTTGCAGCAGCAGCAGCGGGCGCGGCAGGCCCAACTGGCGCAACTGTTCGTCCAGCGCGCGCAGATAGCTCGTCACCTTGGGCGCGACATAGGCGTTGACCACGGCGGTCGAGCCACGCTCGTACTCGCCCATCGTGGGCATGACATCGCTCGACAGCGAGATCCATTTGCCGGCCCAACTCGTGGCGAGACGCTCGCCGGCGGCGCGCTCGTGCGCACCGTCGAGGAAGCTGTTGAACAGGCAGACCGCCACCGACTCGACGCCCTCCGCGGCGAACACCCTGGCCGCAGTGTCGATATCCTCCGCCCTCAACGGGACGAGCTCCCTGCCGTCGCCGTCGATGCGTCCGCGCACCGGTTGGCGCAGATAGCGCGGCACCAGGACCTCGGGAAACGGCGTGCGATGGTCCCACTGATTGTCGCGGATGCCGCGGCGGATCTCGAGCGAGTCGCGAAACCCCTCGGTCGTCAGCATGCCGACCCTGGCGCCTTTTTTTTCCAGGATCGTGTTGGTGGCGACGGTCGAGCCGTGCACGAACAGCGCGCAGTCGCGCAGCAGGGCGGAAAGCGGCAGGTCGAGCTGCTGGGCGGCCAGCCGCAGCACCCCAAGCACACCCTCGCTCGGGTCGGCGGGAACCGAAGGCGTCTTGTAGATGCGCACGGCACCGGCGGCATCGCGCAGCACCATGTCGGTGAAAGTACCGCCCACATCGACGCCGATGCGCCACGGAGCGACGAGTTGGAGGAGAGAACCGGTCATGCGATGGGCGTCATCCTAGCCGCCGCCATCGCGCCGGGCGAGGCTCAACTGGCGTGCCCCATCTCGCTCTGCAAAGGCGGGTGCTTCTGGACCGCGCCGGCCTCGGCTACCTTGGCCGAATATACTTCCGCCGGATCGCGGCGGTGCGCGATAATCGACGGTATGCAGGAAGGACAGAAGATGGCCGCCTCGCACGAACTCCGGGCCCTCGACGGCGCGGCAACCGCTGCGGATTACGATGCGATCGTCATCGGCGCCGGCATATCGGGCCTCTATCAACTCCATCTCCTGCGCCAGCTCGGCATGCGCGTGCGGGTGCTCGAGGCCGGCACCGGCGTCGGCGGCACCTGGTACTGGAACCGTTATCCGGGCGCGCGCTTCGATTCGGAGAGCTACTCGTACGGCTATTCCTTCTCGCAGGAACTGCTGGACGAGTGGCACTGGACGGAACATTTCTCGCCCCAGCCCGAGACCCTGCGCTATCTCAACTTCGTCGCCGACAAATTCGACCTGCGCCGCGACATCCAGTTCAGGAGCCGGGTAGCGGCAGCACATTACCGCGAGGAGACGCGGAGCTGGGACGTAACGCTGGAGGACGGCAGCCTATTTCGGTCGCGCTTCCTGATCACCGCCATCGGCCCCCTCTCGGCGCCGACCATGCCGCGCATCCCGGGTGTCGAGAGCTTCAAGGGCCAGTCCTGCCACACCGCGCGTTGGCCCCACGAACCGGTGAGCTTCGAGGGCAAGCGCGTGGCGGTGATCGGCACCGGCGCCACCGGCGTGCAGACCATCCAGGAGGTCGCCAAGACCGCGGGCCATCTCACCGTGTTCCAGCGCACGCCCAACTGGTGCGCGCCGCTGCACAACGGCAGGATCGGCGAGGAGGAGATGCGCGAGATCCGGGCCGGCTATCCGGAGATGTTCAAGCGCTGCCAGGAAACCTTCGCCTGCTTCCTGCACACGCCCGACCCGCGCGGCACCTTCGAGGTTACGGCGGAAGAACGTGAGGCGTTCTGGGAAAAGCTCTACGGCGACAAGGGCTTCGGCATCTGGCAGGGCAACTTTCGCGACATACTGACGGACAGGGCGGCGAACGCCGAGCTATCCGCGTTCGTCGCGCGCAAGATTCGCGAGCGCGTGAAGAACCCCGAGGTCGCCGAAAAGCTGATCCCGACGAACCATGGCTTCGGCACCCGCCGCGTGCCGCTCGAGACCCGGTACTACGAGGTCTACAACCAGCCGAACGTGAAACTGGTCGACATCAACGAAACGCCGATCGAGTGCGTCACGCCTGACGGCATCAGGACCAGCGACGCCGAGTACGCGTTCGATATCATCATCTATGCGACCGGCTTCGACGCCATCACCGGTAGCTTCGACCGCATCGATATCCGTGGCGCCGAGGGACTGAGGCTCCGCGACAAGTGGAGGGACGGACCGCAGACCTATCTCGGTGTCCAGGTCGAGGGCTTTCCCAACATGATGATGTTGATGGGCCCGCACACCGCACTGGGCAACATCCCGCGCAGCATCGAATACAACGTCGAGTGGGTGACGCGCCTGATCCGCTACATGCGAGAGCAGGGGCTGACCCGTGTCGAAGCCCAGGCCGAAGGCGTGGCGTCGTGGACCGGTCACGTGAAGGCGCTGGGCGAGGGGCTGCTGTCCAACGAGGTCAATTCGTGGATGACCGGCATCAACAGCAACGTCGAAGGCAAGCAGACCCGCATCATCGCGCGCTACAGCGGCAGCGCCCCGGCCTATCGTGCATGGTGCGACGAGGTGGCGGCGAAGGAATATCGCGAACTCGCGCTGGCCTAGCCGGCGCAAAATCGCTTGAGGCAGGCACGGCGGGAGCGCAACCTCGGCGGCCGTTGCCGACACGGCAATAGGCATCATCGATGAAACCGCTGTTCCTGCCGACCCTGCTCATACCACGGCTGCCGTTCTTCTATGGCTGGGTCGTTCTGGGCTGTGTCTGCCTGGCCGGTTTCGCGCGTCAGGGCCCGGCGGTCGCGGTCCTGTCGGTCTTCGTGGTGCCGATGACGACCGAGTTCGGCTGGTCGCGCACCGAGATCGGTGGCGCGGTCTCGCTTGGCGGCGTGCTCGCGGCGTTGATCTCGCCGCTGATCGGGCCGGTGCTGGATCGCCGCGGCGCCCGGCTCGTGCTGTGTCTGGCCGTGCTGGGCACGGGACTGGCGACGATGGCGTTGTCCCTGACGCAGTCGCTGCTGGTCTTCTATTTGCTTTTCTGCTTCGCGCGCATGAACTGGGCGGGGCCGTTCGATCTTGGCCTCTATGGCGCGCTGAACAACTGGTTCGTGACGCGGCGCGCGCTCGCCACGTCGATCGCCACGCTGGCGCAGATGTCGGGGTTGGTGGCTTTGCCGCTCGTCGCACAGTTCGCCATGCGCGACGGCGACTGGCGCGCCGGCTGGGTGGCGATCGGCGCCACGGTGCTGGTCGTCGGCTTCGTGCCGGCCTGGCTGCTGCTGGTGCGGCGGCCGGAAGACGTCGGGCTGGTGCCCGACCGGCGCGTGGCCGGCACGGGGCAGACCGTCGTCGAGCCGCGCTTCAGCCGGGCGGCGGCGATGCGGACGTCGGCATTCTGGCTGCTCTCGCTTTACACGGTCCTGGTCTATCCGGTGCAGGCGGGCGTCAGCCTGTACCAGGCGCCGCATCTCATCGAGCGGGGAATTTCGCCGTTCATCGCCGCAACGGTGATCAGCGTCTTCTCCGCCATGTCCGCGGTGTCGAGTTTCGGCGTCGGCTTCCTGCCGCGGCGCTGGCCGGTGCGCAACGGTTTGCTGATGTCCGGTGTCCTGATGAGCGCCGGGTCGTTCGCGCTGATCGGCGTGGGATCGGCCGAGAGCGCCTATGTCGCGGCCGGCGTGTTCGGACTGGGGATCGGCGGCGTGATGACGTTGCTGCCGCTCGCCTGGGCCGACTATTTCGGACGGGAAAGCTATGGCGCGATCCGCGGCGTGGCCTTGTCCCTGCAGGTCCTCGCACAGGCGGCCGGTCCGTTGCTGTCCGGCGTGCTGCGCGACTGGAGCGGCGACTACACATGGTCGCTCACGGTGTTCGGCATGCTCGCGGCGCTGGCCGCCATCGTGGCGCTGGCGGCGCGGAGGCCTCCAATCCGGTTGTAGCGGCCGATGCCGCAATGTCCGATTGTGTCCTTGACTGCATTTCGTGCATGGCTGCGCCAATCCAGGCTGAAGCGCGCCTGTCACGGCGTCCCCTTGGGCCATTCACTTCGGCTTGCACCGGATGGCTCTGTCTCGTAGGGTCGGGTTGGCTCGTAAGAAGCCGCGCCGCACGACGGCAAGCACTGCCAGGGAAACGCTTTCGACGGAGACACACGACATGCAGCCGATGCACGCTTGTATTGAATCTCCCTGCTTTTGGCCGGGCAACGTTTCCTAGCGTCGCGCGCTCGCGCGGCTCCGGGTCGATCGACAGGCTTGGCCGCCGAACAGCCCTGAAACAAGCGTCACGGAGAAATTTGTATGCCGCCATTGCTGGAGGTGAAGGGACTCCATACCGAATTTCGCACCGGTGCGGGCCTCGTGCGTGCAGTCGACGGCATTTCCTACACCGTGGAGCACGGCGAGACCGTGGCCATCGTTGGCGAGAGCGGCTCGGGAAAGTCGGTGGGGGCGCTGTCGATCCTGCGGCTCATTCCCAATCCGCCAGGCCAGATCACCGCCGGTGAAATCCTGTTCGACGGCCGCGATCTGCGCGGTCTTCCGGAATCGGAGATGCGCGAGATCCGCGGCCGCGACATCGGCATGGTGTTCCAGGAGCCGATGACCTCGCTCAATCCGGTGCTGACGATCGGCCGGCAGATCACCGAGGTGCTGGAGCAGCACCAGGCCGCCGACCGAGCCGCCTCGGAAGGCCGCGCCCTCGAACTGCTGGAACTGGTCGGCATTGCCGATGCCGCCCGGCGCCTGCGGCAGTATCCGCATCAGCTTTCGGGCGGCATGCGCCAGCGGGTGATGATCGCCATCGCGCTCGCCTGCAACCCGAAGCTGATCATCGCCGACGAGCCGACCACGGCGCTCGACGTCACGATTCAGGCGCAGATCCTCGAGCTGATGAAGTCGCTGACGGTCCGGCTCAACGTTGCGCTGATCATCATCACCCACAATCTCGGTGTCGTGGCCCGCTACGCCCGCCGGGTGAACGTCATGTACGCCGGCCGCATCGTCGAGTCCGGCAGCGCCGATGCGATCTATCACGATCCCCGGCACCCCTACACGATCGCGCTGCTGCGGTCGGTGCCGCGGCTCGACCAGCCGCGCAAGGCGCGCCTCGATCCGGTGGACGGGCAGCCGCCTGATCTCACCAGGCTCGACGGCGGCTGCGCGTTCCGCCCGCGCTGCCGCTTTGCGATCGACAAGTGCGCCGAGGCCCGCCCACCGCTGGCGGCCATCGGCGATCCCGGTCATTACTCCGCCTGCTTTCGCAGCGCCGAGCTGGTCGCGGCACGGGATGTTGCGGCATGAGCGCCGCGCCGGAAGCGACTCCGCTTCTGGAAGTGCGTGGCCTTGCCATGCATTTTCCGATCACCGAAGGCATCGTGATGTCGCGCAAGGTTGGCGACGTCAAGGCGGTCGACGGTGTCGACTTCACGATCAATCGCGGCGAGACGCTCGGCCTGGTGGGCGAGAGCGGCTGCGGCAAGACCACCACGGGGCGCTGCATCCTGCGGCTGGAACGGCCGACGGCCGGCCAGATCCTGTTCGACGGCAAGGACCTGAGCCGGCTGGGGCGCCGCGACCTCGTCGCGATGCGACGGCGCGTGCAGGTGATTTTCCAGGATCCCTACAGTTCGCTCAACCCGCGCATGAAGGTGGGCGACATCATCGCCGAGCCGATCCGGGTGCATGGCATCGAGCGGGACGCCGGGCGGCGCACCGAGCGGGTGCGCGAGCTGCTGTCGACGTGCGGCCTCGATCCCAAGTTCGCCGACCGCTATCCGCACGAGATGTCGGGCGGCCAGCGCCAGCGCGTCGGGATTGCCCGCGCCCTGGCCCTCGATCCGGAATTCATCGTCTGCGACGAGGCGGTGTCGGCGCTCGACGTGTCGATCCAGGCGCAGGTCGTCAACCTGCTGGAGGACTTGCGCGAACGCTTCGGCCTCACCTACCTGTTCATCGCCCATGACCTGTCGGTCGTGCGCCATCTCTGCCAGCGCGTCGCGGTCATGTATCTCGGCCGTATCGTCGAGATGGCCGCTGTCGACGAGCTGTTCGACAATCCCCTGCATCCCTACACGCAGGCCCTGCTCGCCGCGGTTCCGATCCCCGATCCGCGGGTCGAGGCCACGCGGGACTTTCGCCCGACCATGGGCGAGGTGCCAAGTCCGATCAATCCGCCGTCGGGATGCGTCTTTCATCCGCGCTGCCCCATCGCGGTGGAGAACTGTTCGCGGACGAGACCGACGCTGAGGGAACTGCGGCCGGGTCACTGGGTGGCCTGCAGCGAGGCCAGGTAGCGGAGCATTTTGGGGGCGTAGCAGTAACCGAATGGAGTGGGAGAGAAGTCAGTACGAGAAACCAAACGAACCCGACTGAACAGGAGGAAACAATGTACGTTCGAACGGCACTATGGGCCGCCGGCCTCGGCCTGGCGGCGGCGATTGCGGCGGGCACGGCCGGTGCAGAGACGCCGAAGCGGGGCGGAACCCTGACCTACATGATTCCGGCCGACTCGGCGCCCAGCTTCGACGGTCACCGCGAAACGACCTATGCCACCGTGCATACGGCCGCGCCGTACTACAGCGTCCTGATCCGGGTTCCGCCGGACAACCCGGCCTCGACCACGGAGTTCGTGTGCGATCTCTGCACCGAGGTGCCGAAGCCGACCGACAACGGCAAGACCTACACCTTCAAGCTCCGCACCGACGTGAAGTTCCACGACGGCAGCAAGCTGACGGCGCAGGACGTGCTGGCGAGCTGGAACAAGATCGCCTTCCCGAAGCCCGGCACCACGAGCGCCCGCGTCAGCTACTACGCCATGGTGGAAAAGATCGAGGCGCCCGACGACGCCACCATCGTGTTCCGGCTGAAGTATCCGTCGACCGCGTTCATGCCCGCGGTCGCCGATCCGTTCACCTGGATCTACAAGAAGGAACTGCTCGAGAAGGATCCGCACTGGTACGAGAAGAACATCATGGGCTCCGGCCCGTTCAAGCTGGTGTCCTTCGATATCGGCCAGTCGATCAAGGGCGAGCGCAATCCCGACTACTATCACAAGGGACAGCCCTATCTCGACGGCATCGTCGGCATCTTCGCCTCCAAGCAGGCGGTGCGGGTCGACGCCATCCGAGCCGACCGTGCGACCGTCGAGTTCCGCGGCATGCCGCCGTCGGGCCGCGACCAGCTCGTGAAGGAACTCGGCAAGGAGCTCACCGTCCAGGAGAGCGACTGGAACTGCGGCAACATCATCACGCCCAACCACAAGAAGAAGCCGTTCGACGACGTCCGCGTTCGCCGCGCCCTGGCTCTGGCCGTCGATCAGTGGACGGGCGCACCGGCGCTGTCGAAGGTCGCCATCGTGCGCACCGTCGGCGGTATCGTCTTCCCGGGCTCGCCGCTGGCGGCGAACAAGGAAGAGCTGCAGCAGATGGCCGGCTACTGGCCGGACATCGAGAAGGCCCGTGCCGAGGCGAAGCGCCTGCTGAAGGAGGCGGGGGCCGAGAACCTGAAGTTCGTGCTGACCAACCGCAACGTCGATCAGCCCTACAAGTTCGTCGGCACCTGGCTGATCGGCGAATGGAAGAAGATCGGCCTCAACGTCGAGCAGAAGGTGGTTCCCACCGGCCCGTGGTTCCAGGCCATGCGGACGGGCGATTTCGACGTCGTCGTCGATGCCAACTGCCAGAGCGTCGTCAACCCGGTGCTCGATACCGGCAAGTACCTGCCGCAGGAGGTCTATCCCGAAAGCTATGGCGGCTACGTCGACCCCAAGTCGGTCGAGCTCTACAACAAGATGCTCTATGAGACCGATCCTGCGGCGCAGCGCGTGGCGATGCGGGCCTACGAAAAGCACACGCTGGACACGATGGCGCACGCGATCGTGGCCCCCTACTGGTTCCGGATCGTGCCGTACCGGTCCTACATGAAGGGCTGGAAGATCAGCCCCAGCCACTATCTGAACCAGGATCTCGCGAACATCTGGCTGGACAAGTAGTCCGCCGGGCAACGGCGTCCGTCTCTCCCCGGAGAGACGGACGTCCCACCTGCGATCGAAGCGGAGCGCGTTGAATGTACCGCTATGTTGTCAAACGGCTGCTGATGGCGATCCCCACCCTGGTGGGGGCGGCTGCGCTGGTGTTCGTGCTGATGCGGCTGATCCCGGGCGACGTCTGCGTCATTCGCCTCGGTTCCGGCGGTGCCCATGTCGATCCGGCGTCGGTCGAGGCCTGCCGGCTCAAGCTCGGGCTCAACGACCCGCTGATCGTGCAGTTCCTGGATTTTCTCTACAGCTACATCACCTTCGACTTCGGCACGTCGATGTGGTCGGGCCGGGCGGTTTCCCACGAGATCGCCATACGCCTGCCGGTCTCGCTGGAGATCGCGGTCCTGGCATCGTTGATCGCCATCTTGATCGCCATTCCGCTGGGAACGATTTCCGCCCTCAGGGAGAATACCTGGCTGGACCATGCGGTGCGCGTGATCGCCATCGCCGGCATTGCCACGCCGTCGTTCTGGCTCGGGATCATGTCCCTGGTCCTGGTGCTCGATATCACCTATCTGGCCACCGGCAAGCCCTGGATGCCGCCGATCGACTATGTGCCGCTGTGGCGGGACCCGCTTGCGAACCTCACGGTGGTGCTGCTGCCGGCCCTCACGGTCGGCTACCGCTACTCGGCCGTCACCATGCGGCTGACGCGATCGGCCATGCTCGAGGTTATGCGCGAGGACTACATCCGCACGGCGCGGGCCAAGGGTCTGATCGAGAAGCTGATCATCAACCGGCATGCCCTGAAGAATGCCCTGCTGCCGGTGGTGACGCTGATCGGCATCGAGTTTGCGTTCCTGATCGGCGGGCTGGTCGTCACCGAGCAGGTGTTCAACCTGAACGGCATCGGCCGACTGCTCGTCCAGGCGGTCCAGAACCAGGACAACACCCTTACCCAGGCCCTGGTGATGCTGGTCGTCTGCATCTTCGTCATCACCAACCTCGTGGTCGACCTGCTTTATGCCTGGCTCGATCCGCGGATCCGGTTCTCGTGAAGGAAATCCTGTCATGACGGTCATCGCGCCGACCGGTGCCGCGGGCGCCGGATCGATCGACGGGGAACCCGAGCTGCAGCGCTCGCTGCGCCGTTCGGTCCTGCACTTCATCCGGCGCCAGCCGCTCGGCACGATCGGACTTGCGATCGTCATCGTCATGTTCGGCGCGGGACTGTTCGCCCCCTGGATCGCGCCTTACGACCCGGAGGAGAACGACTTCAATGCGATGATGCAGGCGCCGAGCTGGGTGCATCTGCTGGGCACCGACCAGCTTGGCCGCGATATCTTTTCGCGGCTGGTTTTCGGCGCCCGCACGGCGTTGATCGTGGGCTTCAGCGCCGCCTTCATGGGCGGTGGCCTCGGCCTCGTGCTGGGCGTTTCCAGCGCCTATTTCGGCGGCTGGTTCGACCTGGTCTTCCAGCGCGTGCTCGATGTGCTGATGGCGTTTCCGTTGATCATCCTGGCGCTGGCTGTGGTTTCGGTGCTGGGCGCCGGCGTCCAGAACGTCATTCTGGCCATCACCATTCCGCTCATCCCCCGGTGCGGTCGCGTGGTGCGCGCCAGTGCGCTCGCGGTGCGTGAAGTGCCCTATGTCGATGCCGCCCGTGCGCTCGGTTTCGGCCATGCCCGTATCGTGCTGCGCCACATGGTGCCCAATGTCGTCGCACCCTTCCTGATCCTGCTCTCGGCCTTCGTCGGCCAGGCGATTCTGGCCGAAGCGTCGCTGTCGTATCTCGGCCTCGGCGTCCAGGAGCCGGTGCCGGCATGGGGCCTGATGCTGCAGGGCGGCGCCGAGGAATACGCAACGACGGCGCCATGGATCGCCGTCTTCCCGGGCCTCGCCATCATGCTGGCGGTGCTGGGCATCAGCCTGTTCGGCGATGCCCTGCGTGATGCCATCGATCCCAAACTGCGCGATCGCTGATCGGGCAGCCGGGCGCCGGTTCAGAAGAGTTTGGGCGTGAAGGTGCCGTGCAGCGGAAACGGCACGTGATGTTTCAGCCTTGCCGTGAACAGCGGGCGTGCGGCCAGATCGCGCGCATCGAGGCCGACGATGTCGGTACGGCAGGCGACCGAATCGAACACCTGGACGATGACGAAGCCGTCGTCTTCCG
>CALFRN010000370.1 GCA_937919085.1 uncultured Reyranella sp.
CTGGCTCACCCGCATGGCCGGCTCGCGCGGCTGGGTACCGTCGTTGCGGCGCCGGATTTCCAGGCGCTTCTCGGCAACGCTGGGATAACGGAAGCGATGCAGCTCGCGGCCCCCCGCCTCCCGGGCCAGCGAGGTGATCCAGGAGATGTCGAAGTTGTTCTCTTCCGGCACGGCCACAGTACGCAGCTTGTCCGCCACACCCAGTCGACGAAACAATTCCATTGAGCGGCCGTTGGTGATGTCCATCTTCGGATGGCGCGTGGTCGCGGGATTGCGTTCGACCAGCAGGCAGCGCACGCCAAACGAGGCAAGCGTGCGCGCCACCGTCATGCCCACCGGTCCGCCGCCGGCGATCAGGACGGGGACGTGCTTCATGTCAGGCGCGCTTCGCCGCCGCTTCCTTCTCCGCCATCTTCTGCTTCAGTTGCTCGGGCGTGAGCCGGACGATGTGTTCGTTCTGATGGCTGAAGATGTCGTACTTCGCGACATCGAGATCCTCGAGCACGATCTCGCGGTCAAGCACCTTCTGCTTCCACACCGCATGTTCGGCCTCGCCCGCATGGAATTCGGGCATGACCTCCCTGGCGAACAGTTCGAGCGACTCGCAGATGTCCCGATGGCTGGTCTTGCCGGCCTGGTTGAGCAGGATCACCTGGTCGACCCGGCTCGCCTGGAACTGGCGCAGCTTGCGGCGGATGGTTTCGGGCGAGCCGATCAGGCCCGATTCGAGCGCCTTCTTCTCCTCGGGTCCGCCGCGCCATGCCTGGTACTCGTCCCACAGGTTAGAGCGTCCCGGTGCATCGACGCCTTTCCGTCCATAGAACGACAACGCGAAGATGAAGAAGGTCCAGCCGGCGGCCTTGGCTTCGGCTTCCTCGTCGGTCGGCGCACACATGAAACCCGAGACCATCGCGACGTTGGGATTGCTCGGGTAGTCGGCGAGCTTCTTCGAATTGTCGAGCAGGTTGTTGTAGTACTTGTGCACCCACGCTCGCGCCGCCTCGGGGGTCACGAAGGTGAAGCCCAGCGCCCCCATGCCCCACTCGCCGGCCTTGCCGATGGTGGCGATGTTCGAACAGGCGACCCACAGCGGCGGGTGCGGTTTCTGGAACGGCTTGGGAACCACGTTGCGCGCCGGGAAGTCGTAATACTCGCCATGGAATTCCCAGCTCTCCCGGGTGAACATCGGGATGATGGCCTTCACCGCCTCCTCCCAGCGCTCGCGCTTGTCGCGTACCCTGATGCCGAACGGATGCAGTTCGGCCGGCCCCGCCGCTTCGCCCATGCCGAGCTCGACGCGACCGCCCGACAGCAGATCGAGGGTCGCGACCTTCTCGGCGACGCGATGCGGATTGTTGGTGGTGAGCTGAATGACGCCATGGCCGAGCCGGATGCGCCTGGTGCGCTGGCTGGCCGCGCCCAGGAACACCTCCGGCGCCGAGGAGTGCGAGTACTCCTCGAGGAAATGATGCTCGACCTCCCACGCGTAGTCGTAGCCCAGCCCATCGGCCAGTTCGATCTGCGTCAGCGAGTCCTGCAGCAGCTGGTATTCGCTCTTCGGTTCCCACGGCCGCGGCAGCTGGTGTTCGTAGAAAATGCCGAACTTCATGTTCTTTCCTCTCGGGCCGCGACGCAGAAGGTCGCGATGCGGTCGACAATGGTGGGTACCAGCTGCGGCGGGAAATCGTGGCCCCATCCGGGAATGGTCTGGAGTTGCGCACCCGGCACCAGCCTGGCGACGTCACGGCCGCACTCGACCGGCAGCAGAGGGTCTTCCTCGCCATGCATGACGAGCGTCGGGACCTTGACCGCCTTCAGCATCTCGACCCGATCGCCTGATGAGATCACCGAGAGATACTGCCGGGCCGCGCCCTCGGGATACCAACGGCGGTCGACGTTCTTCTCGACCAGGGCGCGCAACTCGCCTTCCGGTGTCGGAAAACCCGGACTGCCGATGGTCTGGCGCAGCTTCATGCCGTGTTTGACGAGCTGCTCGCGGGCCGGGCCTTCCGGCTGTGCCGTCAGCATCGCCAGCGCCTCGGGCTTGCCCGGCGGCAGGCCCGGCCGGCCGCTGGTCGAATAGATCGATACCATCGAGCGCGTCCGTTGCGGATATAGCGCCGCCACGATCTGCACGATCATGCCGCCCATCGAAGCGCCGACCATATGCGCCCTCTCGACGCCCAACGCGTCGAGCAGGCCGATCGCATCTGCCGCCATGTCGGCCAGGACGTAAGGCGCATCGGGCTTCTCGCCCTTCATCGCCTTCATGACGGCGGCGGGAATGTTGGGCAGGCCCCAGGAACCGAAATCGCTCGACAGGCCGGTGTCCCGGTTGTCGTAACGGATGACGTGGAAACCGCGATCGGCGAGACCCTTGAACAGTGGGTCGGGCCAGATGGTGAGCTGAGCACCAAGTCCCATGACCAGCAGCAGCGCCGGATCGCTCTTGCTGCCGATTGCCTCGTATTCGATCTCGATCCCGTTTGCCTTTGCGCGTGACACGATAGCGTCCCCCCTATTTCCGGCGAGCCGCCACCGCCTCACCGAGCCACACGACGCACGCGATCGCGGCGTCGAGCGCCGCCTCGTTCGAGACATAGGTTGATCGCGAATAGTAGGCAACCGGCGTCCAGACGCCTGCATCCTCGACATCCCTGCGGAATTCCTCGAAGCCGAAGCTGCCGTCGGGACGCCGGAACAGATCGATACAGCGGTCGTGCCGGTCATTCTCGATACTGTCGAAAACCACCCACGAGGGGTCGATGCGCGCCGACATCCCGTCAGTACCTCCCGCGCCGGACCGCCCACCAATAGGCGATCGGCGTGCGCCATGGACTCATAGCGCGACCAAGGTTCAATGCCGGCAGCAGGATCGGCAAGACCGCAAGGTCGACTTCGCGCCGACACGCCCGCGCTTTGGCCAGCAGCGCGGCGCGCTCGGGTCCCGCGCCCATCAGCCAGGCAGCACCGACGGCGCGCGCCGCGTCACGCGACGCGGTATCGCCGACGCCCAGGACACCAAGCTGCAGGTCGGCAAGGGCGCGCCCCGCCTTCACGACGTCGAGCGGACCGTCGACCTCCTCCTCGCGGGCATCGATCAATGCCGTGAGCTGGTCGGCAGTCAGCCCATGCCGCCGGGATATTTCGCTCAGCGATTCGACAATGGGCTGCGCGCGGGGCTGTCCATTTCCCACCGCCTCGGCCACCGCCTCGCGCCACCATTCGAGGCGGATGCGGGCCAGCATCGGCTCCCGGGTGACGGTCCGTGTCCGGGCGAGTTCGTGGTCGAAAGCCAGTAACGCCAACAGGCCACGGCGCGCGGGCTCCGGCGCGAACAGCGCCGCCAGGAACCGGTCGCGGTCGACCTGACGCACCAGATCGAGCGCATAACGGTGCGACGCTTCAGGGGCGATGTAGGGGACGGTCATGGGGATAATCATTCATCTGCGACCGTTGAACGCAGCCGGGCAGGAGTTTACACTGGCGTGCGCATAGTTTTGCCAATGCCATCAACAAGATAAGGGGAAATCCTCATGGGTGCCATCTTCACATCGCTCGAGCGGACGCTCGCCGCCGGCGTCGTCCTGCTCATCGCGATCGTGGTCATCGTAGGCGCGGTTACCGGTCAAATGACCAAGATCGACCATGCCTGGGCCGCCTTCGTAATGCGTTGGCTGCATGTGATTTCCGGCGTGATGTGGATTGGTCTGCTGTGGTACCTGAATTTCGTGCAGGTCCCGACCATGCCGAAGATCCAGCCGGTCGAGAGCCGCACCGCAATCACCAAGTTCATCGCGCCCAACGTTCTGTTCTGGTTCCGCTGGGCCGCGCTCGCCACGGTCGTCACCGGTCTGCTGGTCGCATTGATGAACGGCTACATCGTCCAGGCGCTCACGCTGCGCCCCGGCTTCATCATGATCGGCATCGGCATGTGGATGGCGCTGATCATGGCCTACAATGTCTGGTTCATCATCTGGCCGAACCAGAAGAAGATCCTGGGCATTGTCGAAGCCACCGCCGAGGAAAAGGCCAAGGCAGCGCCGGTCGCGCTCTATGCCAGCCGCTTCAACACCATGTTCTCGATCGGCATGCTCTATTGCATGGTGGCGCAACAGAACGCGCCCGTCTGATCCGACCGATCTCGACTATGGAACGGGGCCCTCACGGGCCCCGTTTTCATTTGGCTTTCGTCAGGGCCGGCGCGCCAATGCAAGGCCAAGGCCGGCGCACATCAGCAAGCCGCCGGTCAACCGGTTGCGCAGCCGCGTGCGCATCGCAAGCAAGGCCCGCATACGGCCGGCAAGGATGGCCCACAGCCCGTCAAGCACGACAGCGACAACGAGGAATGTCGCGGCCAGAAGCAGGAGCTGATCCGACGCGGTCGGGCCCGGCGTCACGAACTGCGGCAGGAAGGCGCCGTAGAACAGAAGGGTCTTGGGATTGGTAAGGCCAACCAGCAGGCCGCGCACATAGATGACCCGTGCGGAGCGGGCTTGCGGCACGGTTCGGGTCAGATCGACGGCGGGCGACCGCCACGCGGCGATGCCCAGCCACACGAGATACGCCACCCCCAACCAGCGCAACCACTCGAAGCTCGCGGCCAGGAAATCGAGCACTGCCGTCGTACCCAGCACGGTGAGGGTGAGTTGCACTACCGCGGCGCTGCTCGTGCCGGCCACGGTCAGGAGTCCGAAGCGCGTGCCGTGGGCGACGCTGTTGGCCACGATCAGGGCCACATTGGGGCCGGGGATCGCAATCAGAACGGCGCAGGCGGCCACAAAACCCAGATAAAGGTCGAGCGACATGACCGCTGCCTATAGCGGAATGAGCGCCGCTGCTACCCGCCGGCTCTCGGCCAGCAGGACGTTGTAGATCCGGCAGGCCGAACCGGTGTCGACGACTTCGAGCGCGAGGCCCGCGGCCCTCAGCACCGCGCGAAGGTCCGGCGGCACGAAGATAGCGCGCGCGCCGCAGCCCAGCACCAGGAACTCGGTCGGTGTCGGCGCCGCCTTCAGCGTTGCAAGCCCCTCCAGTGACAGGTCCTCGGCACGAGTAACGTTCCAGGCGGTGGTGCCAGTCGGTGTCACGAGCACCGGGGAGCGCCATTCGCGATCGCTGATCAGAAACCGGCCGGGACCGTAGCTCCGGATGACCTGGACCTGAGCCGGGTCCGGTGTCGGCAGGGTCTTGTCGCCGGGCGGCCCGCCGCCCGTGCCGGGGCGCGGCGGGATCACGCCTTGGCCTTGGCCGCCTCGTCATCGGCCGGCCGCAGCTGGTCGGGGCGCAGTTTCAGATAGACCAAAGCCGCGCAGGCAATCCAGACCGACGAGTAGGTGCCGACGATGACGCCCCACAACATGGCAACCGAGAAGCTGTAGAGCACCGGACCGCCAAAAAGGACCAACGCCGACACCGCCACGAACACCGTACCGGACGTCATCAAGGTGCGCGAAAGGGTCTCATTGATACTGAGGTTGAGCAGATCGACCAGGCTCAGCTTCTTGTAGCGGCGCATGTTCTCGCGCACGCGGTCGAAGATGACGACCGTGTCGTTGATCGAGTAGCCGGCAATGGTCAACACGGCGGCAAGCGCGGTCAGGCTGAAATCAAGCTGCAGGAGGACGAAGACGCCAAGCGTCGAGATCACATCGTGCAGCATGGCGATCAAGGCGCCGACGCCGAACTGCCATTCGTACCGGAACCAGACATAGAGCACGATCGCCGCCATTGTCGCGAGCACGGCCCAGATGCCGCTTTGCATCAGCTCGTCGCCGATCTTTGGGCCGACCGCTTCGGTACCGCGGATCTCGTAATTGGCGCCGATCGCATCCTCGACCAGCTTGATCGCCACCTGCTGGCACCATTCGGCGCGCTGCTCCGGCGTCATCTCGACCTTGGTCGTGGGCGTCGCACCGCGCGGCAACTGGCGTTCGACGAGGGTGAGCCCGATGCGGCTCACCGCGTCGCGCCAACTGCCCCCATCGAGCGCAGCCGGTGCGGTGAGTTCCACGTCGCCGGAACCGGCCGGGCCCGGCGCGACCTGCCACCCCGAGCCTGCCCGATTGGTCATCACCCGCTGCGCCCCGGCCACGCACCGCGCGTCGCCGTCCTGGCGTTGAACCCGGATCAGCGCCGTGCTCGGGTCACCGAACTCCTGAAGCGCTACTTCGCCAACTCCGAGCGCTCCCACCGTGGCGCGCAACGTATCAAGCTGGGCCGGGCCCTGCTTGGCACGCGCCTGGATGGCAATTCCTCCCCTGAAATCGATGCCGAAATTGAGCCCGACAACGACGATGCCCACGATCGATACGATGTTGATCAGGGTCGACAGCACAAGCGCAGCCCGGCGTTGGCCGAGGAAGTCGAACTTTCGCTTGAATCCAAACAGGTGAACCGGCTTCCACATGACGGTGCCTCAGATCACGAGTTCGGTGGGGCGGCGCCAGCGCACCCAGACCGAGAGCAGCATGCGGGTGAAGATCGTCGAGCTGAACATCGACGTCAGCAGGCCCAGCGACAGGGTGGTGGCGAACCCACGGATCGGCCCCGAGCCGAAGCCGAACAGCAGGACGGCAGCGATCAGGGTCGTGAGGTTGGCGTCGATGATCGCCGACATGGCGCGTTCATAACCGGTGGCGATGGAGCTGAATGCCGAGCGGCCGAGCGCCTTTTCTTCGCGCACGCGCTCGTAGATCAGCACGTTGGAATCGACGGCCATGCCGACCGTCAGCACAAGGCCAGCGATGCCGGGCAAGGTGAGCGACGCACCGAGAATCGACATTCCGGCAAACACCATGAGCAGGTTGACCAGCATGGCGAGGTTGGCGAAGCCGCCGAACACCGGGCCGTAGGCCACCAGCATGAACACCGCAACCAGGGCAGTACCGACCAGGGCTGCGATGGTGCCGGCGCGGATCGCATCGGCGCCGAGGTCGGCGCCGACAGAACGTTCCTCGATGATGGTCAGAGTCGCCGGCAGGGCGCCGGACCGCAGCAGCAGCGCCTGTTCCTGGGTCTGCTGCGTTGTGAAGCTGCCGGTGATGATGCCGCTGCCGCCGCAGATCGCGCTCTGAACCACTGGGGCGCTGATGATCTCGCCGTCGAGCTGGATGGCCAGGCGCTTGCCGATGTTGGCCCGGGTGGCGGCACAGAAGGCACGACCGCCTATCGAATTGAAGGTGAAGCTGATGATCGGGCGGCCACCTTGCTGCTGTTCGAATGTCGCCCGGGAGTCGTCGAGGTCCTCGCCACCAACAACCACCCGCTTCAGCACCGGCAGACACTGCGGCTGGTAGCGCCGGCAGATCTGCTCCGGTGTCAGCCGCGGGTTGGCGCTCTTGATCTCCTCGAATGCCTTGGGATTGGTGCGCCGCAGGTCCTGCATGCCCTCGCGCGTCGGCACCAGGTAGGTGGTGGGCGGCAGCGTCGCGGGAATGTTCTGACCGGCTGCCGCCACGTCCTCGTTCACGAGATGGAACGCGAGCTTGGCGGTCTGGTTGATCTTGTTCTTGAGATCGGAAGTATCCTTGATGCCCGGCACCTGCAGCAGGATGCGTTCGTCGCCCTGACGCACGATGGTCGGCTCGATCGTCCCGGTTTCGTCGACGCGGCGACGCAGAATCTCGATCGACTGATCGATCACTTCCCGCTTCCGGCGGAACAGTTCCTGCTCCGAGTAGGCGACGCGAATCGTGTCGCCGGTTCCCGATACCGCAAGCGACTGGTCGAGGGCGCGAATTCCCTCGATGGCCTTGGCCCGCTGCGCCTCGTCGCGCAGGGTGATGACCACGGCATTGCCGGGCTCAACATTGACGTCCTTGAAGCCAACCTGCTGCTTGCGCAAATCCGCTCGCACTGAATCGGAGAGGTTGGTCAGACGTTCGTTCAGGACGCTGCGCAGGTCGACTTCCAGCAGGAAGTGGGCTCCGCCGCGCAGGTCGAGGCCGAGATTGATCCGGCTCTGCGCGTACCAGCCCGGCAGTACGTCGAGAGCGCCGGCAGGCAGCAGATTGGGCAATGCGAACAGTCCCGACAGCACCGTGATGGCGATGATGACGATGGTCTGCCAGCGCGGAAGATTGAGCATTCCGACCTACTTCAGTTCTTCGCGGCCCGGCTATTTCCTGCCGAACAGGCCGCCGAGCAGGCTCTTTCGTTCCGCCGCTGGAGGCGGGGGCGGTAGCATCGGCTTGTCATCCTCGTCGGAATCCTTGGCGCCGCGCACCGATTCGCCGCGAGTCAGAATGTCGGTGATGGTCTGCTTGACGATCCGGACACGCAGGCCATCCGCAAGTTCCACCTGCAACTCGTTGTCGGAGATTACCTTGGTGACCAGGCCGATAATGCCGCCGCCGGTGACGATACGGTCGCCGCGCTTGACCCCGGACAGCATCTCGCGCTGGGCCCTTGCCTTGGCCTGTTGTGGCCGAATCAGCAGAAAATAGAACACGACAAAGATGAGGATCAGGGGAAACAGCTGGACGAGGAAATCCCCGCTGCCGCCGCCCGTCGCCTGTGCCCACGCTGGGGAAATTAACATCTTCTGCTCCTGATCTTCCGGCCGTCGAAAAAGCGCGCGGACTATAGCGGTCCGTGCCCGCTTTGCAATGCGAGCGCGGGGCGATATGGTCGCCCCCTTTCTCGCGGCCGGCAATGATGGATCAAGACCTTAAAGCCACACTTTCACGTATCGCCGAAGCGCTGGACCGTCTTGCCCCGCCAGTGCCCGCCGGCGCCGATATCGCCGCCGCCGAAGCCTACGTCTGGCACGCCAATGGCCGTCAGCTCGAGGCCGTGCCCAAGGTCAACCGGGTCAATCTCGACCTCCTGATGGGCATCGATCGCCAAAAAGAAACCCTGCTCGAGAATACGCGGCGCTTTGCCAAGGGCCTGCCGGCCAACAACGCATTGCTCTGGGGTTCGCGCGGTGCCGGCAAGAGTTCGATCGTGAAAGCCGTGCATGCTCACGTGAACCGCGAACTCGGCGGGCCACCGGGCCCGCTGGCGCTGGTAGAGATCCACCGCGAGGATATCCCGTCCCTACCCTCATTGCTGGCCAGAATTCGCAACTCGACGCGCCGCTTTCTGGTGTTCTGCGACGACCTCTCGTTCGATGGCCAGGATGCCGCCTACAAATCGCTGAAGGCGGTGCTCGAGGGGGGCATCGAGGGCCGACCGGAAAACGTGGTGTTTTACGCCACCTCCAACCGCCGCCATCTGATGCCACGCGACATGATCGAGAACGAACGCTCCACAGCGATCAATCCGTCCGAAGCGGTCGAGGAAAAAGTTTCGCTGTCGGACCGGTTCGGACTTTGGCTCGGCTTCCACAATGCCGACCAGGACACATTCTTCACGATGATCGAGGGCTATGCCGCCCACTACAAGCTCGGCGTGCCGGCCGAATCATTGCGCAAGCAGGCGGTCGAATGGTCGGTCACGCGCGGTTCCCGCTCGGGCCGCGTGGCCTGGCAGTTCATCCAGGAAGTGGCGGGCCAACTCGGCAAGAAGCTGGACTAGCCGTGGAAAAGCCCGAAGACGTGCTGTTCTCGGCGGCCGTCAAGGCGGAGCAGACGCGTCTCGGATCGCGGGCCGCCTTCGAGGGCCGCGACTGGAAGGTCGAGATCACCGACGACCTCAG
>CALFRN010000371.1 GCA_937919085.1 uncultured Reyranella sp.
ACTCGTCCTTGCGCTAATTATCCGGCAAGAATCGGATGGACGATCTGCCCCCTCGCCCGGAGCCGCCATGCGCCACGAGCCCGCCGAACGCATCCTCCAGCTTGCCTGCGCAATGCAGGGCTCGCGCATCGGAATCAGCCTTGCCGATATCGAAAGCCAGTTCGGGGTCGGACGGCGCACGGCGCAGCGGCTGCGAGATGCGGTCCTGCGCGTCTATCCCCAAGCCGAGGAACTCACCGACGACGAGCGGCGCCCCCGCTGGCGCATCCCGACCACCGGCGTCGTGACACCAGGTGCCGTGGCGGCGGAAGATATTGTCGACCTCGAGGCAACCGCCAGGCTTCTCCGCCAGCGCAATCTCCGCAGTCGGGCCGATGCGCTTGAGGGGATTGCCCGAAAGCTGCGAGCCGCCCTGCCCGCCTCGACCCGGACCCGTCTTGCCCCCGATATCGAGGCCCTTCTCGAAGCCGAAGGCCTCGCGACGAGGCCGGGGCCGCGCCCCATAATAAGGGCGGAAGTGGTCGACACCATCAGGCTGGCCATCAAGCAGGGCAGTGAAATCTACCTTCACTACCGCAGCGGACACAGCCGCCGCGCTTCTGGGCGCCGGCTACAGCCGTACGGATTCCTGCTGGGCAAGCAACACTATCTCGTCGGCATGTCTCCCGATCGCCATCCTGGAGATGCCCGCCTCTTCGCCCTCGCGAATATAATGCGGGTCAACTGCCTCGACACCACCTTCCGGCGCGACGAGACGTTTTCGTTGCAGAAGTTCTCCGAGCGGTCGTTCGGCGTCTTCCAGGAACAGCCCCGCGATATCGTCTGGAAGTTCTCGCCGGCCGTGGCCGAGGCCGTCGCCGAATACGAATTCCACCCCAGCCAGGCGATGAGCAAACAGAAGGACGGATCGATCATCGTGTCCTTCAGGGCCGGCGGCCTCCTCGAGATGTGCTGGTATCTCTACACCTGGGGCGCAAACGTCGAAGTTCTCGCGCCGCCCGAACTGGTCGAACTCATGAAGACGGCGCTTTCCCATCGCAACTTCGTGGTCGGGTCGCCCTAGCTTCGCCGCCGCCGGGCTGTCCGTATCTGACACCCTGATGGGGTTCAATCGGTTCCCGATGCAAATCACCCGCGCGCCCCTGTCATCGTCGACCAGAATGTCGCCGCACGGCATTCCACGCCGGCAGCGGCAAGCATTGCAATCGCAGGGAAGTCTGCAGTGACGGACTGCGCGAAGGCGGCCCCGAGTTCTCCGGCGCGCAGAAATCTGGGCCGGGTGGGCAAGGATCACGGACCAGACCGGCGAAGCAGTAAAGCCGGAACGAACGTCTCGGGCCATAGGCCCGAAAAATCGGCACGCCCGTGGAGCGACTTTCAACGAACAGCGGGACATCTCCGAGGGGAAAAAAATGCGGCAGGAAAATGCAATCCGGATCTTGCGGCTGGCATTGGCGATGCGCGGATCGGCTGGCGGACTTTCTCTCGACGACATGCAGAGAATGTTCGATATCACCGAGCGTACCGCCCACCGTTTGAGAAATGCGGTCATCGAGCTGTTTCCCAGCGCCGAGGTCATCGTGGGCCCCGACCAGAGGCGCTACTGGCGCCTGCCGCGCGGCACCGCGGACAAGATGGTGGAGTTCAGCCCCGAGGAATTGGCTGCGCTGGATACTGCGCGCCGAACCCTTCAGCAGACAGGCCATGCCGAAACCGCCCGGATGATCGAACAGGTCGCGGCCAAGTTACACAGCCTGATTTCTCCCAGCATGGCCCGACGGCTCGACCCCGATGTGGAAGCTCTCGTCGAAGCGGAGGGAGTGGCACTACGCCCGGGGCCGCGGCCGGATTACGACCGCAATATCCTTCAGGAATTGCGTCAGGCCATAAAGGGCTGCCTGACAGTCCAACTCTCCTACCGGTACCGCTGGCGCGGCCAGGTGTCGGAACTCGAAGTGCAGCCCTACGGTATTCTGTTCGGCAGCCGCCATTACCTGATCGCCCACAGGCCCGGCCAGACCGCCGGGCCGTACCTGCGCTTGTACAGCTTGCCGGAAATCGACCGCGTGGTGCTGACGGACCGGAGCTTCGAGCGCGACAAATCTCTGTCGATCAAGGATTTCTGCCAACGGAGCTTCGGCATCTTCCAGGAAGAGCCCCGGAGGATCGTCTGGCGGTTCTCCGCCATCGCCGCGCGGGATGCAGCGGCATTCAATTTTCATCCGACGCAACGGATACGCCCTCTCCCGGACGGCGGCCTGGAAGTTGAGTTCACCGCCGGCGGCCTTCTGGAAATGTGCTGGCACCTGTTCACCTGGGGGAAGAACGTCGAGATCGTGGAGCCCGCGGCGCTCCGGGAGCTATACGCTCGCTGCCTCAGCCAGGCGGTTGGCTAGACGACGCCGTGCCTGGCCGTGCCTGGCATGGGCACCCACCCCTGGAAATTTTGACAACCTGTGCCGCGGGCTGACCTGATCTGGCAGCCTGTCGTGTTCTTCTCCTCGCGAAATTCTGCGAGGGGCCGCAATGCGCATCATCCTTCTCATCGCCTTTGCGACAATGGCAACGGCATGCGCGGGCCGCGCGCCGGCACCCGTCGCCATTGTCCAGCCGCAGGACCGGTTCATGGACTGCGCGGCAATCACGGCGGAAGCCCAGGCGAATACCAAGCGTGTCCAGGAACTTGGAAGTGAGGAGGGCGGCAAGGTCGCCCAGAACATCGCTGCCGGAGTAGTTGGTCTTTTCATCTGGCCGGTATGGTTCGCGATGGATTTTCAGGGTGCCGCGAGCAAGGAAGTCGCCGCACTTCAGGCTCGCCAGCAGTATCTGGGGACAATGGCCGAGCAGAAGGGCTGCACGACAGCCCAGCCTGCCCCCGTACCGCCGCCGCCGCCGCCGGCCGCAGGCGCCCCCCCCACCCCCCTGACCGCGCCAAAGCCCACAACTCCCCCGGCGCGACCCATCGAACTGGATTGCATCGATCCGGACGGGACGAAGCTTCGCGTGATCGGGACGACATGCCCCTCGCCCTCAACCCCGGCTTGAGTGCGCTTCCGGTAACGACTTCTTGAGTTCGATGACAGGAGAAGCTCGATGCGCATCGCCTCGCTCTGGGTTCTCTGCATTGCCTTGTGCATTGCCTTGTTTTCTCAAGGCGCCAATGCCCAGACGGGCGAGGTGCGCTGCCCTGCCGTAAAAACCCAACTCAAAAACTCAATTGGTGGCGCGTTGGAATCCCTTGGCGACATCGGCGGTTCGATCTGCCGTTTCAAGAACCTTGCCAACGGCCAGACCTACGAACGGATCATTGGCGTGTTCGACCCGTCATCGCCGGGCGGGCAAGCCAATATCGGGAAAATACGATCCCTCATCCCGCTCAGGGTAGGCAATAGCGTTTCCTGGTCGGGGTCAGGCGCGGACAGTCTAGGCAGCAACAGCGGGGTTTGGCACTTCACGACCACGATTGAGAAATACGAACTGGTGAAAATAGCCGCCGGAACAATTCCGTGCTTCGTCATTCTCCAGGTTGAACAAACGCACGGGACCGGCGGCCGTTGGGAACGACGCTGGTGGTATTCGCCACTGATCGGGTACACCGTAAAGTTCGAGTTCAAAACGATCCACGGGAATCCCCCAAAGAATTACCCGAAAGATTGGGAACTCGTCGAGATTCGCCAGCCATGAATTCTCGAGGCGTCGATCCAATGCGCCGTCTCGCCTGCCGAAGGACCACACAAACAGTCCAGCGGCCAGCAACTCTCTCAAGCCACTCGAAAAATCCGCGAGGGAAAAATGATCAAGTTCGTCGTCCTGGCCATCGTGCTTTTGGCAACCAGCGCCCATGCGCAATCGTGCCTTCGGTTCGGAGGCCTGATCACCTGCGACAATGGCGCCTCGTCTTTCTCGATCGGCGACACCCTAATCTATAACACTCCCCCGACGACGCCTCCGTCCGCCGCCATCATTCTTCCCAGCGGGGTAACCGCAACACAGCTGGGGAACACGACCTACTTCAACAATGGCCTGAACGCTCAGACATTCGGCAATACCACCTACTTCAACAACGGCATGTCGTGCGTAACCGTCGGAAATACGACCTACTGCAACTAGGAGCCCCCTGGTGGCCAACTGGATCCGGCAGCAAGTCGCCATTGTGGCGCCTTCTTGTTGGCCTACTCTGTCGGGCAGTCGACTGAACCTAGGATTGCTTTCAATTCACAAGCACACGCGCTCCATCGCCTCCTCCGGTCTCGTGCTCCTGCTGGGAATGCTGGCTGCAGGTTCCGACTGCAATGCCCAGCCGAAGCCGCAGGCTCGGCCAGCCAATGCCAAAGAATCCACCTCCTGCATCGCCCCGAACGGCGTCGTCAGCGGTGTCCTGACCGTCAAACATCAAACCCGACCCGATGGGACGACGGTTGCTGGTTACGTTCTGCAGCTGCCCGCCAAGCGCTGTGTCGTCGCGCAGAATGATGCGTCCCCGCGCATCGACGGAAATGACGGCGATGGCAAAATCCAGACGATCCATCTGGGGC
>CALFRN010000372.1 GCA_937919085.1 uncultured Reyranella sp.
AAATCACGCGATCATGGGGCCGCCGGGTTGGCGACCCGTTATACACATGGGCGCGGATAAGCCAAGGGCCGTGGCATCGGTGCCTTGTGCACAGGCCTTTAAGGGCGGTCGGCGGTGTTACGTTTCCAGATTTCGATGCTGCACTGACGCAAGATTGCGCCGCCGGTCGTGGAGCCGAAACAGAAGTTCGGCCCGGCAAAAGGCGTTGCCGCGCCGGTCGGGTCGCCTAGCCGCGGAACCCCGTGCCTACGACGTACATCTCGGCCGAATCGGACCGGCTCGCCTCGGGCTTGACGTGCCGGACCTTGGCGAAGTCCTTCTTCAGGCGGTCGAGCAGCGTCCGTTCGGTGCCGCCGCGCAGGACCTTGGCGACGAAGGTGCCGCCCGGCTTCAGGACCTGGCGGGCAAAGTCGTGGGCGGCCTCGGCGAGCCCCATGATGCGCATGTGGTCGGTCTGGGTATCTCCGGTCGCCGATGCCGCCATGTCGCTCAGGACCACATCGGCCGGCCCGGCCAGCAGCTCGATCAAGGCCGAAGGCGCATCGTCGTCGTAAAAATCCTTGGCGAGGATCGTGGCGCCGGGGACCGGCTCCACCGGCGTGAGGTCGATACCGATGACAATCCCGCGCGAACGCCCGGGCTTCGTCCGTTCGACGGCCACCTGCGTCCAGCCGCCAGGGGCGGCACCGAGGTCGACGATCCGCGTGCCGGCCTTGAGGAAATGGAACTGGTCGTCGATCTGCAGCAACTTGAAGGCGGCGCGCGAGCGGTAGCCGCGCTTCTTGGCCTCGGCGACGTAGGGATCGTTGAGCTGGCGCTGCAGCCACTGCTGCGAGGAAACCGTCCGCCCCCGCGCCGTCTTGACGCGGACGGTGGCACGCCGGCCGGTCGGCAGGCTTCCGGTCGGCCGGCTGCCCCTGGTGTCCTTGGCCATGACGTTCAGCCTGACGGCCGGCAGCGGGGATCGGCGTCGCGGTCGGCCTGGCGCATCAGGTCCATCAGCACGCCTTCGCGAAGACCACGGTCGGCCACGCGCACCAGGGTCGCGGGCCACTGCTGGCATACTGCCTCGAGAATCGCCCCGCCCGCCAGGGCGAGTTCGGCACGATCATCGCCAATGCACGGCAGGTGCGTCAGCTGGTCCACCGACAGCGTCGACAGCAGGTCGCAGATGCGCAGGATCGAGTCGCGGCCGATGCGCGAGCCGTCGACCAGGGCGCGGTTGTAGCGCTTGAGGCCGAGATTGTGGGCGCAGACGGTGGTGACTGTCCCCGAAGCACCGACCATCTGCACTTCGCCGCGGGCGATGGCATGGCCGATGGCGTGCTTGGCGCAGAACGGGCGCAGGTCGCCCCGGATGCGCTCGACCATGTCGTCGTAGCAGGCGCGGGTCACCGGCGTTCCGCGTGGCTGACCACCGACACAGGCTTCGGTGAGGGTCACGACTCCCCATGGCACCGATGTCATATCGATCAGATCCGTCGCCACGCCGCCGTGGCGGCCTTCGCGACGCACGACGCGCACCCAACTCACTTCGGTCGAACCGCCACCGATATCGACCAGCAGACCGAAGGGAATTTCGGGATCGAGCAGGTCTTCGCAGCCCGCGACCGCAAGCCTCGCCTCCTCCAGCGGCGCAATCACATCGAAGCGCAGCCCGGTGCGTTGTTCCACTTTCGTCAGGAAGTCCTCGCCGTTGCAGGCACGGCGGCAGGCCTCGGTGGCGATGTGGCGGGCACGGGTCACCCGATTGCGCTCGATTTTGGCCGCGCACACTTCGAGCGCGCTCAAGGTGCGCTCGATCGCATCGCCGCACAGCATGCCGCTCAACGCCACACCTTCCCCCAGCCGGACCGGCCGGGAGTAGGCGTCGACGACATCGAAACCGTCGACCGACGCCCGGGCGACCAATAGCCGGCAATTGTTGGTGCCAAGGTCTATGGCCGCAAACGTGTGCGCGAAACGGCCGCTGTGCCAGCCTCCCTTTGGCGTGGAATCCCCGGCCATTCTTTCTCTTTCCTTGGGGCAATGGTACCTGACGGCAGGACCGGAGGCGAGGCCCGCTTGCCAAATCCTCCCACCGCCGCTAAATCGACCGGCCGGCCCATTGGGGGATAGTTTAACGGTAGAACAATCGGCTCTGACCCGATTAGTCTAGGTTCGAATCCTGGTCCCCCAGCCA
>CALFRN010000373.1 GCA_937919085.1 uncultured Reyranella sp.
TTCACCCACCAACCCCAATAATGGCAACCTGTTCGACATCAGCCACGTCAGCTTGGTCTTCAGCGAGGCAGATGGTGGCCAGTGCTACGAAGAGGAGACCGCCTGGGCTGAGGGTGATCGCTACGTCAATCGCGGCAACTGGGCCATGAACGTGCCTTACGCCGGTGAAGAGAAGACCGTCGATCTCATCGCCGATTTCACCAACTACGTGGACGCCGGCGACGTGACTTTCTCGGCGCCAGTGGCTGGCGTGGTGACCATCACCATCAACCTGACCGGCGGGGCGATCTTCTACTATGACGGCGCTTCTGAGCGTGCGGACGAGAACCTGAAGATTCAGGACTACGACAAGGCGCCCAACAAGACGCCGAAGATTGGCCTCTTCGACCATAAGTGGACGTGCGACGTGGGCACCACAACCGCCACCGTGCAAGTCCCGCAGAACAACTTCTACGGCATTCACGTGGATTTGGCGTTGGTCGCTGATTGCAGCACGCCGTAAGCCTGTAACAACCCTGGTCAGCTAGATCGTTGAGAGGAAGAACCCCGGTTTCCCACAGAAGCCGGGGTTTTTTGGCTTCCAGGGGCCAGGAACAAGTGCCACCGCGCCTTCTCGCAGCCTATGCGCATAGGCTGCAGTGTCCTTATCAGCAGCAAAGCAGGTTGCACGATTGAAGCCGCGTTTTACCACGTGAGCCGTGCAGAGATATGGGCAAAATCGCGCTGGTCGAGGCATACCATCACGCTCATGCATCCGGCAATCAAACAGCGTCGGTCAGTCCCCCGCCTGGCCGTAAAAACCCGTCCCGGCCTCGCCAGACCGAACTGGCACTTGGTCCTGTCCCCTTTAATTTCCCCTTTAATTTCAGCCGCGGCGGGCCGGATGTTACCAAGCGTGCTGCTGGTAGAAGTACTGCGGCAAGATCGTGTGTTCTTCCCATTCGTGATGGAACGTCGGCGTTGCCGAGCCCGAGATCGGCGGCACCAGCCAACTCCAGCGTCCTGCGATCTTGCGTCCTGCACCCACCTCCTGACCAACAAACTCCATGAAGTCCTGGGTGGCGGCGTGGTGGTCAATCAGTTTCACGCCCCGCTGCTCGTAGGAGTAGAGCACGGCGACATTGAGTTCGACCAGCGCGCGATCCTTCCACATAGAGCGATTGTGGCGGGTACTGAGCCCCATACGTCGAGCAATCTCCGGGAGCATGTCGTAACGATGGGGATCGGAGAAATTACGCCCGCCGATCTCCGTTCCCATGTACCAGCCGTTGAACGGCGCGGCGGTATAATTGAGTCCACCCAGGCTCATTTTCACTTCTGACACCGCAGGCAGGGCATACCAGCGCAGCCCCAGCTCGCCGAACCAGGCGAAATCCGGGTGCACCAGCGGCACTTCCAGCACGATTTCCGGCGGCAGCTCATGCACCGTGGGCGCTGCGCCGGGCACCGAAAGCACCACGGGCAGCAGATCGAAGCCGGAGCGTTGCGCCGGCGGCGTCCAGCCGAGGCGGATGGCCTGATCGGTAATACCTGCGTTGGCAGGGTCGCCGAGGATGCTGCCGTCGTTGCGACGATAGCCCGCATAGCGCAGCAGCTGTGGATTCCATACCCGCATGCCCTCGTCGGCATCGGGTGCCTGGGGTGCGAAGGTCGTCATCACCGCTCTCAGGTTGCCGTCGTTAGTGGCAAGACGGATGTGCTCACAGATCTCGAAGAACATCCCCGCGGTGGTAGTCACACGGCGTGCATCGCGGACCTGCAGGCCTTGCCAGAAGAGACGCCCGACGCACCGGGAGGCGTTGCGCCATGCAAGCTTGGCGCCGTAGGCGAGCTCGTCGTAGGTGTGCTCGTAGGTACCGCTGCGCTCGATCGCGGCATTCACTTCTCGCCAGCGTTCCTCGAAGGCTTCGGGCACACCCTTTTCAGAGTAGAACTGACGCAGATAAGCGCTGGCTTGCACGGTGACGGAATCGTGCACGGTAATGCGCCCAGGAAGCTCGGCTGCGGCGTCCGGGTCTGGTCCTTGATCCGGCGCCGCGCCGAGTTTCGCTGCTGACCAAAGATAGGCATTGCCGTCGGGCATTTCGTGCTTGACCGGTCGCTCGACGCGACCACCCTGGGCCGTGAACACCTCCACATGAACCCGGTTGGCAGGTACGTCGAGACGGCGCAGATGGGTAGCAATGGCATTCTGGAACGCCTCGGGGCCGCAGATGTAACAAACCGCGTCCGGCTGCTGCATCAGCAACGCAGCCACATCCGCCTCACTGATGTGGCCGACGTCACGGGTACTACGGTGGCTGACACTGATATTCGGCTGCGCCTCGGCGAGACCGAGCAGCTCGCTCAGATAGACCAGATCGTCTTTGCCGGGCGCGCAGTAGTCGACGTGAAGCCCTCGATCCAGCTGATCGAAGGCCAGCGAGCGAGCCATAGACAGGGCCGGCGTAACGCCGATGCCAGCGACAAAACACAACACCGGCCGGCGATTCTCGGCCTCGAGATGAAAGTGACCCTGCGGACTGGAGACCTGCAGCAACTCGTTCTCCGCCATGTGGTCGAACATCCAGTTCGAGAACAATCCCAGCGGCTCGCGCTTGACCGTGATCTCGTAGTGACCAGTGTTACCGCCGGGAGATGACAGGGTGTAGGGGCGCTGGATCCAGGTACCTTCGATCTGCGCCTGGAGGACGACGTGCTGCCCGGCTGCGAATGGCGTCAGCTTGTTGCTCAAAGGCGCCAGGGTGAAGGCTCGCACATCCGGAGCGAGGGAAGTTACCGAAGTACATACCAAGGGTGTCCAGTCGCTGCGCCCGCAGAGCTCTGCCAGGCGCGGCGCGCAGGCACCGCATACGGAGCTGGCACCGGTTCTCTGGGCCAGGTCCGCGGGAGTTCGGCAACCGTCCCGCAGGGCGTCAGCCAGAGCGCCGCGGGAAACGTCGGCGCAGGCACAGATAATCTCCGCAGCCGCAAAGAACGCCGGCTCTTCTTCAAGGCGCAGGGTGCCAGCGGACTCGAACACAGCGCGCTGCCAGTCGTGTACTGCCGTCCCGTCGAGGATCATGCGATGGATGTCGCCCAGCTCCTCGAAGGTGCCACGTACGGTAGCGCTGATGATCCGGTTGCCACTGACACCCAGTTCGCGCAGGGCATCGTTGGCGCCATCTTCCCAGCGCCAAACTGCAGCGGTCATTGCATCGGCAGGGGTGTCCGCGAGTGACATGTTGAACAGGTCCTCGCCGATGACCCGGGATGCCAGCATCTTGCGGCCGTCGGAGAGGTGATACATGGTCGTGATGGCATCGCGGCCCATGAACTCGCCGGCGTGCTGAGTCATGAAACCCCGGCCCGGCAGCATGTAGACCTTCTGCAGGGTCTGCATGTAGGCCTGCAGATCCGGGGTTGAAGCATATAGCGCCATGAAGTTGCGGCCGTCCACGACCAGCACTTTGAGCTCCCCCTCGGCGATGACGGTGGCCGCGCGGGGCTGGTCATGGATGAGGGCCAGCTCGCCGAAACCCTGGCCATCGCGCAGCTTCACCAGCAACTCGAGGTTGCCATCCAGGTCGCGGTAGACGCCGGCGGCGCCTTCGATTACCACATAGAAGTCGGTCGCCGCACTGCCCTGGGAGAAGACGATATCGCCGTCGGCGAAGGATTGCTCGCGGGCCCAGCTTGCACTGTCCAGGTGCAGGGACCTGAACAGCAATGACTGGCGCAGCAGGTTCTCGTGTGCACTCTGGGCGCCGTGCGCTTCGAGCCGATCACGCAACGGCGAATCCTTGGCCAATGCTTGCTGGAAGGCGTCACGGCCAATACGTGCGATGCGACTGCGGCCGACGCTGCGCACCGAGGCGTTACGGCGCCCGGAGGAATTCGGCAGCAGCGCCTGCTCGCCGAAGAAGCGCCCGCCCTCAAGGCGAGCAAGAACGATCTCGTCAAGCTGCCTGTTCCTCGAGAAGACCTGCACAGCCCCCTCGAGAACGATATACAGCGCATCCGCCTCCTCGCCTTCGGTGATAATGACTTCGCCGCCGCTTGTGTCGATAACCTCGACCTGTGCCACGACCTCATCAAACTCCAGCGCGCCGAGCGCATCGAACAGATGGCTACCGCGCAGCACCTCGTCGAGTTTTCTCATTCCATTTCTCACCGTGTTCAAAAGAGACTACAAC
>CALFRN010000374.1 GCA_937919085.1 uncultured Reyranella sp.
CGCAGCGCCTTGATCGGCCCGATCGTCGCCTGCGCGCCGAGCGTCGCGCCGGCAATGAGATCGGAATGGCCGCCGACATACTTGGTGAGCGAATAGACCGAGACGTCGGCGCCATGGTTGAGCGGTCGCTGGAACACCGGACCGAGCAGGGTGTTGTCGCAGACCAGGATGGGCCTAAAGCCCTGGGCGGCGCCAATCTCATCGGCGATCTGCCGTAGCAGCCTGATGTCGACCAGCGTGTTGGTCGGGTTGGCCGGTGTTTCGATCATGATGACCGACAGGCGCCCTTTGTCTCGTATCTGGCTGCGGGCCTCGTTTGCAGCCGCGCGAACGGCGGTTTCGTCAACGCCGTCGACGAAGCCGACCGCGCCGATGCCGAAGCCCGCCATCGTGCGCGACAGCAGCGTTTCCGTTCCGCCGTAGAGCGGCTGTGAATGCAGGATGACATCGCCGGGCCGGGCGAAGGCCAGGATCGTGGTGGCGATCGCCGACATCCCGGACGAGAACAGTACGCACGATTCAGCGCCTTCGTAGATCGCCAGCCGGTCCTCGACGATCTCGCTGTTGGGATGGTTGAAGCGCGAATAGACGAGGCCGGCTCCGGTGCCGGCGGGCGGCTGCCGGCGTCCTGCGGCATAGTCGAAGAAGTCGCGCCCTTCCTCTGCCGAGCCGAACACGAAGGTGGAGGTGAGGAAGACGGGCGGCTTCACAGCGCCTTCCGACAGCTTCGGATCGTAGCCGTAGCTCAGCATCAGCGTTTCGGGCTTCAAGGCATGATTGCCGATATGCGTCTTGGACGGGCGTGGCGCGACCATGGTGTTTCTCCTGTCGGCGGTTCCGATGGGGCAGGATAGCCCAAGGCGGCGGGGTCCGCTGTCTATCGAGAATTCAAGGCGTTACAGTGACCGCGATACCGGAGAGGAAAGGGCCGTGCCGCAACTGATCGCCGTCGACTGGGGAACGAGCTCGTTGCGCGGTGCCCGTCTCGACGATGTCGGCCGCGTGTTGGAGGAAAAGAGTGCGCCACTCGGCATCCTCAACGTGGCCAATGGCGACTTTGCTTGCGTCTTTGCCTCGCTATTCTCCGATTGGATGAAGCCGGCGGGCACCGTCTGCCTAATCTCAGGCATGGCCGGCAGCCGGCAGGGCTGGGCCGAAGCGCCTTATGTCGCCTGTCCCGCCGGGCCCGACGAGTTGAGGCGGCGCCTGCACTGGATCGAGCCGGGACGGATCGCCCTCGTGCCCGGCCTCAGCGACGAGCAGGGTGAGGTGCCCGACGTGATGCGCGGCGAGGAGGTGCAAATCTTCGGCGCGGTGCGGCTCGGCGGCCTCGCGGAAGGGCTGTTCGTCCTGCCCGGCACGCATAGCAAATGGGCGACGGTGCAGGGCGGCCGGGTCACGGGTTTTCGCACCTGCATGACCGGCGAATTCTATGGATTGCTGAGCCGGCATTCCATCCTGGCGCGCACGCTCGAGGCCGATGCAGTCCTCGACGATGCGGTCTTCCTGCGCGGAGTCGAGCGTGCCGGCAACGGCCGTGGCCTGCTGCACAACGCCTTCGGCGTGCGTGCGCTTGCCCTGTTCGGCCGGTTGTCGCCGGCCGAATCGGCGAGCTATCTCTCCGGACTGCTGATCGGCGAGGAAATCCATCTGCAGGAGCTGCCGCAGGGCCGCGAGGTCATCGCGATCGGAGCATCCACGCTCACCGCGCGCTATGCTCTCGCGCTCCGGCACAGGGGCGCCCGCGTGCGCACCTTCGGTGCCGAAGCGACATGGACTGGAGCGAAGGCTTTGCTGGGATGACGAGCATCGACAAATTCCGGGCCGCGATGCGCGAATTGCCGCTCGTCGCCATCCTGCGCGGGCTGAAACCCGCCGAGGCGCTGGCAATCGGCGAGGCACTGGTGGAAGCGGGCTTTCGCCTGATCGAGGTGCCGCTCAACTCGCCGCAGCCGC
>CALFRN010000375.1 GCA_937919085.1 uncultured Reyranella sp.
GCACGATCGGCCGGGAACGGCCAGGTGAACGGCCGCCAACCCTCTTCGCTGAAGCCCAGGGACGTCTGCCGGTCGACATACCAGGCCACGCCGCCCAGCACGGCAACCTGCGCCGCAGCCCACGCGATATAGGTGAGCGTTTGCCGGCTGGGGCGCATCGAGGGAACACGCCGGTCAGATCTGATGCGCCATCGGCGGCGCCGGGATCGGACGGACCCGTTCGTAGGCCGCCGCCGCGCGCAGCACCAGCGCGTCGCGGGCGTGGCCCGCCACGATCTGCAGGCCGATCGGCAGGCCCTCGCGGTCGAGGCCGCAGGGGATGGTGGCGGCGGGCTGGCGCGTTAGGTTGAAGGTGAGCGTGAACGGCGTCCAGCCGATGTCGACGCCGTCGCCGCCCCATGCCGCGTTCTCGTTCACCGCGAATGCCGTCATCGGCATGGTCGGCGTCAGCAGCAGGTCATACTTGGCCATGAACTGGTTCATGATCACGCCCAGCGTCTGCCGCTGGTGAATGGCGGTCACGACCGCCTCCTGGCCGAGATTGGCGCCGACTTCGGCGGCTTTCAGCAGGCCCGGATCCATCAGCGCGCGCTTCTCGGGGCTGTAGCTCTTCACCAGCAGCGCGACGTTGGATTGCCAATGGGCATTCAGGATGCGGCGCGGATCGAGTCCCTGCAGATCGGGTGAGTCTTCAACGACTTTGGCGCCCAGCGTCTTGAACACCTTGGCGGCGTGGTCGACGGCCACCGCCACGTCACGGTCGATCCGGTCGCGTTCGACGAAGCCCAGGCCCGGCGAATAGGCGATGCGCAATCCCTTCACGCCCTTCTCGAAGCCCTTGAGATAATCCTCGGCGTCGTCGGGCCGGCCGTAGATGTCGCGGCTGTCGGGCCGCGCCATCGCGTTCATCATCATCGCCGCGTCGCGCACCGTGCGCGTCATCGGCCCGACGTGCGACAGCGTGCCCTGCGCCGAGGGCGGCCACAGCGGCACGCGCGCTTGCGTCGGCTTCAAGCCGAACAGGCCGGTGAAGGAGCAAGGGATTCGCACCGAGCCGGCGCCGTCGGTGCCGACCGCGAGGTTGCCCATACCGACGGCTTCGGCGGCAACGCCACCGCCGGACGAGCCGCCCGGCGTGCGTCCGAGCTTCCACGGATTGTGCGTGGCGCCATAGAGGCCGGAATCGGTGACGCCCTTCCAGCCGTATTCCGGCGAGGTCGTCTTGCCCAGCAGCACGGTGCCGGCGCCCCGCAGGTTCTGCGCCACCGGCGAATCGACGTTCCACGGGCCGTCGGGATCGGTGGCGAGGCTGCCCATGCGGGTCGGCATGCCCTTGGTCAGCACCATGTCCTTGATGGTGATGGGCACGCCGTCGAGGTCGCTCAGCCGCTTGCCGCCCTTCTTCCAGCGCTTCTCCGAAGCACGCGCCTGGCGCAGCGCGGCGTCGGGATCGAGATGCTGGAAGGCGTTGAGCTGGCCGTTGAAGGCGTCGATGCGGGCGAACGCGGCGCGTACCGCCTCGACCGGCGAGGCCTTGCGGGCCTTGTAGAGTTTCACCAGTTCGTGGGCCGGCATCATCGCAAGATCGGCGGTCATCGCTTGGTCTCCGGAAGAATGGGAAAGGCGAGGGGATGTGCCGCGGCGTAGCGCGCGGCGGCGCGCAGCACGAGAGCATCGCGGTAGTGGCCCGACACGATCTGCAAGCCGACCGGCAGGCCGTCGCGGCTGAGGCCGCAGGGCACGGTCGCGGCGGGGTGGCGGGTAAGGTTGAACTGCGAAGTATAGGGCGACCACTGCGCATTGGTCTTGCCGTCCGGGCCATCGGGCAGGTTCTTGCCGGCCTCGAAGGGCTTTACCGCGACGGTGGGGCAGAGCAGCAGATCAAATTTGGCGAAGAACAGGTTCCAGGCGATGGCGAGTTCGCGCCGCGTCACCTGGGCATTCACCGCGTCCTGCAGGGTAAAGCGCAGGCCCGCCTTGGCGCCGGCCAGCAGGCTGGGATCGAACTCGTGGTGGCGCTCTTCCGGATAGAGCTGCAACAGCCGCTGCAGCGCCGAGAGCCAGTGGACCACGAAGGCGCGGCCGGCGTCGTGATAGGCAAAGGGTGCCGTGGCCTCCTCGACCTTGCAGCCCAGCGCCTCGAACCGCCGGGCGGCCCCGGTGACCATCGCGGCTACCTCGATATCGAGCGGGTGGTCACCGAAGCGCAGCACGAAGCCGACCTTGAGCTTCTTCAGTTTGCCGCCGAGCTTCCTTGCGTAGTCGATATCGTCGGCCGGCAGGGCCAGCGCGTCGCGGGCGTCGGGCCGGGCGATCGCGTTCATCATCAGCGCGCAGTCGAGTGCGGTGCGGGCCATTGGGCCGGTGTTGCCGAGATCGCCGGTGATCGACGGCGGCCAGGCCGGCACGCGGCCGAAGGTGGCTTTCAGCCCGACCAGGCCGTTGAAGCTGGCCGGTATGCGCACCGAGCCGCCGCCGTCGGTGCCGATGGCGATCGGTCCGATGCCCGCGGCAACCGCGGCGCCGGCGCCGCCCGACGAGCCGCCGGGCGTGCAGTCGGTGTTCCACGGGTTGCGCGAGATGCCGTGCAGCGGTGAGTCGGTCACCCCCTTGTGGCCGTATTCAGAACTCGTGCTCTGGGCAAAGACGATCGCGCCCGCTTCGCGCAGCCGTGCCACCACTGGCGCGTCCTCTGTGGCCGGAGTCTTGTCGGTGAGCTTGCTGCCCAGGCTGTGCGGCCATCCCTTCGCCCGCACCAGCTCCTTGATCGACACCGGCACGCCGTCGAGCGGCGACAGGGGCTCGCCCTTCTTCCAGCGCTTCTCCGCGGCGCGCGCGGCGGCCAGCGATTTCTTGCCCTCGACGATGGTGAGTGCATTGATCGCCGGGTTGATTTCCTCGGCGCGCACCAGCACCGCCTTCATGGTCTCGACTGGCGAGGCCTTGCCTTTGGCGTAGAGTCTGGCGAGCCCCGCTGCCGTTGTCTGGGTCAGGTCCTGCGTCATGCCGCTTTCCCCTTGGTCGGGCCGTGCGCGGCGCGGTATTGGCGCGCGAGTTGTCCGGCCTGGTATTCGGCGCCCAGCGCCTGTTCGGTGCGGCCCACGCGGCGATAGAGATCGCCCAATGCCCGCTTGGTCCAGGCGACGGTGGGCCGTTCCTTCTCGTCGGCCTGCAGTATCGCCATCGCGGCATCGTTCCAGCCGGCGCGCATCAGCGCATCGAGATGGATGGCACCGAACAGTGCCCGTTGGGCGATGCTGCCGCCGATCGGCTTCAGGTGCGGCACCGCCTGGCCGAGTAGGCGCGCGGCGCCGGCGAAGTCGCCGACGGCATGGGCGGCGAGGCCGTGGGCTGCGGGCACGGTGCAATCGGCCCAGGCCTCGCGCTCGAAGGATCTGGCGCGCTCGGCGCGGTCCTCGAGGCTGGCCAGCATCTCGGTTACCGCGCTCTGCTCGCCCGCACGGGCGAGGCCGTAGAGATATTGAAGGTCGAGGAAAGGCGAAAAATGTTCATGCAGGCGCGGCTTTAGATAGGTCGCGACATCGGCCCATCGATTGCCGACATCGACGCCGCGCAGTTCGAGGCGCGCCAGCAGCGAGATGGCGTTGATCTGGTCCTCGGAGAACTCCTTCCACACGCCCCATACGCGCGCGTCGTAGAGCCCCAGCGCCTCGTCGGTGCGGTCGAGGTCGATCAGGAACAGCGCCTGATGCCACCACAGATGGGTGTACATGAAGGAGTTGCAGTCCTCCCAGGTGTCGGACATCTCGGCCAGTAAGGTCACGCCGTCGACCATCCTGCCGCGCGCCTCGAGACAGTGAGCGACGGCGTGATGGGCCCAGGGATCGCGGCGCTCCATGGCGATCGCCTTGCGCGCGGCGGCCTCGGCCTCGTCGAGGCGATTGCATTCCTCCAGGCCGAAGGCATGCATCCCCCAGACATAGTGGTTCTCGGGGTTGGCGGGCACGATGCGCTCGCCGATCCGCAGGATGCCCTCGGCATCGCCCTGCCCGAAGGCATGAAGCTGGCCGATCTTGGCCGACAAGAGGTCGCGCGGCCACTGCATGGCCATGTCCTCGTGGATCTTCTGCGCGGCGGGAATATCGCCCGCGATCCAGGCCTCGGTGGCCGCGATCCAGGCCATCTCGCGGGCGTTGGCGCCGGCCGACATCGCCCTGGCGCGACCGAGATAGCGTCCGGCGGCCTCGAAACCTTCGGCGGAATTCATGGACAGCATGAGGCTGGCCGCCAGCAGCGGCAGCATCGAGCAGTTCTCCTCCTTGTCGGCGGCGGCGATGAATTCGGCCATGCGGTTGCCGAAGCCCAGCCACTGTTCGTTCAGGAAGTCGACGGCGGCAATCGCGTCGGTATTCGCGTTGCTTACTTCAAGCCCTTGTCCGTCGCGCGCCAAACTTGCCCCCGTTCGCGGAAGCCGCAGATTGGCATGTCGGGAGCCTTTGGCAAAGTTGCCGGAAGCGCGCTCGTCAGCCCGCCTTCGTCAGCTCTTGGGCGAGCCGCCGAGGAAGCAGAAGATCGTACCGCTCTTGTTGGCGCAGATGTGCGAGTTGCCGTCGGGGGCCAGGGTCTGCAGCACGGCGCGCGGCGGAACCTGCACCCAGCGTCCGCCCAGCAGCGCGTACCACATGCCGTCGTCCTTCTGGTAGGCGCGGGTCGGACGGCAGTCGCCCTCGACCCCGTCCTTGGTGCCGCTGCAGCACGAGGCGGTCGAGCCGGGCCGCTTCAGCTTTTCGTACCAGTCGTGATTTTCGGCGTGGCCCTGGCCGTGATGGCCGGAAGGGCTTTGCGCGGACGCCGGTACGCCAAGGCACGCGGTACCGAAGCAGAAGGCGAGAGACAGGATCGCGACGATGACTCGTGGCATGGCGGCCACCACCTGATGCTCAATCGAATCCGTTCGCTCGATCATACATCATCCTGAGCCCGCCGACGATGGGGACGAAATCCGGAACGTCGGCCGACAGCAGGCCGTGGCGGACGAAGAAGTCGATCAGCACAAGGTTGCAGTTGTACTTGAACTCGGTGGTGTCGCGCACGGTCTCGAACACGCGGCGTGCCGGCCACAGCTCGAAGGACTGGACCTCGCCGTCGTTGGCCCGTGGCGTGAAATCACCGGGCAGTTCGAGATCGAAGCAGGTCATGATGTCGGGCTTCAGTTGCGCGCCGGACTGGTGCCAGTAGGCGACGAAGCCCACCGCTTTCGCTTGGGCAGCCAGCGCACGTGGGATCGACGCCTCCTCGCCGCACTCCTTGATCAGGTTCTCGTGCAACCCGATGCCGGCGGGCTGGCCGCCGGCCACCGTGTTGTCGAGCTGGCCGGGAAAGGTCGGCTTGGTGAAGGACCGCCGCGGCACCCAGATATGCAGCCCGTCCGGACGCCGGACGTAGCCCGTCATGTGCGGGCCGAAGGCACGCACCCCGAACCATGGCGTCGCCGAGCGTTCCATGTCGAGCAACGCCGGCCGCGCGAATTCCCATGTGACGGGGTAGGCCTCCTCGCGCCACAGGCCCTTGAAGTGACCTTGTTCGCGCAATTCGAGCAGGAAGTCGCGCATCGCGGCGGTGCGCTTTTGCGGCGTGCCGAGCGTGGGATCGAGATGCCAGGTCTTGTCGCGATGGCTAAAGAGGGTGGGCTTGGCAGCGAGCGTGCCGGCAAAATCGCGATGAATAAATCCGGCGCGCTGGGGGCCCACGAACCATGGCTCGAACTGGCAAAGGTCGGCGTTGTTGCAGCGCTTGATATGGTCGAGAAAGGACATGGGGTCGGGAGATAACATAGGATTGCCGGGATGACGGAAGACGAACTGCAGGCACTGCTCGAGAAGACGCTCCCGCCCGCCGATCTCCATGGCCTGTTCGTCGAGGAATGCCAGGACCAGGACCTGCGGCTGAGGTTTTCGCTCAGCCCTGGCGAGGCCTGGTCGATGCCGGTGCTGTTGTCGCTGACTCACACTGCACTGCGTGCGGCGGCGGGCCTAGAGGCGCGGCTCACGCATCTCAACGTCACGGTGCTGAGGCCGGCACAGTCTGCCGATATTCTGGCACTGTCGCGTGTCGTCCGCCGAGACGGCGACTCAACTCACGCCGAGGCCTGGCTGTTCAGCCACACCGCCATCGATCCGATGCTGCATGCGACGGCGAGTTTACGCCGCCTCTTTCCAGGCTGAGTCCACGACGGCCACGACGTCGCGCATTATTTGCGTGAGATCGAAATCCTTGGGTGTGTAGACCCGCGCCACGCCCGCCTTGATCAGCGCCTCGGCGTCGGCCGGAGGGATGATGCCGCCCACCACTACCGGCACGTCGCCGATGCCGGCGTCGCGCAGGCCCGCCAGCACGTCGCCGACCAGCGAGACATGGCCGCCCGACAGGATCGACAGACCGACCACGTGCACGCTCTCTTCGAGGGCGGCATTGACGATGCGCTCGGGCGTGAGACGGATGCCCTCGTAGACTACCTCCATGCCGCAATCGCGGGCGCGCACGGCGATCTGTTCGGCGCCGTTGGAATGGCCGTCGAGGCCGGGCTTGCCGACCAGGATTTTTATCCGCCGGCCGAGGCGGCGGGACACCGTGTCGACCTCGCGGCGCACGACCTCGAGCCTGCCGTCGCTCACCCCGGCGGCGCGGGCAACGCCCGTCGGCGCGCGGTATTCGCCGAACACGGCGCGCAGTGCATCGGTCCATTCGCCGGTGGTGATGCCGGCCTGGGCGCAGGCGATCGAGGCCGGCATGACGTTGCGGTCTTCCTTGGCGGCCGATGACAGCGCGGCCAGCGCCTTCTTCACCGCCCCGGCATCGCGCGCCGCGCGCCATGCCTTCAGCCGCTCGATCTGGCCACTCTCGACCGAGGCATCGACGGTCATGATCGAGCCCGCGCCGGTCGACAGCGGTGAGGCTTCGGCCTCGGTGAAGGCGTTGACACCGACCACCGTCTGCTCACCGGCTTCGATGGCCGAGAGCCGCTTCAGGTTGGATTCGACCAGGCGCTGCTTCATGTAGGCCGCTTCGATGGCCGCCACCGCGCCGCCCATGTCGTCGATGCGCGCCATCTCGGCCAGGGTCTCTCCCTTGAGTGACGCGACCTTGGCGGCGATCTCGGTGCTGCCGTCGAAGATGTCGCCGTATTCCAGAAGGTCGGTCTCAAAGGCCACGATCTGCTGTAGGCGCAGCGACCATTGCTGGTCCCACGGCCGCGGCAGGCCGAGCGCCTCGTTCCATGCCGGCAGCTGCACCGAGCGGGCACGTGCGTTCTTGCTCATCACCACGGCCAGCATTTCCAGCAGGATGCGATAGACGTTGTTCTCGGGCTGCTGCTCGGTGAGGCCGAGAGAATTCACCTGCACGCCGTAGCGGAACAGCCGCTGTTTGGGGTCGGTGACGCCGTAGCGGTTGAGGGTGATGTCTTCCCACATTTCGGCGAACGCCCGCATCTTGCACATCTCGGTGACGAAGCGGATGCCGGCGTTCACGAAGAAGGAGATGCGGCCCACGACCTGCGGGAAGTCGGCGTCGGGCACCTGGCCGCGTGTCTTTACGGCATCGAGCACGGCAATCGCGTTGGCCAGCGAAAAGGCCAGTTCCTGCACCGGCGTCGCACCGGCCTCCTGCAGGTGGTAGCTGCAGACGTTCATCGGGTTCCACTTGGGAACCTCGCGATAGGTGAAGCCGATCGTGTCGGCGGTCAGCCGGAGCGACGGCTCGGGCGGGAAGATGTAGGTCCCGCGCGAAAGATACTCCTTGATGATGTCGTTCTGCGTCGTGCCCTGAAGCGCGCTGCGCGCCGCGCCCTGCGCCTCGCCGGTCGCTATATAAAGAGACAGCAGCCATGCCGCCGGCGCGTTGATGGTCATCGACGTGTTCATCTTGTCGAGCGGGATACCGTCGAACAGGGCGCGCATGTCGCCGAGATGGCTGATCGGCACGCCCACCTTGCCGACTTCGCCGCGGGCCAGCGCGTGATCGCTGTCGTAGCCGGTCTGGGTCGGCAGGTCGAAGGCGACCGAAAGGCCGGTCTGACCGCGCGCGAGATTGGTGCGATAGAGTTCGTTCGACTTCTCGGCGGTCGAATGGCCGGCGTAGGTCCGGATCAACCAGGGCCGGTCCTTCTGGGGCATGTCACGGTTGGTCATGGTCATGGTGGCGGCCGGGGGCATGGTTGACGTACACTCACCTACACCAATACATGCTGCATCGCAGCATGGAATTTTTTGCAGTGCATCCGAATACCCCGGAACTCAATTGAGCGACATGACCTCCTCATCGCCTGACGCGGGAGCGGACGGGGTGGCCGGTCTCGTGCCCGGAGGAGACTTTCCGCCTCCGCCGGCCACTCCCGACCTGACCCCCAGCCGCCCGGTCTATGACGGCCGGCTGCGCGATCTCTATGCGATCTATCTCCGCCACATCGCCCTGATGATCGTCACGCTCGGCTGGTCGCGCTTCTGGGGGCGCACGCGGTTGCGGCGCTATCTTTGGAATCATCTGTCGATCCTGGGCGACCGCTTCGAATATCGTGGTCGGGGGCGCGAACTGCTGATCGGCTTCCTGTTGGCGCTGGTCGTGCTTGCCGCCTGGGCCGGCCTGATGTGGCTGGTCTGGGTCCATGTTCTCCACGAGAGGCCGTTCGCCAGCTTCGGGCTGTTCGACATCTTCTCGCTGTCGGTTGTGGCGATCGGCTTTCCACTGGCCTATGTCGGCCATTATGCCGGCCTGCGCTACAAGCTCTCGCGCACGCGCTGGCGCGGCATCCGCTGCGGCATGGCGGGGTCGGCCTGGGGATATGGCGCCACCGCGACCTTCCTGCACTTCGCCAACGCCATTTCCGCGTTTCTCCTGACTCCGGTCGTGTCGGTAAACCTTGCCCGTCCACGCATCTCCAACGCCCGTGTCGGCACACTGCCGCTCGCTTTCGCGGGTTCGGCGGGCGACATCTACGGCCGCTTCCTCGGTTACTATTTCCTCAACCTTGTCGCCTGGATCGCGGCGATCGGCGTTGTCATCTATGCGGTCGGCAGTACGGCAGGGGAGTTCGGCATCTCCCTCGACGACATTTGGAATCAGCTCAGTTCGCCCGACCTGCGCACGATCCTGACCATCGTGGCGATTGCATTCGGCGCCTACATCGTCTTCGGGATTCTGATCCTGCCGTTGCGCTGCTGGTGGCAGGCCTACCTGTTCCGCTATCTCGTGTCGCACAGCCGCGCCGGCGCCGTGCTCTTCGCCACCGCGATTTCGACCCGGCAGATGTGGGGCTTCCTGGTGCTGAACTACCTGATCGTCGTGCTGACCCTCGGGATGGGCTGGCCATGGGTCATGCATCGTACGCTCCGGCTGATCTCCGCCGAGCTATGGCTTTATGGCGCCCCTGACCCGGCATCGGTGCGCCAGCCGGCCGGTGGCGTTCCCGGGTACGGCGAAGGCCTGCTCGACATGTTCGACGTGAGCGGAATCTGATCATGGCTGCTGCTTCGCGCTACTACGACGGCGAGACGGCGCAGGCCTATGAAGTCGCCGTACGGGCGACGGGCGGCGAACTCATCATCGTAAATCTTGCCGATTCGGCGATCCTGGCACGCTGGCCGATCGCCGATGTCGCCGTGCTGGGCGATGCCGTGCACGAAGCCGCGCCGCCGATCGTGCGGCTCGGAGGCGGGGAGGCACGCCTGATCGTCGAAGACCTCGATGCGCGAAGCCAGCTTGCCGCCCTGGTGCCGCACCTCGCGGCTCTCGCCGCCGAGCCGCAACCGGCGGGACTGCGGATTGCCAAGTTCGGCGCCACGGTGGCGGTACTGATCGGTCTTTTCTGGGGAGCCATCGAATATGGCACCGAGTATGCAGCACCTTGGCTGCCCTACGGCCTGCAGGTGAAGCTGGGCGAAACCGTGTACGACGAACTGGTGGCCGACAAGGATCTCTGTCACGGCCAGCGCGGGCTCGCGGCGATCAACGAACTGGCCAACGAGCTTGCCCGCGAGGCGGGCTACCGACACAACGTGACGGTGCATATCGTCGAAGGCGGACCGGTCAACGCCTTCACGCTGCCGGGCGGCATTCTGGTCTTCTATTCGGACCTGATCGAGCAGGCCGCGAACAGCTCGCAGGTGGCGGGCGTGCTCGCGCATGAAATCGGCCATGTCGCGCATCACCACCCGATCAAGGGCATTGCGCGCCAGTATGGTGTCGCGTTGCTGGCCAGGCTGGTGAGCGGCGGCTACTCCGATTTTCTGAGCACGCTGACCTCGGGCGGCAATATTCTACTGGCGATGCGCAACGGCCGTGCCGCCGAGCGCGACGCCGATGACACCGGTGTGACGCTGCTTGAGAACCTCGGACTGCGCGCCGACGGCATCTCCGGGTTCTTCGAGCAGATGCTGGAAAAGGAACCCAAGGACCCCGCGGCGGCGGCCGGCATCTGGTCGAGCCATCCCCCGACGCAGCAGCGCATCGACGCAACTAGGCGGCCGCCGACGGGCATACCGGCGTTCAGTGCCGGCGAATGGAAGGCGCTGCGCGAAGTCTGCAAGTAGGCATGGTGGGCACGGTCGCCGTTGCTCCCGCGCCGGTCTCAATCCGGCAAGTGGCCTCGCTTCACCCACAGGCGGCATCC
>CALFRN010000376.1 GCA_937919085.1 uncultured Reyranella sp.
GCCTGGAGAACATGCCGGCAGGTCCCGTCATCATTGCCGCCAAGCATCAGTCGTCGTGGGAAACGCTGGCCTTCGCCCTGCTGTTTCCAAATGCCGCGATCGTCCTGAAGCGAGAGCTGCTGTTCATTCCCGTCGTCGGCTGGGCGATGGCGCGGGCCGGCCATATCGGCGTCGAGCGCGGCGACGGCGCCAAGGCGCTGCGCGGACTCGTGCGGCGCGCCAAGGCAGCGCTGGCCGAGGGCCGCCCCGTCCTGATCTTCCCCGAGGGCACCCGCACGCCGGTCGGGTCTCAGCCTTCCTACCAGGTCGGTGCCGCCGCCCTCTATCGCCAGCTCGGCGTGCCGGTCGTTCCGGTGGCGCTGAATTCCGGCGTCTTCTGGGGGCGTCGCAAATTCATCAAGTGGCCGGGCGTCATCGATGTCGAGGTGCTGCCGGCCATCTCGCCTGGACTAGACCGCAGGGCCTTCATGGCGACCCTTCGCGAGCGCATCGAGGGTGCGACGGCAAGGCTGGTGGCGCGGGCACAACGCTAGGGAACAAAAAAAGAACAATCTGTTGATATCTGCGGATCCCACGCTTAACTTCACCTAATGGAATGGGCGCCGGTTTCCCAGCGCATCTGGGATATGAAATATCGCTTCCGGGACGCGTCCGGGCCGGGTGACGCCGATCTGGAGGCCACCTGGTGGCGCGTGGCGCGGGCGCTCGCGGCGACGGAGCGCGACCCGGAGCTTTGGGCCGGGCGCTTCCACGCGGCGTTGTCGGGCTTCAAGTTTCTGCCAGCTGGTCGCGTGATCGCCGGCGCTGGGACTGGCCGCACGGTGACGCTCTTCAATTGTTTCGTCATGGGCACGATTGGCGACGACATGTCGTCGATCTTCGAGAACCTGCGCGAAGCGGCACTCACCATGCAGCAGGGTGGCGGCATCGGGCACGATTTCTCGACGCTGCGGCCGGCCGGAGCGCCGGTAAAGGGCGTCGGCGCCGACGCGTCGGGTCCGCTGTCGTTCATGGATGTGTGGGATTCGATGTGCCGCACGATCATGAGTGCGGGCTCGCGCCGCGGCGCCATGATGGCAACGCTGCGCTGCGACCATCCCGACATCGAAGCCTTCGTCGATGCCAAGCGCGATCCCGCGCGCCTGCGCATGTTCAATGTCTCGGTGCTGGTTACCGACGCCTTTATGGCGGCGGTGAAGGACGATGCCGACTGGAACCTTGTGTTCGGCGGCAAGGTCTTTCGCACCATCAAGGCGAAGGCGCTGTGGGAGCGCATCATGCGCGCCACCTACGACGTCGCCGAACCCGGCGTGATCTTCATCGACCGCGTCAATCGTCGGAACAACCTTCACTACGGCGAGACGATCCAGGCGACCAATCCCTGCGGCGAGCAGCCGCTGCCGCCCTATGGCGCCTGCCTGCTGGGGTCGATCAATCTCGCGGCGCTGGTGAAGGATCCTTTCACGGCCGATGCCCGCCTCGATCTCGAGACACTCGAGCAGGTCGTGCCGGTCGCCGTGCGCATGCTCGACAATGTGATCGACGTCTCGCGCTTTCCGCTGCCGCAGCAGGAGAAGGAGGCGAAGGCCAAGCGCCGCATCGGGCTCGGTGTCACGGGGCTGGCCGACGCGCTGATCTTCTGCGGCGTGCGCTATGGCTCGCCCGAGGCGGTCCGGCTCACGCGCGAGTGGCTGGGCGCGGTCCAGCGGCTTTCTTATCTCGCTTCGGCCGATATCGCAGCGGAGAAGGGCAGCTTCGAACTCTACGATCGCGCCCGTTATCTCGCCGGCGAGACGATCCGAGGCCTTCCCGAGGACGTGCGGGCCGCCATCGGCCGCTACGGCATCCGCAACGCGCTGCTGAACTCGATCGCGCCCACCGGCACGATCTCGCTTCTGGCCGACAACGTCTCCTCCGGCATCGAGCCGGTATTCGCCTTCGGCTATGTGCGCCACGTGCTGCAGCCCGATGGAACCAAGCGCGAGGAGAGCGTGGAGGATCAGGCGTTCCGCGTCTGGCGCGCCCTCAAGGGCAACGAAGCGCCGCCGTCGGACGTGTTCGTCGACGCCCAGACTCTCTCTCCCGCCGATCATCTTGCCATGCAGGCGGCGGCTCAGGATTTCGTCGACAGCTCGATCTCCAAGACCATCAACCTGCCGCGCGATATCTCGTTCGAAGCCTTCAAGGGTGTCTATGAGGCGGCCTATGCGCAGGGGTGCAAGGGCTGCACGACCTACCGGCCGAACGACGTGACGGGTGCGGTGCTCGAGGTGAAGCCCGAGGCAACCGAACTGCGCGAGACCCCGGCGCTGGCGCCGGTATCGGCGCGCGAGACCGGCGTGATCTATATCGCCCAGCCGCTCGACCGGCCCGAGGAACTGCCGGGCCGGACCTACAAGATCAAATGGCCGGGCAGCGATCACGCGATCTACATCACCATCAACGATGTGATGCAGGACGGCCGCCGCCGGCCGTTCGAAATCTTCATCAACTCCAAGAACATGGAGCACTACGCCTGGACCGTGGCGCTGACGCGCATGATCTCGGCGGTGTTCCGCCGCGGCGGCGACGTGTCGTTCGTGGTCGAGGAACTGAAGGCGGTGTTCGACCCGCGCGGCGGCCAGTGGATGGAAGGCCGCTACGTGCCCTCGCTGCTGGCGGCGATCGGCGGCGTGATCGAGCGGCACCTGATCGAGATCGGCTTCCTCTCGCCGGGCGACGCGCCGCTGCTCGCCGAGGCCACCGAGCAGCGGGTCCGGCTGGCGGCCGGCGCCCGCGAACCGGCGGACGACCAGGGAGCGGGCGGCGGCACCGTCCCGGCCATGGGCCAATGCCCGAACTGCGGCGCCGCCTCCCTCACGCATCAGGAAGGTTGCGATGTCTGCCTGAACTGCGGCTATTCGCGGTGTGGCTGACCGACGTCGCCATTGCCTCAGGCCGCGCGTGATTCACCCCTTGATTTGCCATAAGAGTGTCCGCAAATCCCCGGCGGGGCCGGGCACGGAGACGGTGAATGGTGTGGCGTAGAATCCTGGTGGCGACGATCCTGATCGGAGGGACCGCGATGGCCGGTCCGCCGGGCGCCGTGGCGCAGCAACTGCCCAGCTCCCGTGCCGATCTGGCATATTCATACGCGCCGCTGGTCAAGCGCGTATCGCCGGCCGTCGTCAATATCTACACGACCACGACGGCCCGCGTGCAGCGACGCCTGCCGTTCCCGTTTCCCGGCATGCCCCAGGCCGGCGAGCGGGTGCAGAACTCGCTGGGGTCCGGGGTCGTGGTCCGGCCCGACGGGCTGATCGTCACCAACGCCCATGTGGTCAAGGGCGCCGACGAAATCCGCGTCGTGCTGGCGGATCGCCGTGAGTTCGAGGCCAAACTCGTGACCCAGGACGAGCGCTACGATCTGGCCCTGTTGCGCATCGATGGAGCGGAGGAAAAGTTTCCATTCCTCGAAATGCGCGATTCGGATTCGATCGAGGTCGGTGATGTCGTGCTGGCGATCGGCAATCCCTTCGGTCTCAACCAGACCGTGACCAGCGGCATCGTCTCGGCGGTTGCGCGCAGTGCCGGCGGCATCAACGACTCGAACTTCTTCCTGCAGACCGACGCCGCCATCAATCCCGGCAACTCCGGTGGCGCCCTGGTCAGCCTCGATGGCCGGCTGATCGGCATCAACACTGCAATCTACTCGCAAAGCGGCGGATCGGTCGGCATCGGCTTTGCGACGCCCTCGAACATCGTGGCCCGCATGGTCGCCATCGGCGAGCAGGGGGGCCGCATCGTGCGACCGTGGCTCGGCGTCAGCATGCAACGCATGACGCCCGACCTCGCGGCCGGCTTCGGCCTGTCGCGGCCGGCTGGTCTGGTGGTGAAGGAGGTCTATGCCAACGGCCCTGGCGCCGATGCCGGCCTCAAGCGCAACGACGTGATCGTGGCGCTGCGCGATCATTCGATCGATGACGAGGCGAGCCTCCGCTTCCGCCTTTCGACCCTGCATATCGACTCGACCGTGCCGGTGCGCATCATCCGGGCCGGCAAGGAGATCACGATCCAACTCAAGCTCGCCTCCCCACCCGAGGATCCGCCGCGGGACCGCTCGGCGCTCGAGGGCCGCCAGCCGCTTTCCGGAGCCACGGTGGTCAACATGTCGCCGGCCGTCGCCGAAGAACTGGGGCTGTCCGAATGGCGTCCGGGCGTCGCCGTGGTCGAAGTGAAACCGGGAGCCTATGCTGGCCGGTTCGTGCGGCCGGGCGACATGATCCTGGCAACCAATGGCCAGGACGTGAAGAGCGTTGCCGAGCTCAAGAAGCGCGTTGCCGCCGGAATTTCCAGCGTCTCGATTGGCCGCGATGGCATGGTGTCCACCGTCCAGTTTCGCTGAGGCGTGGTAGGGTCGGACCGTGCCGGCCGAACTGTTCGCCTCGCTCGCCTCGACGCCGCTCGCCGAACGCCTGCGGCCGCGGTCGCTTGGAGAGATACTCGGACAGGATCATTTGCTGGGACCGGACGGCCCGCTCGGCCGCATGCTGGCCGCACGCAAGCTCAGCTCCCTGATCCTGTGGGGCCCGCCGGGCTGCGGCAAGACAACCATCGCGCGCCTGCTTGCCGAGGCGACCGACCTGCATTTCGAGCCGCTGTCGGCGGTGTTTTCCGGTGTCGCCGATCTGCGCAAGATATTCGAGGCCGCCCGCAGCCGCCGCAGGGACGGCAAGGGCACGCTGTTGTTCGTCGATGAAATCCATCGCTTCAACCGTGCCCAGCAGGATGGCTTTCTGCCCTATGTCGAGGACGGCACGGTCACGCTGATCGGCGCCACCACCGAGAATCCCTCGTTCGAGCTGAACGCCGCACTGCTGTCGCGCTGCCAGGTGCTGGTGCTGCGCCGGCTCGACGAGGCGGCGCTGGCGGCGGTGCTGGAGCGGGCCGAGGCCGCACTGGGACGGCCGCTGCCGCTCGACGACACCGGCCGCGCGACCCTGTTCGCCATGGCCGATGGCGACGGCCGCTACCTGATCGGTCTGGCCGAGCAGCTTGCCGGTCTGAAGGAGAAGGGGCCGCTGCCGCCGGCCCGGCTGGCGACTCTGCTGCAGAAGCGCGCGCCGCTCTATGACAAGGCCCAGGAGGCGCACTACAACCTGATCAGCGCACTGCACAAGTCGCTGCGCGGTTCCGACGTCGACGCCGCGCTCTACTGGTTCGCGCGCATGCTGGACGGCGGCGAGGATCCGAAATACATCGCCCGCCGTCTGGTGCGCTTCGCGGTCGAGGATGTCGGCATGGCCGATCCGCAGGCGCTCACCCAGACGCTGGCCGCCTGGGAAACCTATGATCGTCTGGGCTCGCCAGAGGGCGAACTCGCCATCGCGCAGGCCGTGATCTATCTCGGCACGGCGCCGAAATCGAATGCCGCCTATGTCGCCTTCGGCGCCGCCAAGCGGGCTGCCAAGAAGCACGGTTCGCTCGTGCCGCCGATGCATATCCTGAACGCGCCGACCAAGCTCATGAAGGAGATTGGCTACGGCCAGGGCTACGAGTACGACCACAACGCCGCCGACGGTTTTTCCGGGCAGAACTATTTTCCCGACGGCATGGCGCGCGAGGAATTCTACCGTCCGGTGGAGCGAGGCTTCGAACGCGACATCCTGAAGCGACTCGACTATTGGCGGAAGCTTCGCGAGAAGAAGCGCTGACCCGTCAGCCCTTTTTCATCGCCTTCACGACCAGCCGGTCGCGGCCGTAGACGTCGTCGCGGAAGGTCGCGGTACCTTCGGCGTCGGCCGCCACCGTCCGATAGGTCACATGGAGCGTGACCGGCTCGGGGAAAGTATAGTGCGCCTGCTGGCCGGCATCGATGACCTGCCGCACCCGCTCCTTGCTGAAGTTGCCCTTGCCGCCGTAGACCGCCTCGACGAAGTCCAGCGGGTTCTGCAACCGGATGCAGCCATGGCTGAAGTTGCGGCTTCCCTCGGTGAACAACCAGCGGCTGGCGGTATCGTGCATGTAGATCCCGTACTTGTTGCTGAACGGGAAGAAGATGTAACCCAGCGCGTTTGCCGCTCCTGAATCCTGGCGGATTCGAAAGGGGAACGCCTTGGGATGAACGGAGCTCCAGTCGACCGTGTTTGGATCGAGTTCGATATCTTCGCTCCAGCTGGCAAAGATGCGGAAGCCGCCTGCGGTCAGCGCGCTGGGATCGCGGCGCAGCAGGGGAAGGTATTCCTCGCCGGCGATCGACTGCGGGACGGTCCAGAAAGGGTTGGTCTGGAAGCCGCGCATCACCGAAGAAATCTCGGGCGTCGGGTTCTTCGCGGTGCCAACGATCACCAAGCTCTGGAAGGCGACCTTGCCGTCGTTGACGAACGCCATCGAATAGTCGGCGGTATTCACGAAGACGTAGCGGCGGCCGAGGTCGACGGGCAACCAGCGCCGGCGCTCCAGGTTGGCAATGATCTGGCCAATGCGTTCATCGATCGTGGTGTTGAGCGAGCGGACCGTCTTGGCGCCGATGACGCCATCGACGGTGAGGCCCTTTGTTGCCTGGTAGGATTTGACGACGGCGACCAGGGCCTCGTCATAGCGGTCGGCCACGGCATCAGCGTCGAGGGCGGGCAGCTTGAACTCGAGCTCGGTCAGGCGCTTGCGCAGAAGAGGCACGCGCGCGTCGACCATTCCGGGCTTCAGCGCGGCGCCGTCGGGCAGCGGCGTGAACACCGCCTCGGCGCGCTTGTCGCGCCAATGGACAAGCGCCTTCTGCAGGGCCGGGTAGTCGCCCTTCGGCGGCAGCGATGCGAGGTAGACGGCAAAGTCGGGGGCTTCCCGGGCCGCTTTCATGAGTTCGGCCGGATCGACTGTGCGTTGGTCGATCGAGATTTCCTTGTCGATACGGTTGGCGCGCACGCGGCCTGTCGAGACATCGCTGGCGTAGGAGACGAAGACCGCGCCGAGAAGTGCCTCGGCCGCCGCGGCGTCGGCGCCCGGCGCTACGGCCTTTTCCACCTCGGTGATGCTGTACCAGGCGGGATCGAGGCCGTGGTCGGAAGAACTGCGCAGCGCCTTGAGCAGGGTCTCCGAGCGGACTTTGCCGGCGCGCGAACCGACCCATAGCGGGTCGCTGGCGTAGGCAGGAAGGGACCCGATAACGGGGATGACAAGCGCCAGCAGGCTGGCGAGAAAAGCTAGGCGAAACACGCTTTATGTATAACCGGAAACTTCCGATTCGTCCACGGAGCGATGACGGGAGGTGGTGAAACCATGGACCGCGAGGAAGCCCAGCAGATCGGCCGTCGCACGCAGCTTCAGCGCCGCCGTGCCGCCGCCGGCGCGTGCACCTCGGGTGATGCAGTGTTGGCGGGCCCATGCCTGGTATTCGGGCTCGCTCACGGCCCGCCCGAGTGCCGGGATGAAGTGAGTGCCGTCGTCCTCGATGTAGTTCCGGCAGCACGACCAGTTCTCGGCATCCTTGATGTCGAAGACCGGCCCTACAGACTCCCAGCCGTGGTGGGCGCTGCCATAGACCTTGATCTTGATGCGGCCGTTGCCGGCGGCGCGCATGCGTTCGGCATACTCGATGGCGAGCAGCGCCGGAGTGTAGTCGTCGCGCGCGGCGAGCATGAGGAACATCGGCCGGCCCAGCGTCGTGGGGTCGCGGTGCTGGGCGGTTGCTCCTGGGCAAATTGCCACATGAAGGTCGAACAGATGCGGAAATCCGCCACGCCAGCGCCGACGGGCGGCGATGGCGGCGTTCAGCGTCGCCACACCGCCCTTGGACACGCCCATGATTCCGATCCGCCGTGGGTCGATGCGTGGGTCGTCGCGCAGGAGGGCGAGGGCGGCGAACGCATCGCCTTCCATTTGGGCGCCGGATACCAGCGATTGGTCGGCGACCGTGCGACGCACGCCCCGTCCGGTGAAGCTGTCGATGATCAGTGCCGCGGTCCCGGCGTCGTTCAGGGCCTGGGCGTAATAGTGCTCGCGGTGGCGCTGCACGCCCGCGCTGCTGGTCAGGATCACCATGCAGGGCGACGGTCGGCTGCCCGGCGGTGGCAGGTGCAGGCTCGCGGTCAGCCGGGCCGGCCGGCAGGCTGCCGGGTGATCGTACGTCAGTGTGTCGAATGACACCGATTCCATGGACCCTGTTTAGCTTGTCCCCTAGGTTGGGCGCCATGAGTGACAGCCCCGCCCCAGATGCCCCGCGTGGCCAGGTCCAGATGCGCGGCGTTTCCGACGATGAGGCCGGCTTGAGGCTGGATCGCTGGTTCTTGCGCCATTTTCCTGGGTTGAACCACAGCGCTCTGCAAAAACTCCTGCGCACCGGACAGGTCCGCGTCGACGGCAAGCGGGCGGAAGGCAAGGACAGGGTCGAGTCCGGGCAACAGATCCGCGTGCCGCCCGGCGTTACCCTGGCGCCGCCGGCCAAGGCACGCGAGATTCCGACCGTGGCCGACCGCGACGCCGCCGAAATGCAATCCCTGGTGATTCATCGCGACGACCACGTGATCGTCCTCAACAAGCCGCCGGGGCTGGCGGTGCAGGGCGGTACCGGCACGGAACGCCATGTCGACGGTATGCTGGATGCCCTGCGCTTCGGCTTCGAGGACCGGCCGCGTCTGGTCCACCGGCTCGACAAGGATACCAGCGGCCTGCTGCTGATCGCCCGCACCGGCCAGGCCGCCAGGCGCCTGGCGGAGTCGTTTCGCGACCGCGAGACCGAAAAGCTCTACTGGGCCGTCGTGGTCGGGGTGCCGCCCAGGAAAGAAGGTGCCATCGACCTGCCGCTGGCCAAGCGGCCGGGCGCGCGCGACCGGGAAATGATGCAGGTCGACGAGGAAGAAGGGCAGACGGCACTGACCCACTTCCGCGAACTCGACCGGGTCGGCAAGCGCATGGCGCTGCTGGCGTTGTGGCCGCGCACCGGGCGGACGCATCAGCTGCGGGTGCATTGCGCGGCCATCGGTTGCCCGATCCTCGGCGACGGCAAGTACGGCGGAGAAGAAGCGCTGCTTGCTGCCGTCGCCGATGCGCGGCGGCTTCATCTCCATGCCCGGCGCCTGTCGCTGCCGCATCCTTCGGGCAAGGGCGAACTGAAGGTCGAGGCCGACCTTCCGCCTCACTTTCAACGCACCGTCAAGGCATTCGGCCTTTCGACGGTCAATGACTGAGCGGTAATCGGACGGCATGCGTATTCCGTGGAGGCGGCTGATCTGGTTTTTCGTTGCGGCGATTCCCGTCGCCGTGATCGTCGGCCTCATCTGGGGCGCCACCCGAGACCTCTCGCGCTATCAGGCCCGGCTGACGGAACAGGTCCGCAAGGCAACGGGCCGCGAACTAGCGGCCAGGGTGCCTCTCGCGGTCAAGATCAGCAGGTACCCGGCGATGGTGGCCGAGGGTGTGACATTGTCGAACGCACCCTGGGGATCGCGTCCCGAACTCGCGCGGGTGCGCAAGATGACCTTGTTTCTCGATCCCATCGCGCTGCTTCTGGGTGAGATCAAGATCGGGCGGGTTGTCCTCGACGGCGCCGACATCGTGGTCGAGCGCAATGATATCGGCGACACCAATCTGGACATGCTGCCGCCTCCCGACGGCTCCGGTCCGCACGCCAGCGAAAACCGTTCGCTGCGCCTGCGTGCGCCACCTGCCTTCCCGTGGATTGGCGTGATCGAGGTACTTGATTCGACATTGACCATCGTCGAAGGCGCCGGCCGCCCGCCGGTCGTGCTCGAAGTCGCGAATGCGACCCTGCGGTCGTCGGCATCCAATCAGCCATTGCAAATCGAGGGACGCTTCGGCGCCCCCCTGGCCAGTTCGCTCACCCTTACGGGCAGCGCCGGCTCGTTCGACGGCTGGATGAGGGGGCTGCCGGGCAACATCGACGTCCAAGGCGGGTTCGGTGAGGGCAAGATCGCCATCAAGGGCAGCGTCGGAGTCAAGGGAACCAGTGTCCAGATTACGTCCGAAGGGCCCGACATCGGGGTCTTCGGGCCCTACATCCACTTGCCGGTGCCGCAGGGCGGTCCCTACGCGTTGAGCGCCAAGGCAGCGACGCTGCGAAGCACTTTCAAGGTCGACGTGACGACGCTGAAAGTTGGTTCGAGCGAACTCGTCGGCGAGGCGCTTTTCCGGACCGATCGCAAGGGAACGCCGACCGTGACGGTCAATGCCGACGTCACCCGGCTCGACGTCAGCGAACTCCGGGCTCCGCCAACCACGACGCCTCCAGGCGGACCGCCGGCGCAGCCCAGGCTCCTGCCCGCTTTGCCGTTTTCGGCGAACTGGCTCGGCCGCTCCACCATGTCCGTGACGGTTCGGCTCGGCGAGGTCGTCGGCCTCGGCAGCAAGATGCAGAACGGTTCCGTCACGCTGGCATCGAGCGAGCAGCGTTTTTCATTCCGCGCCGCCGCGACGGTAGGTGGCGGCTCTGCCGGCTTCGACCTCGTCTACGATGCGGCCGGACGGATCGGCCAGGCGACGCTCACCGCCTCGGCCAATCGCGTGTCGCTGGGCGAACTATCCAATCTGCTTGGATTCAACCTTGGTCTGCGCGATGCGTTTGGCGACATCGATCTGCGCCTGCGCGGCGGTGGAAGGAATTCGCGCGATGCCCTGAACTCGGCCAACGGCTCGGTCGACATTGCCGTCACCAAGGGCCTGTGGCCGCGCGACCTGCTCGCCAGCTGGCCGGCGGAGACGCAACGGCTGTTGGGCGGCACCGACAGCGGCGTCCCCTTCAACTGCATCGCCGGCCGCTTCGACGTGAGCGGCGGCATCGCCAGCCTGCGACGGCTGGTCGTCGATACGCCGCGGACCACCATGGTGGGGGGCGGCTACATGCATCTGCGGACCGAGGGTTTTGAATTCATCCTGGCTCCCGAGGCACACGACGGCCAGAACGCCGCTCTGGCCTCGCCGCTGCGCCTGAAAGGCGGCAGTGGTCAGTCGACGTCGGCGGCGCTAGAGCCAAATCTCGCCCGCCTGATCGTCGGTGCCGGCGTTGTTCCGAGTTTGGCGGCGCAGATCAGGCAGGCAGCGCGGCAGACCGGTGTCAATCCCTGTGCCGTCGTGGCTCCGCGCGTCGACGGCCTGCGGCCTGGCTTGCGAGCCCAGTTGCCCACGCCGGCGGCCGACCAGCGTCAGCGGCCGGGGCGTCCCAAGACGCCGCCCAAGAAGCCGCGCAGTCGCGGCCAGTCCCGCTGAGCCCGCTCTTGTCGGTGGGCTTACTCGGCGTGTAAGTCCGTCTCGATGCTTGCCAAGAGCATCCCCGGCCATGTTGGCGCGGGCCTTGTATGCTGGGGACTGGATGAAGCGCTTCTACAAGGATACAGCGGTCGAGGCGACGGAGGGTGGATTCCGGGTCCTGCTCGATGGCAAGCCCATGCGTACGCCGGCCAAGGCTGTTCTCGTCGTGCCCACGAAGTCTCTCGCAGATGCAATCGCCATCGAATGGGGCGGGGTGCCGGACAAGGCGGAAATCAACGCGGCCCATTTGCCGCTGACGCGATTGGCGGCAACCGGCCTCGATCGCGTCATTCCGCGGCGCGAGGAGATCATCGCCGAGATCTCGAAATACGCCGGATCGGACCTGCTGTGCTATCGCGCGGACACGCCGGCCAGTCTCGTGAAGTTGCAGCACGACGCCTGGCAACCGCTGCTCGATTGGGCAGCTGAAGCATTCGGTGCGCGCCTGACCGTCGCGACCGGTATCGCCTTCGTCGACCAGCCCGAGGAAGCCGTGGCCCGGTTGCGCGATATCGTGTCCACTCATGCCGATCTGGCGCTGTCGGCGCTCTACAATCTCACCCACACCGCCGGATCTCTCGTGATCGCGCTCGCGGTTGCGGAAGGACGCTTGTCCGCCGAGGCGGCGTTTGCGGCGGCGCAGGTCGACGAACTCTACCAGATCGAACGCTGGGGAGACGATCCGCTGGCCGCCAGGCATCGCGACGGAATCGCCAGGGATATCAGTGCCGGCGCGCGGTTCCTGACATTGTTGGAGCAGGCGCGGTTGCGCCGTTAGAGGGGAAGAGCATGGCAGCGGGCAGCAAACTGCGTCAGGTCCTGGCGAAGAATGGCCTCGTCGAGGCGATGGCGGCGCACAGCCCGCTGTCGGCGATGCTCGCGGCGGAAGCTGGCTTCGACGCGATCTGGGCGAGCGGCTTCGAACTCTCGGCCATGTATGGCGTGCCCGACGTCAGCATCGTGTCGATGACCCAGCATCTCGACATGACGCGGGCGATGGTGGATCGGTCGGGCCTGCCGGTGGTCGCCGATATCGACACCGGCTTCGGCAATGCGATCAACGTGCTTCATGCCGTGGAGCAATATGAACGGGCCGGCGTGGCGGCGATCGTGATGGAGGACAAGAGCTTTCCCAAGGTCACCAGCCTGATCGCCGGTGGCCGTCAGGACATGGTTCGCACCGAAGAATTCCAAGGCAAGATCGAGGCGGCGCGCTCGGCGCGACGCGACCCGGACCTCGTGATCGTGGCGCGCACCGAGGCGTTGATTGCGGGGCTCGGTCAGGAGGAGGCCCTGAAGCGGGCGCGGGCCTACGAGGCCGCGGGGGCCGACATGATCCTGGTCCACTCCAAGCAGAAGACGCCGGATGAGATCGAGGCCTTCGTGCGCGCCTGGGACGGCAAGGCGCCGATTGCGTTGGTGCCGACCGCCTATCCGCAGATGACGGTGGCGCGGGTGAGGGAACTCGGGAAGATCGGGCTTTTGATCTGGGGCAACCACGCCATCCGCGCGTCGGTCGGCGCGATGCGGGCGACTTTTGCCCAGATCCGCCGGGATCGGGGCATCCACGGCGTCGAGGCGAGCATCGCCACGGTCGAGGACGTGTTCGACCTGCAGGGCATGGGTTCCGTCAAGGACAACGAGAAGCGATTCCTGCGCTAGACGCCGTCATGCGAATGACCGAAAACTGTCGCCGAGGGCCGGAGATCACAGATGCAGAAGATGTTGGAAGAACTCGAGCGCCGCCGCGCGGGCGCCCGTCTTGGTGGCGGGCAGCGTCGCATCGAGGCACAGCATGCCAAAGGCAAGCTGACGGCGCGCGAACGCATCGATGTCCTGCTCGATCCGGGATCGTTCGAGGAATACGACATGTTCGTCGAGCACCGCTCGATCGACTTCGGCATGGAAACCCAGAAGATTCCGGGCGACGGCGTTGTCACCGGCCACGGCACGATCAACGGCCGGCTGGTCTATGTGTTCAGCCAGGATTTCACGGTGTTCGGCGGTGCGCTTTCGGGCATGCATGCCGCCAAGATCTGCAAGGTCATGGACATCGCCATGAAGGTCGGAGCACCGGTGCTCGGGATCAACGATTCCGGCGGCGCCCGCATCCAGGAAGGCGTCGATTCGCTGGCCGGCTATGCCGACGTGTTCCAGCGCAATGTGCTGGCCTCCGGCGTGATCCCGCAGATTTCGATGGTCATGGGCCCCTGTGCCGGTGGCGCCGTCTATTCGCCGGCCATGACCGACTTCATCTTCATGGTGAAGGACAGCTCCTACATGTTCGTGACCGGCCCCGACGTGGTCAAGACGGTGACGCACGAGACCGTCACCCAGGAGGAACTGGGCGGCGCGCTCACCCACACGCAGAAGTCGGGTGTCTCCGATCGCGCCTTCGAGGATGACGTCGAGGCATTGCTGCAGCTGCGCCGCTTCGTCGATTTCCTGCCCGCCAACAACCGCGAAAAGGCGCCGGTGCGCGCCACGCGGGATCCGGCGGATCGCGACGATCCCTCGCTAGACACGCTGGTGCCGGAAAATCCCAACAAGCCGTACGACATCAAGGAACTGATCCACAAGGTCGTGGACGAGGGCGATTTCTTCGAGCTGTCGCCGGAATGGGCCGCCAATATGGTCGTGGGCTTCGGCCGCATGGCCGGCCGCACGGTGGGGTTCGTCGCCAACCAGCCGATGGTGCTGGCCGGTTGTCTCGACATTGACTCCTCGCGCAAGGCAGCGCGCTTTGTGCGCTTTTGCGACGCCTTCAACATTCCGATCGTCACCTTCGTCGATGTGCCGGGGTTTCTGCCCGGCACGGCGCAGGAATTCGGCGGCATCATCAAGCACGGTGCCAAGCTGCTTTATGCCTATGCCGAGGCGACGGTGCCGAAGGTGACGGTGATCACCCGCAAGGCCTATGGCGGGGCCTATGACGTGATGGCGTCCAAGCACCTGCGCGGCGACGTCAACTATGCCTGGCCGGGTGCCGAGATCGCGGTCATGGGCGCCAAGGGCGCGGTCGAGATCATCTTCCGTTCCGACATCGGCGATGCCGCCAAGATCACCAAGCGCACCGAGGAATACCGTGAGAAGTTCGCCAATCCGTTCGTGGCGGCCAACCGCGGCTTCATCGACGATGTGATCATGCCGCACGGTACCCGCCGGCGGATCTGCCGGGCACTGGCCACGCTCGAGACCAAGAAGCTCGAGAATCCGTGGCGCAAGCACGGCAACATACCTCTGTGACGGGGCAGCCGTGACCATATCGCCGGAGGAGCGGATGAGGCGAGGGCACGCCGTGCGCAAGCATGTGATCGCCGGATTGCTCGCGCTCCTTGTGCTCATCCCGCTGAATTTCATCGTTCACCGCCAGTATCCGTGGTGGCTGTGGGTACTGATCGTCTGGATGCCGCTGATCGCCGGACACACCGCTTGGGCCATGGGCCTGTTCGACCGCAATAGAGAAGGACCGTGAGCATGGCCGCCAAAAAGAAGGTCGCCAGGACCGCCGTGAAGGCTGGCAGGAAAGTGGCGCCGAAAGCCCAACCGGCGGACGCCAAGCCGCTGTTCGACAAGATCCTGATCGCCAACCGGGGCGAGATCGCCTGCCGCGTCATCCGAAGCTGCAAGCGTCTCGGCATCAAGACCGTCGCGGTCTATTCCGAGGCCGACGCCGATGCGCTGCACGTGCGCGAGGCCGACGAGGCAGTCCTGATCGGGCCGCCGCCTTCGGCACAGTCCTACCTGCAGATCGACAAGATCGTGGCTGCCTGCAAGAGGACCGGCGCGCAGGCCGTGCACCCGGGTTACGGCTTCCTGTCCGAGAAGCAGGAATTCCAGAAGGCGCTGGCCAAGGCCGGTATCGTCTTCATCGGCCCCGATGCACCGGCGATTCACGCCATGGGCGACAAGATCGAGTCCAAGAAACTCGCCCAGAAGGCGGGCGTCAGCACCGTGCCGGGTTATCTGGCGGCCATTCCCGATGCCGACGAGGCGGTCAAGATCGCCCGCAAGATCGGCTATCCGGTGATGATCAAGGCGTCGGCCGGCGGCGGCGGCAAGGGTATGCGCATCGCCTACAACGATGCCGAGGCCCATGAAGGATTCGGATCGGCCACCAACGAGGCCAAGGCGTCGTTCGCCGACGATCGCGTGTTCATCGAGAAGTACATCGAGGAACCGCGCCACATCGAGATCCAGCTGATCGGCGACAGTCACGGCAACTGCCTCTACCTCTGGGAGCGCGAGTGCTCGATCCAGCGCCGCCACCAGAAGGTGATCGAGGAGGCGCCCAGCCCCTTTCTCGATGCCAGGACGCGCAAGGCGATGGGCGAGCAGGCCGTCGCGCTCGCGAAAGCCGTGAAATACAAGAGCGCCGGCACGGTCGAGTTCATCGTCGACAAGCACCGCAAGTTCTACTTCCTCGAAATGAACACCCGCCTGCAGGTCGAGCATCCGGTGACCGAGCTGATCACCGGCCTCGATCTTGTCGAACTGATGATCCGCGTGGCGGCCGGAGAGAAACTGCCGTTTGCCCAGAAGGACGTGAAGCTGCAGGGCTGGGCGGTCGAGGCTCGGCTCTATGCCGAGGATCCGTTCCGCAATTTCCTGCCCTCGACGGGGCGGTTGGTGAAGTACCGCGAGCCTGCGGCCGGGCCCGACGTGCGCGTCGACACCGGTGTCTACGAGGGCGGCGAGATATCGATGTTCTACGATCCGATGATCGCCAAGCTCTGCACCTACGGGAAGGACCGCAACGCCGCGATCGCGCGCATGCGTCGTGCGCTGGACGAATTCTATGTCCGCGGCGTGTCGCACAACGTGCCGTTCCTGGCGGCCCTGATGGCCCACCCGCGCTTCGTCGCCGGCAACCTGACGACCAACTTCATCGCCGAGGAGTTCAAGGGCGGATTCACCGCCGCGCATCTGCCGCCGCGCGATCCCGCGCTGCTGGCCGGCGTTGCCGCCGTGGTCGACCGCATCCAGGTGCAGCGGGCGGCGGCGTCGCCGGGCAAGGTGGGGAACCACGTATCGTTGGTCCAGAGCAACGTCGTCGTGATGCTGAATCGCGAGCCGACAGCGCTCACCGTGACCGGCAGCGAGACGGCTTTTGCCGTCGAGGTCGATGGACGGCGCCTCGACATCGCCACGGAATGGACGCCGGGCGAGCCGCTGTTTCATGGCCGGGTCGATGGCGAGGTGATTGTCGTGCAGGTCGACGCGGTGGGCCCCGGCTGGCGTCTCATCCTCGAGGGCGGTCAGGCCGACGTACTGGTCCTGACCCCGGGTCAGGCCGAGCTCTATGCGTTGATGCCGGTCAAGGCCGCGCCCGACACCTCGAAGTTCCTGCTGTCGCCCATGCCGGGCCTGCTTGCATCGGTCGCGGTGTCGGAAGGCCAGGAGATCAAGGCAGGCGAGGCGCTGGCCGTGGTCGAGGCGATGAAGATGGAGAACGTCCTGCGCGCGGTGCGCGACGGCACGGTGAAGACCCTCCACGCCGCGGCAGGCGATAGCCTTCGCGTCGATCAGAAGATCATCGAGTTCGCCTGAGGCCGATGCCGCTGCAGGCACGCCTTGCGATCACCGGCAGGGTCCATGGCGTGGGCTATCGCGATTGGGCGGTCACAACGGGCCGGCGCCTTGGCCTCAGCGGTTGGGTGCGGAACCGGAGCGACGGCTCGGTCGAGGCGCTGATCGCGGGTGAGGAGACGGCCGTTGGGACGATGATCGAGGCCTGCCGCCATGGCCCCGCCATGGCCCGCGTCGACGCCGTCGATGTCGAACCGGTCGATCTCGATGTCCTGCCCGAGGGATTTATGCGACTGCCGACGGCATGATGCCGGCACCGAATACGTCCACGAACGTCTCGGCCAGGGCGACGTCGAGATCGGCCAAAGTCACCGGCAGACCGAGATCGACCAGTGACGTCACGCCATGGTCGGCGATGCCACAGGGCACGATGCCTTCGTAGTGGGAAAGGTCGGGCTCGACGTTGATCGAGAGGCCATGGAACGACACCCAGTGTCGAATGCGCACGCCGATGGCGGCGATCTTGTCCTCGCGCGCCGTGCCGTCGGGCAGGCGCGGCTTGTCGGGCCGGACCACCCAGACGCCGACCCGCCCGGGTCGTCGCTCGGCCGTTACATTGAATCGGGCCAGGGTCCGTATGGTCCATTCCTCGAGATCCGACACGAAGCGGCGCACATCCTGATGTCGCGCCCTGAGGTCGAGCATGACATAGACCACGCGCTGGCCGGGCCCGTGATAGGTGTATTGGCCGCCGCGGCCCGCGACATGCACGGCAAAGCGCGTCGGCTGCAGAAGGTCGCTGGCCTTCGAACTGGTGCCGGCGGTGTAGAGGGGCGGGTGCTCCAGCAGCCACACAAGTTCCCGCGCGCGCCCGGCGCGAATATCGGCCACGCGGGTCTCCATGGCCGCCAAAGCCTCCGCGTAAGGCACGGCGCCGTCGGAAATGCACCACTCCAGCTTGTTCATTGCGGCAAAATCGTTGCTTCCGGGGTTTCGTGCAATAGGCGGTGTGTCACTCCTTGCCACTGGGAGGTCGATTTGGTATCCCCCGCCCTCGAACCGGCGCGGCCATGGCGGAATTGGTAGACGCGCTAGCTTGAGGTGCTAGTGCCGCGAGGCGTGGAAGTTCGAGTCTTCTTGGCCGCACCAAACTCGCCGGTTCGAACGAAAAGGTGATACACAACAAGCCGCCCCTGGGGCGGCCCTTTTTGTTGATGCAGGCGGGAGACGAGCTTGGCGGATGAACTCACCGACGGCGCGCTCCGTTACCATCGCCTGCCGAGACCCGGCAAGATCGAGGTCGTGCCGATCAAACCGCTGGCGACCCAGCGGGATCTGTCGTTGGCCTATTCGCCCGGCGTGGCGGCGGCCTGCCACGAGATCGTGCGCGATCCCGCGATGGCGGCAGAGCTTACGATCCGGGCCAATCTGGTGGCCGTGGTGACCAACGGCACGGCGGTGCTGGGTCTTGGTGCCATCGGCCCGCTGGCGGCCAAGCCGGTGATGGAGGGCAAGGGCGTCCTCTTCAAGAAGTTCGCCGGCATCGACGTATTCGACCTCGAACTGGCCGAAAACGACCAGGAAAAGCTGGTCGAGATCGTCGCCGCCCTGGAGCCGACCTTCGGCGGCATCAACCTCGAGGACATCAAGGCGCCGGAGTGCTTCTACGTCGAGCAGAAGCTGCGCGAGCGCATGTCGATCCCGGTATTTCACGACGACCAGCACGGCACGGCGATCATCGTCGGCGCCGCTGTCCTCAACGGCCTGTCGCTGGTCGGCAAGGACATCGACAAGGTCAAGCTGGTGGTCTCCGGCGCCGGCGCGGCCGCGCTGTCGTGCCTGGGCGTGCTCGAGAAGCTCGGCCTGCCGCTGGACAACATCTGGGTCACCGACATCGTCGGCGTGGTCTGGAAGGGCCGCAACGAGCTGATGGACCCGTGGAAGGAGCGTTATGCGCGCGACACGCCGGACCGCACGCTGGCCGAAGTGATCGATGGCGCCGACATCTTTCTCGGCCTGTCGGCAGCCGGCGTCCTCAAGCCGGAAATGGTCGCGAAGATGGCGGCGAAGCCGCTGATCTACGCGCTGGCCAACCCCAATCCCGAGATCACGCCCGAGGCGGTGGCCGCCGTGCGCGACGATGCCATCATGGCGACGGGACGCAGCGACTATCCCAACCAGGTCAACAACGTCCTTTGTTTCCCCTACATCTTTCGTGGCGCGCTCGACGTCGGTGCCAGCACCATCAACGACGAGATGAAGATCGCCTGCGTGAAGGCGCTGGCGGCGCTTGCCCGCAAGGAACCGTCGGAAGTCGTCGCCCGTGCGTTCGGCGAACACAGCGGTGGCTTCGGACCGACACAGATCATTCCCAAGCCGTTCGATCCGCGCCTGATCGTCGAACTGGCGCCGGCCGTGGCCAAGGCGGCGATGGACAGCGGCGTGGCCACCCGACCGATCGCCGACTTCGAGGCCTATCGCCAGCAGCTCAGCCAGTTCGTCTTCAAGTCCGGCCTGGTGATGCGCCCGGTGTTCGAGCAGGCCCGGAGTGCTCCCAAGCGGGTGATCTTCAGCGCCGGCGAGGACGACCGCGTGCTGCGTGCCGTGCAGGCCGTGCTCGACGAGGGAATTGCCCAGCCGATCCTGATCGGGCGCCCCGAGATCGTGCGCCGCCGCGCCGAGCGGCTGGGATTGCGGTTCCAGCCGGGCGTCGACGTCGAGCTGGTCGATCCTTCGGATGATCCGCGCTACGACCGCTACTGGGGCGCCTATCACGAGCTGATGGAACGCCGCGGCGTCACCGAGCCGACAGCCCGCAACCTGGTGCGTTCCAGCCCGACGCTGATTGCCGCCCTTGCCGTCGTGCTCGGCGATGCCGATGCGATGATCGCCGGCGCCTATGGCCGCTTCCGCACCCACTTCAACCATGTGCGCGACGTGATCGGCACGCGCGCCGGCGTCAATCACATGGCCGGCCTCAGCCTGCTGGTCATGCCGACGCGCTCGCTGTTCATCGCCGATACCTACGTCAACGACGATCCCGATGTCGAAGCCGTGGTCGCCATCACCCTGCTGGCGGCCGATGAGGTGCTGCGGTTCGGCATCCAGCCCAAGGTGGCGCTTCTGTCGCATTCCAGTTTCGGCAGCTCCGACCATCCCTCGGCACGCAAGATGGCGGCGGCGGTCAAGCTGCTGCACGAACGCGCGCCGAGCCTCGAGGTCGACGGCGAGATGCATGGCGATGTCGCCCTCGACGTCGACATCCGCGCCAATGTCTTCCCGCGCTCTCGCCTCCTGCAGGCCGCCAATCTCGTCGTCTGCCCGTCGCTCGATGCCGCCAACATCGGATTCAATCTGCTCAAGACCGCCGCCGATGGGCTGCATATCGGACCGATGCTGCTCGGCACCGCATTGCCGGCGCATGTCCTGACGCCGTCGGTGACGGCCCGCGGCATCCTCAACATGACGGCGCTCTCCGTAGTCGAAGCGCAACGCCTTGCCGAGGCGCGCGGATGAACGCAGAGCCCGATGTCCTCGACGAAGTGACGCCCGATCTGATTCGTCGGATCGAGGACGCGCTCGCCGAGGATCGGGCCGGCGAGGTCAGGAGGCTTCTGGGCGATCTCAGCGCCCCCGGCCAGGCGTCGGTGCTCGAGCAGCTTTCCGATCCCGAGCGCGACAAGCTGGTCGGCGTCCTCGGGCGCGATCTCGATCCCGAGGCGCTGATCGAACTCAACGACGAAGTTCTCGAATCGGTCCTTGGGCAGCTCAACAGCAAGGACATCGCGGCCGCCGCCCACGAACTTGAATCCGACGATGCCGCGAGCATCCTCGAGGATCTCTCGGACAAGGAGCTTCGGGAGGTCCTGGCGGAACTGCCGGCCAACGAGCGCGCCGACATCGAACATGCGCTCGCCTATCCGGAGGGGTCGGCCGGGCGCATGATGCAGCGGTCGCTGGTGCGTGTGCCCGACGGCTGGGCGATCGGCCAGGTCATCGACTATTGCCGCGAGGCCACCGACCTGCCGGACGACGTGTACGACATCTTCGTGGTCGACCTGGAAGGGCGCCTGCGCGGCTCCGTGCCGCTGGGGCGCATGCTGCGGACCAAGCGGCCGGTGCCGATCCTCGACATCGTCGATCCGGATATTCCCTCGGTGCCGACGACGGCCGATCAGGCCGAGGTCGCGCATGTCTTCCGTGACTTCAATCTCGTGTCGTGCCCGGTGGTCGATGCGGAAGGACGGCTGCAGGGCGTGATCATGGTCGACGACGTGGTCGACGTGATCGACGAGGAAGCCGAGGAGGATCTGCTGAAGATGGGCGGCGTCGGCGTCGACGACATGCACGCCGATGCGGTCCGCACCGCGCGACTGCGGGCCGTCTGGCTCACGGTGAATCTGGCCACCGCCGTGCTTGCCTCGCTGGTGATCGGCCAGTTCGAGCATTCCATCGAGAAACTCGTGGTGCTGGCCGTCCTGATGCCGATCGTGGCGTCGATGGGTGGCAATGCCGGCACGCAGACGGTGACGGTGGCGGTGCGGGCCCTGGCCATGGGCGAGCTCACGGCGGCCAACGCCTTGCGCTTCATCGCCAAGGAAACCGTGGTGGGCGGCCTCAACGGCATGCTGTTCGCGCTCGTCATGGGCGCAGCGGTCGTCGCCTGGTATGGCGACTGGCAGCTGGGTGCCGTGATCGCGGCGGCCATGGTCTGCAATCTGGTCGCGGCGGCGCTGGCGGGAACGCTTATCCCGCTCGGCCTGCAGAAGTTCGGCGTCGATCCGGCGGTGTCGTCGACGGTGTTCCTGACGACCGTGACCGACGTGATCGGCTTCGTCGCCTTCCTCGGTCTGGCGACATTGTTCTTGCTCTGACGGGGACCGACAGGGCAGTTTTGGCGCGGCGTCTCCGTGGAGGCGTCTTCGTGGACTCGTGTTGGGCACGGCGTCCGGATACCTCGAAACGCAACAGTCTAGGCACGATCATGATCCCCAACGCAATGCCCCCCTTCGACTTCGGCCTGGGCGAAACCGCCGACGCGATTCGCGAGCAGGTTCAACGCTTCGCCGCCGCCGAAGTGGCGCCGATCGCCGCCGAGCTCGACAAGACCGACCGGTTCCCGCGCGAGCTGTGGCCGAAGATGGGCGAACTCGGCCTGCATGGCATCACGATCGACGAGGAATACGGCGGGGCGGGTCTCGGCTATCTCGAGCATGTGGTAGCAGTCGAGGAACTGAGCCGGGCGTCGGCGGCGGTGGGCCTGAGCTACGGCGCGCACTCCAACCTTTGCGTCAACCAGATCGGCCGGAACGGCAGCGACGAGCAGAAGCGCCGCTTCCTGCCCAAGCTGATTTCCGGCGAACATGTCGGCAGCCTTGCCATGAGCGAATCCGGCGCCGGCTCCGACGTCGTCTCGATGAAGCTGCGCGCCGACAAGAAGGGCGACCGCTACGTCCTCAACGGCACGAAGATGTGGATCACCAACAGCCCCGACGCGCAGGTGGTCGTGGTCTACGCCAAGACCGATCCCGGCGCCGGTCCGCGCGGCATCACGACCTTCATCGTCGAGACCGACCGCAAGGGATTCAAGGTGGCGCAGAAGCTCGACAAGATGGGCATGCGCGGCTCGTCGACCGGCGAGCTGGTTTTCGAGGACTGCGAGATACCCGAGGAAAACGTGCTCGGCCCGGTGGGCAAGGGCGTCAACATCCTGATGAGCGGCCTCGACTACGAACGGGCGGTGCTGGCGGCCGGCCCGCTCGGTATCATGCAGTCGGCCATGGATATCGTGGTGCCCTACGTGCACGAGCGCCAGCAGTTCGGCCAGCCGATCGGCACGTTCCAGCTCGTCCAGGGCAAGCTTGCCGACATGTACACGACGATGAATGCCTGCAAGTCGTACGTCTACGCGGTCGCCAAGGCATGCGATCGCGGCCAGACGACGCGCAAGGACTCGGCCGGGGCGATCCTCTATGCCGCCGAAAAGGCGACCCTGGTGGCGCTCGATGCCATTCAGCTGCTCGGCGGCAATGGCTACATCAACGACTATCCGACGGGCCGACTGCTGCGTGATGCCAAGCTCTACGAGATCGGCGCCGGTACCAGCGAGATTCGCCGCATGCTGATCGGCCGTGAACTGTTCGCCGAGTCGGCCTGACGAGGCGGCGTTGACCGGGCGTGCGATTTTTCTTACACGGTGTGTATGGAAGGATTGACGTGCCCCGATACCTGACCGACCAGGACATCGCCGAGTTTCGAGCCGAACTCTGCCGGGTTGCCACCGAACGGTTTGCGCGTTTCGGCTACGATGGCGTCACCATGCGCCAGCTCGCCGAAGCGCTGGGTTGCAGTCCCAAGACTCCCTACCGCTATTTCAAGGACAAGGCCGACATTCTGTCGACGGTGCGTGCCGAAGCCTTTGCGAGATTCTCCGATGCCCTCGAGAAGGCCGCGGCTTCAGCGAATGACCCCCTGGAGCGCGGCCGACGCGTTGGCGAGGCCTACCTGGAGTTTGCACTCGCCAACCCACATGCCTACCGCATCATGTTCGAGATCGACCAGCCCATCGACGACAGCCACGCCGATCTGGCGCGCGAGGCGCTGCGGGCGCGCCGGTTCGTCACCCGCCAAGCGGAGGAGATGGCGGTGGCGGGGTTGATCGCGGTCGACCCGCAGTTGTTCGGTTGGTCGATGTGGGCGGCCATCCACGGCATTGTGATGCTTCATCAGGCCGGCATGCTGCACGACGGTCCCGACTACACGACCCTGAATCATTTCCAAGGCGCCCTGATGTTGAAGGGCGCGGCGCCCACGGCCGCGCCCATGCCCAAGGCGAGGAAGAAGCGATGAATGCGGGCGTCACGGCGGGCGAACGCTTCCGCAGCTGGTCCGACATCCAGGCCAACGCCGCGCGCGCGGCGGGCGGGCTGGCGGCATGCGGGGTCGGCGAGAACGACTGTATCGCGCTGATGCTGCGCAACGACTTCGCGACCTTCGAGGTCAACATGGCGGCGAGCCAGCTCGGTGCCTACGCGGTTCCGATCAACTGGCACTTCACGCCGGAAGAGGCCGGCTACATCCTTGGCGACTGTGCCGCCAAGGTGCTGGTGGCGCACACTGACCTGCTGGCGCAGATCGCCGCCGGCGTGCCCGAGGGCGTAAGGGTCTTCGCCGTGCCGACTCCCGACGAGATCGCCGCGGCCTACAACGTACCGGCCGACAAGCGCGCGGTGCCCGCCGGCGCCGAACGCTGGGATGACTTCGTGGCGGCGTCAGTGCCGCGCAGCGCGCCGCCCGCGGCCGCGCGCGGCAGCATGATCTATACTTCCGGCACGACCGGCCGGCCGAAAGGCGTGCGCCGCCAGCCCAGCTCGCCCGAGCAGATGGCAGCAGCGGCGCAGGAAGCGGCAACCTTCTGGGGCCTCAAGGCCGATCCCGCGATCGTCACCCTGATGAACGGGCCGATGTATCACTCGGCGCCGTCGGCTTACGGCAACGCCAGCGCGCGGCTCGGACTGCATATGGTGCTGCAGCCGCGCTTCGAGGCCGAGGACATGCTGCGGCTGATCGACCGGTACAAGATCAGCCACATGCACATCGTGCCGACCATGTTCGTGCGCCTTCTGCGCCTGCCGCCGGAGGTTCGCCAGCGCTACGACGTTTCCTCGCTGCGCTTCGTCAGTCACGGCGCCGCGCCCTGCGCGCCGGCGGTGAAGCGCCAGATGATCGATTGGTGGGGGCCGGTGATCAACGAATACTACGGCGCCACCGAGACCGGCGTCGTGGTCTGGCACGGCTCGGAGGAAGCGCTGCGCAAGCCGGGCACGGTGGGACGCGTCGTTCCCGGCGGCATCCTGCGCATCGTCGACGAGCAGGGAAGGGACGTAAAGCAGGGCGAGGTCGGCGAGATCTACGTGCGCGGACCGCACCTGTCGGAGTTCACCTACAACAACGACGACGCCAAACGGCAGGAGATCGCGCTCGGCAATCTCGTCACCGTGGGCGACATCGGCTATCTCGACGGCGACGGCTTCCTGTTCCTGTGCGACCGCAAGCGCGACATGATCATCTCGGGGGGCGTCAACATCTATCCGGCCGAGATCGAGTCGGTGCTGATCCAGATGCCGGGCGTGCGCGACTGCGCCGTGTTCGGCATTCCCGACGAGGAGTTCGGCGAGCATATCTGCGCCTACGTTGAGGCCATGGCGCCTGCGACGCTGGATGCGGCCCAGGTCCGCGCGTATCTGATGCAGCATCTGGCACGCTACAAGGTGCCGAAGGTCGTCGAGTTCAGCGCCACACTTCCGCGTGAGGACTCGGGCAAAATCTTCAAACGCAAGCTGCGCGCCCCATATTGGGAGAAATCCGGGCGCAGCATCTGAGGGATCGAGATGGCCGACGACGTCACCTTGTTCGGCAAGCTGAAAAGCAAGCTGATCGACAGCAAGCAGAAATGGGCGGCGGACGGCCGCCTGCTGACCGGCAAGACGGCGGCGCATTCGGTGCGCCTGCCGCCCGGCCAGCGCAAGGTCGAGACCTGGCCGGTGCTGGATCTCGGCGTTCAGCCGGAGATTCCCACCCAGGCCTGGCGCCTGTTCGTCGACGGCGCGGTCGAGGCGCCCGTGACTTGGAAGTGGGGCGAGTTCACCGATCTGCCCAGGACCCGACTCACCAGCGACATTCATTGCGTGACCGCGTGGTCGCGCTACGACAACAAGTGGGAGGGTGTGAGCGCCCGCGACCTGCTGGCCCTGGTCAGGCCCAAGGCCGAGGCCAGGCACGTCATCTTCCATTCCTATGACACCTACACGACCAACGTGCCGCTCGAGGATTTCGCGGCCGAGGACGTGCTGCTGGCGTGGAGCTGGAACGGCGAGCCGATCAGCCGCGAGCACGGCGGGCCACTCAGGGTGGTGATCCCCAAGCTCTATTTCTGGAAGAGCGCCAAGTGGATCAAGCGCGTCGAGTTCACGGCGATCGACAAGCCGGGCTTCTGGGAGGTCCGCGGCTATCACAACTACGGCGACCCCTGGCTGGAACAACGCTATGACGAGGAGATCTGACATGCCGGCGCACGATTTCAACTTCACCATGATCGACGGCAGGCCACTCGAGATGAGTTCCCTGGCCGGCAAGCCGGTGCTGGTGGTGAACGTCGCCTCCTTCTGCGGGTTCACGCCGCAATACGCCGAACTGCAGAAGCTGCACGACACCTACGGCCCGCGCGGGTTGGTCGTGCTCGGCGTGCCGTCGAACGACTTCGGCGCGCAGGAACCCGGCACCGAGCCGGAGATTGCCAGGTTCTGCGAGTCGACCTGGGGCGTCACGTTTCCGCTGACTTCGAAGCAGAAGGTGATCGGTCCCGATGCCCATGCGCTCTATCAATGGATCGCCGCCGAAGCCGGCGAGGGCGCGGCGCCGAAGTGGAACTTCCACAAGTACCTGATCGGCAAGGATGGCGGGTTGGCGGGGGCGTGGCCCAGCCGTGTCGCGCCCGGCTCGGCCGAGATCGTCTCGGCGGTCGAGGCGGCGCTCTGATTGTCTGACAGTTTCCGCAGGTTCTGGCAGTCTTTATCGGTAGCTTGACGCGTCTTGTGCCGGTTGATTGCGGCTCCCGCGGAACATCAGGATACGGATTTCAAAAAAATGCCGCGTTTCGCTTCCCATTCGCATCTGGATGCGTGACGGTGAATGAAGGGCTTGGCGGCGAAAACCCCGCGCAGGATAGGAAGCCGAACCGAAGCGTCAGACCGACAAGGCGCGGCGAACGCTTTCGAACACGTCGTGGAACATTGCCGTCGTCAGCCGGCCGGTGTTCGTGTTGTAGCGCGAGCAGTGATAGCTGTCGGCGAGCAGGAGGCCGTTGGGCAGCGTGTGCAGCCTGGCGTGGATGAACGGATAGGCGCTGGCCGGCTTTACAGCGAGCGCGCGCAGGATCTGGTCGTGCGCGCCCTTGCCGAGGGCGACCAGTACGCGAAGCTTCGGCATGACGGCGATTTCGGCCTGGATGAACGGCCGGCACGCCGTGAACTCGGCGGGCAAGGGCTTGTTCTCCGGCGGCAGGCAGCGCACGGCGTTGGCGATACGGGCATCGACCAGCCGCAGCCCGTCACCCGGATCGGCACCGTAGGTCCCTTCGGCGAATCCGAACCGGAGCAGGGTCGAGTAGAGGAGGTCGCCGGCGTAGTCGCCGGTGAAGGGGCGCCCAGTGCGGTTGGCGCCGCGCATGCCGGGGGCGAGGCCCACGATCAGCAGGCGCGCTTGCAGTTCGCCGAACGAGCGGACAGGTGCGTTCTTCCAGTCGGGATGCAGCGCGCGGAGCTCGTGCAGGAAGGCAACGAGCCTGGGACAACGCGGGCAGTCGAGCGGCGGCTCCTCGAACTCTGGCGCGGCCACCGGATTGATTCTGCTAGGCCGAACGCATCAGCGATTCGGAGGGAGCCTCGTCGAGTTCGCGGTCGCCGTCACGCTCGTTGAGCGTGGCCGCCACTGCAGGACGCGCAGGCCGCTCCGACGGGCTGCGGGCGATCAGCGGCGCCAATTCGGAGAGTTCGACGAAATCGTCGGCTTGCCGGCGCAGTTCATCGGCCACCATCGGGGGTGCCGACTTGATGGTGCTGACCACGGAAACCCGCAGGCCGCGGCGCTGCACGGCTTCGACCAGCCGGCGGAAGTCGCCGTCGCCGGAGAACAGGATCACGTGGTCGAGGTGTTCGGCCATCTCGAGGACGTCGATGGCCAGTTCGATGTCCATGTTGCCCTTGATCTTGCGGCGTCCCATGGCATCGGTGAATTCCTTGGTCGGCTTGGTGACCATGGTGTAGCCATTGTAGTCCAGCCAGTCGATCAACGGCCGGATGGGCGAATACTCCTGATCTTCGACCAGCGCCGTGTAGTAGTAGGCGCGGACCAGCCGGCCCTTTTCGCGGAAGACCTTCAGCAGACGGCGGTAGTCGATGTCGAAGCCGAGAGCGCGGGCGGCCGAGTATAGATTGGCGCCATCGATGAACAGCGCGACGCGCTCGTTCTCGTAAAAATTGCCTTTCATCGCGGTTATCCTTTTGGGAAAAATATGCGCAGAGGGAGAGAATAAATGTAACTACCCAGGTAGCTTGATGCTGAACGTCACTTGACCTGAGAGGCTGGAC
>CALFRN010000377.1 GCA_937919085.1 uncultured Reyranella sp.
GGGTCACGCAAGGCATGGATCGTTCTTCACTGCGGCCTCTCGTCGGCATTTCCGCCTGTCTCAAGGAAAATGGCCGCGGCGGCTGGCATCACACGGTAGGTGACAAGTACGTCCACGCGGCAATTCGCGCGGTCGGTGGCGTGGCTGTCCTGATCCCCGCCGTCGGTCGGGATTTCGCGGAAGAGGACGCCATGGCGGCTACCCTCGACCGGCTTTTCGACTCCCTGGACGGCGTGCTGCTGACCGGGAGCCCGTCCAACGTCGAGCCGCACCACTATGGTCGGGAGAGTCGAGCCGGGACGGTGCACGATCCGGCCCGCGATGCCACGACCCTGCCGCTGATCCGTCATGCAATTGATCGTGGCGTGCCGCTGTTCGCGATTTGCCGCGGCCTGCAGGAAGTCAACGTGGCGCTGGGCGGCTCGCTGCATCAGCACGTCCACGAGGTCGAGGGCCGGCGCGACCACCGCTCGCCCAAGTCGCCCGACATCGACGTCAACTACGCGCCAGCCCATGACATTGATATCGTCGAGGGCGGCCTGCTGCATCGCCTGCTCGGCGAACGGCGGGTGCGGGTGAATTCCCTGCATGCCCAAGGCGTCGACCGCCTGGCCCCGCGTGCCCGGATCGAAGCAACCGCCGAGGATGGTCAGGTCGAGGCCCTCAGCATTCCAGATGCGCCGGGCTTTGCCCTCGCCCTTCAGTGGCACCCCGAACACAGGGCGCTCGAGAATCCGGTTTCGATGACGCTGTTCGGCGCCTTTGCCGCCGCCTGCCGCACGCGCATGGCCGAGCGGTTCGGCGTGCCCTTGCGTGCGGCGGCAGAATAGACCGATGGCCGCGCCCGCCACCGGCAATAACGCCCGCCGCGACTTCTACGAGCGCATCGGCGGCCTCTCGATGGCGCCACTGTGGGAATCGCTGCACCAGCTGGTGCCGCCCGCACCGGCACCCAGGTACCGGGCGGCGCACTGGGACTACGACCGAGTGCGGCCGTTCCTGATGGAGTCGGGTGCGCTGATCACCGCCAAGGAGGCGGTGCGACGTGTGTTGATCCTCGAGAATCCGGCGATGCCGGGCAGCGCCTGCATCACGCCCACGCTCTATGCCGGACTGCAGCTCATCCTGCCGGGCGAGGTGGCGCCGGCTCACCGCCATACCCAGTCAGCGTTGCGCTTCATCGTCGAAGGCGAAGGCGCCTATACTGCCGTCGACGGCGAACGCACGATCATGCACGAAGGCGACTTCGTCATCACGCCGACCTGGACCTGGCACGACCATGGCAACGATTCGTCCAAGCCGATGGTGTGGCTGGACGGCCTCGACATCCCGCTGGTCGCGATGTTCAACGCGGGGTTTGCCGAAAACGGCGAGAGCGACGAACAGGCCGTCACTACACCGCTCGGCACGTCCGATGCGCGGTTTGCCAGCGGTCTCCTTCCGGTCGACTGGAAGCCCGCGAAGCAGACCTCGCCGATCTTCAACTATCCCTACGTCCGCACGCGCGAGGCGCTGCAGGGCCTGGCCAAGGCCGGGCCGCCCGATGCCTGCCACGGCTACAAACTGCGCTATGTCAATCCGGCGAGCGGTGGCGCGCCGATCGCCACCATGGGCACTTACATGCAGCTCCAGCCCAAGGGCTTCACAACGGCGCCCTACCGCAGCACCGACGGCACCGTGTTCTCTGTGGTCGAGGGTGAAGGCCACAGCACGGTCGGCAGCGAGGTGCTGCATTGGAAGAAGCGCGACCAGTTCGTGGTGCCAAGCTGGGCTAGCGTCGTGCACCGCGCGGATGCCGACGCGGTGCTGTTCTCCTTCTCCGACCGCCCGATCCAGGAGAAACTCGACCTGTGGCGCGAGGACCGCGGCGGCAAGTAGATCCTCGACGTGGGCTAGTTGGCGACGGCGATGTCGACCAGCTTTCCGTTCATGCCCTTGATGGTACCGACCTGCGTGGCCTTGCCGCTGGCCAGATCGACCGTGTAGAGCGTGCCGTCGGCAATCAGGTAGGCGGTGTTCCTGCCTTTGTCGCTGCTGGCGATATCCATCACGACGTCGGGCACGCCGGTGACGCCAACCATGCCGCGGGTCTTCAGAACGCCGTCGTTCGGGGGGCTCTGCAGCACCAGGGCGCCGTTGCCGCCGTCAACATGGAACAGATCGGTGTTCCTGGTGCCCTCGATCGAGTTGGTGTAGGCGCCGGCGGCGATGGCGGGCTTCTTGCCGTTGCTCGCATCGGCAGCGTCATAGCTCAGAGGTTTGTCGACGATCGTGGCGCCGGTATCGACGTTGATGCGCAGGTTCACACCATCAGCGGCGATAATACGCAGGCGATCTGCCACTGGATTGAAGTCGACGACCGGACGCGGCCCGAGAGCCACCTTCGCCGACACCATGCTGCCCGGCGTCGCCTTGCCACTGGTGTGATCGATGATCACGAGCTGTCCGGTCGCGGTGAGGCCGTAAAGCTTGCCGTTCGCCGGTCGCACGTCGACGCCGACCACCTTGTCGGCGCCGGAGATAGCCATCGGCGATGAAGCGACCATAGTGGCAGTGTCGATCTTCACCAGTGTGTTGTCGGCGGTCAGTCCGATCACCGTCGCGGCTTCGGCCGAGGCCATGCCGATCGTCATCGCCAGTAGCGACGCGCCGCCGATGCGGCCGAGTTCCTTGGTGAATGCCATACGACTTCCTCCTGCGTGATGTGCGGATGCACAAAGCTTAGACGAAGCGAGCGGGGACTTCGGATGACGTCGATCACGCAGACGTGAGGCGGCTGTGGACGCTAG
>CALFRN010000378.1 GCA_937919085.1 uncultured Reyranella sp.
ACAGCTACCTCAATCCACGGGTCAAACTGCGCTAGATGGCGGGACAATGAGCGAACTACAAGCACCCAATCTGGTAGTTGCCGGCGGCAGTGGCGGCAGCCGCGTACTGCCCGCAAGCATCGGGCCGATGACGCGGCTCTCGACCGCACTGGGGAACGCCTGGTACGAACTTCGCAAGAGCCGGACCGCTTCGATCGGCCTCGTCATGCTGGTACTGTTGTTCAGCGCCTGCGCGGCAACGCCGTGGATCGCGACGCAGAATCCGATCAAACAGAACTACCGCGAGCGCCTTCAGCCACCGAGCGAGCAGCACCTGCTCGGCACCGACCGGCTGGGGCGGGACATCTATTCGCGCCTGCTGTGGGGCGGTCGCCGCCTGGTGACCATTGCCCTGGTCGCGGTGGCGTTTGGCCTCGCCCTTGGTGTCCCCTACGGCGTGCTTTCGGGCTACTATGGAGGCAGGGTCGATACCATCGCCATGCGATTTGTCGACGGGCTATTGGCATTTCCCGGCCTACTTCTCTATCTGCTGATCGTGACCCTGGCCCGCGAATGGAAAGCCGAGGGCGTCTTCAACGATCTGATTCTCATTTTTGCACTTGGCTTCGCTTTCATGCCGGAGGTCGCGCGCCTGGCGCGCGGCTCGGTCCTGGCCGAAAAGCAGAAGGAATACGTCGAAGCATCGCGGGCGATCGGCGACGGCAGCCTCAGCATTGCGATGCGCCAGATCCTGCCCAACATCATCTCGCCGCTGATCGTCAATGCCACGGTGCGGCTGGGCTACGTCATCCTGATCATCGCGGCCCTGTCGTTCCTCGGCCTCGGTACGCCGCCGCCGACGCCCGACTGGGGCTCCGACCTCAGCTCGGCTCGCGACTACATGGAAACCGCGCCGTTGATCGCGGCCTTCCCCGGCCTGGCGATCTGCTACACCGTGCTCGCCTTCAATCTGTTCGGCGACGGCTTGCGCGATATCCTCGACCCGCGGCTGGCCGAACGGTAGGCCCGCGCTCAGGGCCCGCACTCAGAGGTTGTGGCAGGCGACCTGGCGGTCGCCGCCGACATCGACCAACGGCGGTTCGGTCTGGGCGCAGATGGCGGTCTCGCGCGGGCAGCGCCCGCACAGCCGGCAGCCCGGCGGCGGATCGATTGGCGTCGACACCTCACCCTGAAGCGTGAGCTTTGGCGGCGCCTTGTCGGGGTCGGCTTCGGGAACTGCCGACAGCAGCGCCTTGGTGTAGGGATGCAGCGGGTTTTCGAACAGGGCCGCAGCCGGGCCAGTCTCGACGATCTTGCCGACATACATCACCGCGACCCGGTCGCTGATGTGGCGGATCACGCTGAGATCGTGGGCGATGAAGAGATAGGTCAGCCCGAATTCTTCCTGGAGGTCGCGGAACAGATTAAGGATCTGGGCCTGGATGGAGACGTCGAGCGCTGAAACCGGTTCGTCGCCAATGACCAGTTCGGGATCGACCGAGAGCGCGCGGGCAATGGCGATGCGCTGGCGCTGGCCGCCGGAGAATTCGTGCGGATAGCGATCGATATGTTCGGCGCTGAGCCCGACCCGGTGCAGCAGGTCGAGGACCTTCTCGCGCTTCTCTGCCCAGGTCCGGGCCAGACCATGGATCTCCATCGGCCGGCTCAGGATGTGCATGATCGTCTTGCGCGGATTGAGCGAACTGTAGGGGTCCTGGAAGACGAGCTGGATGTCCTTGCGCGTCTCTTTCATGCGCGTGGGCGAAAACGCCAGAAGATCCTCGTCCTTCAGCCTGACTTCCCCGGCGGTCGGCTCGATCAGCCGGGTCACCAGGCGTGCTGTCGTTGACTTGCCGCAGCCACTTTCGCCGACGAGACCCAGCGTCTCGCCCTTGCGGATGTGGAAGTCGATGCCATCGACCGCCTTGAGAAGCTGGGTCTTTTCGCCAGCGATCTTCGAGTAGATGTCCCCGTTCAGCCGGAAGTGCTTGGTCAGGCCCTTGACCTCCAGCAGCATGTCGGCCGTCGATCCGCTTGCGGTCATGGCGTCAGCCCCGGTCATGCAGGTGGCAGGCGGCGAAATGGCCCGGAGCGACTTCCTTGAGCTCGGGGTTCTTCTGCCGGCAGATGTCCATCGCGTGTGTGCACCGAGGGTGGAATTTACAGCCCGCCGGCGGATCCATCATGCTGCATACCGAACCCTGGATAGGCGTCAGATACTTGGACTGGGTGTCGAGGCGCGGTATCGAGTTCAGCAACCCGACCGTGTAGGGATGCTGCGGATTGGCGAAGATTTCGCGCGTCTTGCCGCGTTCGACCATGTGCGAGGCGTACATCACCCCGATCGTGTCGCAGGAATGGGCGACAACGCCGAGATTGTGGGTGATGAACAACAACGACATGCCGAGCTTGTCGATCATGCTGGTGATCAGCTCGAGGATGGTGGCCTGGATCGTCACGTCGAGCGCCGTGGTCGGCTCATCGGCGATGAGAAACCCGGGATTGCAGCTCAACGCCATTGCCAGCATCACGCGCTGGCGCATGCCGCCGGAGAATTCATGGACGTAGCTGTCAACCCGCTGCTGCGGCGATGGAATGCCGACCAACGCCAGCAGTTCAACGACGCGCTCACGCGCCTGCTGCTTGGTCAGTCCGAGATTGGTGCGTAGAGCATCGGATATCTGCTCGCATACGGTGAATACCGGATTCAAGGCGCTCATCGGCTCCTGGAACACCATCGCGATGCGCCGGCCGCGCAGCGCGCGCATCTCCGCATCGCTCCTCTCGAGGATGTTGTCTCCCTCGAACAGGATGCGTCCGCGCTGGATCTCGCCAGGCGGGTCAGGGATCAGCCGCATAATGGCCCGTGCCGTCACCGACTTGCCGGAGCCCGATTCGCCCACCAGTCCGAAGGTCTCGCCACGGGCAATCGAAAAGGACACGCCGTTCACTGCCGTGAGATCGCCTCGCCTCAGGCGAAAACGCACAGTCAGATCGTCAAGCTCGAGTACCGTCTCGGCCATGCTAGGTCACTCTCGTCGCGGGTTATTATTGAACACACGCCCGGTAGATCAGCGGGTGGTGGGCCGTTTGGTTGAGTACGCGCGGATGACAGTTACTTTTTTTCGCTTCCCTGTTGTCGAAGAGCCTAGGGGAGGCGAATGCAGGACGCAACACATCAAGACCGAGCAGCTTCAGGCCGTCATCGCCGGCCGCCTCTGGTTTGAACTGAATTTTGTGGCCCTGCAGGTGCCCTTGCGACCCCGTAAGGCCACGGCTATAACCGCGCCTCCCGAGCGGGCCGGAGTCCGTATATCTGACGGAGCGTAGCTCAGCCTGGTAGAGCACTAGCTTCGGGAGCTAGGGGCCGGAGGTTCGAATCCTCTCGCTCCGACCAATCGGGACAGAGAGCCGGCGGATCCTAGGGTCCGCCGTCTTTTTTTGCCCTGCCCTCACCTAGCCAGAGTACCGCACGACGAGCATGGTCGCCGCCAGAAGATCGGCGCAGCCACCGGGCGAGAGGTTCCGTTCGACGAAGGTCCGGTGCAGCCGCTCCGCGCGGTCGAACCAGTCCGGCGTCGTGCATCCGCCGGCGGCGAGGAACTGCGCGGCGGCAGACCGTACAAACCGCCCGGCTTCGCGGCCGCCACGATACAGCACAGTGGTGTCGTCGACCGCCTCCATCAGGGAAAAGAGCGTCTGCACGGCTGCGGCATTGGCATCAATCCCGGCCGCGATGGCCTCGCGGTAGACAGGAATGCCGGTACGGAAGACGCTGGGGAACCCATAGGCAGCCTCGCTACGCGCGCCACCGATCCCGGTCTTCTGTCGAACGACGCCGCCGTGGCTTGCCGCTTGCCCGCCCAACGCGGCGTGCGCTTCGAGCGCATCCCCCCATTGGCGCAGCAACGTAGCGTGCACCGCGTCGGCGGTCAGCGCGGCTGCGTTCGATGCCGCGGTCGATTGCGAGCGGGCGATGGCGGCCACGACGAGGCCCAGGGAAAAAATCGCGCCGCGATGCGTATTGATGCCGCCAGTTGCCTGCAGCATCGCACGTTCCGCCTCGCGCCCGAGCGGCGCCAGCGCCTGCCCGAACGTGAGCGCCGCGCGACCGGCCGCCGCGATGAGTGCGAACGGCCGGCGCAGCGACTCGGCCGAACGGCACATGAGGGCAAAGTCCATATCGGCATGGGCGCCTGAGTCGACGGGACTGACCAGGCCCGGTTTGGGATAGACCTCAAGTTCGTCCCGCATCGCGGCGACGGCAGCGCCAGCCAATGCGGCATCGGACAGCACGATATCTGGCAGCGCAACATCGGCCGGCGTAGTGCCGGCTTCGGCGGCAGCATCGACGGCCGCGATATTCACGGCCGCAATGCCTCGCGGCGGATCATGCGTACGCTGTCCACGGCCTTCAACAGAACCTCGGGCGTGTCCTGGCGATATTCCCGCCACTGCACTTCGCCGCCGTCGGCAAAGACCAGTTCGCCGTCGAGTTTGAACGGCAGTCCGGGTTCCTGATGTTCGAGAAATCCCGCCGCGCCGTCGGCGTCACGCCGACCGCGGACTTCGACAAGGATGTCGAGATCCGACGACGGCCTGACGTGCGGCTCGCCGGTGAGCGCCTGCCACATCCAGCTGCCGTAGATGCGAAGGTCGAGCCCGGCGCGTGCCGCTTCGGTCCCCAGCCGGGCGAAGGCCGCCGCGTGAGCTGCGGCCGGCCGGCACTTTGCCACCTCCTTGAGGCCTGGCGGCCGCGCGATCCGGACGACATGCTTGGCGAGCGTATGGGCCGCGATGCGACGCGGACGGATCTCGGGGAATTTGTCGTGAACGGCGCAGAACCCCAGCGACAGCTCGCCCGGTTCCCCGCGACGGCGGCAGACCACGAACGGCCGGCCATCGGCCTGCCACCGGTCCACCAGCGCACGGTCTTGCGCGTCCTCCGCGCCGGGTGCCTGCGACAGCCAGACCAGCGTGTGGCGGCGCAGCCCGATCATCTCCTGGATTCGGCCAGCACCCTGTTGCGCACGTCCAGGGCAAGCTTGCGACCGCCGCGCTTCTTGCCCAACGCGGCCCGGTTGTCGTCGACCGCCGCCCCGGCGATCGCCGCGGCAAGTTTCGCCGGCAGATCACTGTCGGTCGGCCATACATCCTCGACGCCACCAAGCAGCGCGAACGGACGGGCGCCGAATTCGAGCGCCGGCATGGTCTTCGAAAGCTTCCGCAGGACCGGCACGGGAATCTTGGTCACGGCCGACATTGCCTCGATCGGCATGAGACCGACACTGGCCGAATCGAGGGCATAGATGCGGTCGGCGAACATCCCGTAGCAGATGAAGGCACCACCGACGGCCTTGCCGGTGGCGATGGTGATCAGCTTGTGTCCCTTGCGCCGCGCCAATTCGAGGCAACTCAGCAGATGGCCGAAGTAACTGGCCAGGCCGAGCATTTCGTCGGCCCGGTTGGGTTCCTGGCCAGCGCTGTCGACCAGCATCACGATCGGCGTCCGGGGATGCCGTTCGATGCAGTCAATCACGTGCGCCGCCAACCGCAGCGCAGCGGCGTTGCCGATATAAGTGCCGCTGCAGGTGCCGATGACGCAGATGTCTTTTCCGCCGGCCTGGGCATATCCGGTCAGCAGCGAATCCTCGATCGCGACGCCCTTGGCCGAGGCGCCGAAAAGCTTGCCGAGAAGGGAGCGCTGCGACGGCTTCTTCATCGCCTACTTCCTTCCCGCTCTGGCGAGCGTCACGAACTCCGGGCCCGAGGCCAGCGAGGCGCGCGCGATGTCGCGCACACCCAGGCTCTTCCACAGGTCGTCGGGATCGGCGGTCTTGCCGAAGCGCTTCAGGCGCTTCTCAAGGTCCTTCTGCCGCGCCTTCGCGTTCTTCAGCGTGACCGGGCTGGATCTGGTCAGCAACTTGCCGATCGCCTCGCGTACCGCGCCGGCGGCGTCGTGCACCAGCGCATCGGCATCACCCAGGAGATACTTGGTCTTGCCGCCGCTGGTCTTCCAGACGAGTGCTCGATTGGACGAGTCGTAGGCCTTCTTGCCCATCCACTTCTCGATCACGATCGGGCCCGAAATGCCGAGCCGGCCGTGTTCGGTCATCACCCGGAAATCGCAGCAGGTCGACAGGATACCCATGCCACCATAGGCGCCGATGTCGGTGCCGATGACGGCGATCGTCGGCACCTTGCGCGCGCGGCATTCGAAGATCGCCCGCATCGTCTCGGCAATCGCGATCTCGCCCGCCGATCCCTCGTGCAGGCGTACGCCGCCGCTCTCGACGATCACCACGCAGGGCACGCCATCGCGGGACGCGGCCTTGAACAGCCCTGTGAGCTTGGCGCCGTGAATTTCGCCCACCGCACCGCCCACGAACTGGCCGACCTGGGCGGCAAGGTAGACCTTCTTGCCGTCGATCCTGGCTCGCCCGATCACCACGCCATCGTCCAGCGACACCGGGATTCCCAGCTGCGCGAGATAGGGGCTCGTCAGTCGCTCGGGCGGCGGCAGGAACTCGACGAACGAGCCCTGGTCAGTGATCGCGTCAAGGCGCTGCCGCGCGGTCTGCTCGTGAAAGAGAACACCGCCGGTCATTTGCCGCCCTTCGTCAGATGGTCATAGGCCTGGCGCAGCCGCAGATTGACGAGGACCGGCGGTGCGCCCTGGTCGTTGATCGTCACCTTGGTACCGCCAGCCGGGTAGTTGCGCGCGAAATCCGCGAGGGCCGCGAGCCACGACGCCTTGTAGCCGGGGATAGAGGTTTCGACATGACACTCCATCGCATCCGACTGACGGCCGCCACGCTCGAGCAGGACCTCTAGATTGCCAGATCCGACGACGCCGGCGAGCGCCCACGGCTTGCTCGTCTTGACCCGAAGCGACCTGGACGGGAAAGCCTTCGCGAACTTCTCCATGGCTCCGGTCCTACCAGTCGACGAATTGCGAGGGTGGGTCGTAGAGACCGTTCGACCACCGGACGAGACCCTTGATGTCCTGCGCCGCCAGCAGACTGCGGCTGGCCTCCGCCGGGCGGACGCCGACATCCTCGGGAAGCTGGACGATGCCACGGGCCCGCAGATCTTCGGTCTCGCGCTTTTTGCGCTTCAGTCCGACCGGCGTGTAGCCAGCGACGGCGCGGATCGCGGCCTGGCGCTCGGCAATGGAACGGCAGGCGCCAAGATTGGCGATGCCTTCCTCGGTCACGACATGGGTGACGTCGTCGCCATAGATCATCACCGGTGCCACGCCATGCAGCGCCTTGCGGATGCCGGGATCCTGCGCGTCGAGCTGCTCGACAAACGTCGGCACGCGACCAGCCTGGAAAGTCTCGACCATCTGCACGACGAGCTTGCGGCCGGGCAATGCGCCCGGACCGGGATTGGCTTCCGCGCCTGCCTTGAGCCACGCCTTCGAAGGATGGCGGCGGCCCGTGGGCTGGCAGCCCATGTTGGGCGCCCCGCCGAATCCGGTGATGCGGTTCTTCGATACGGTCGAGGAATTGCCGTTGATGTCGATCTGCAGCGACGCGCCGATGAACATGTCGATCGCGTAGTGGCCCGCGAGCTGGCCCATGGCGCGGTTGGAATGGAAGCTGCCGTCGCGGCCGGTGAAGAACACGTCCGAATGGGCGGCGGTATAGCGCTCCATGCCCACTTCGCCGCCAACCGCGAACACGCTCTCGACCCAACCAGATTCGATGGCCGGGATCATGGTCGGCAGCGGATTGACCATCCAGTACTTGCAAATCTTTCCTTTTAGGCCGAGGCGCTCGCCGTAGGTCGGCAACAGCAGCTCGATCGCCGCCGTGTTGAAGCCGACGCCATGGTTGAGCGACTGGACCTCGTATTTCTCGTAGATGCCGCGCAGCGCGACCATGGCCATCAGGACCTGCACATCGGTGATCGCGGCGGGATCGCGCGTGAACAGTGCCTGCAGGTGCATGGGGTAAGGTGCTTCGACGACGAAATCGACCTGATCGGCGGGAA
>CALFRN010000379.1 GCA_937919085.1 uncultured Reyranella sp.
TACGGGCGACAAGCGGCAGGTCTCATGATGGCAATTGGTGAAGCTATGACAATGACCGGTCGCATCGCCGGCACTATTTCAAAGCCTACTCAAGTCGCGCGAGATGATTGGCTCGCCGATCCCTTCGCTTACCAGGAGGCTATGAACGCGGCCGCCACCGTCATGGAGGATCTCAGACCGGAAGGAGGGATCGTTCCTCCACCAAGGGCCAAGTTGGAAATTTGGGGCGCGTCACCGACGCAGACCTTCGGCTACAGCATGGCGGAGCGCATCATGCTCGCGGTGAAAGGAAAAATCCCAGCGCCGCCAAAGTTGGCATCATGGGTTGCAAACGTTCGTTCTCTCCTTGGGCGGTCTCAGGAGCAATTCAAATGAAAGGCAGCATCACCCGCCGCGGCAAAGCATCGTGGCGCATCAAATTCGACCTGCCGGCCGGTCCCGACGGCAAGCGGCGCTCGCGCTTCATGACCGTCAGGGGCGGCAAGAAGGATGCTCAGCAGAAGCTCTCCGAACAACTGGTTGCGGTCGGGAAGGGCGAGTACGTCGAGGCCAGCAAGACTACGATCGCCCAGCATGTCCGTGCCAGGATTGACGTCTGGCACGGCGCCGGCGACATCGGCGACGCCACGCGGGAGCGCTACAACGTGCTGCTGAAGAAGCAGATCAGCCCGCACATCGGGAGCGAGGCCTTGCAGCGGCTAGGCACTGCCGAGGTTCAGGCTTGGCATTCGATGATGCGCGCCGCCGGCCTGTCGGCGCTAACTGTGCGACATGCGCATGCGGTGCTTCGGAAAGCATTGGGCGACGCCGTTCGCCATGGCCAACTATCCCGCAACGTCTGTGGACACGATGGCCAGCGTGCCCCGAAGGTCCCGAAGAAGAAGCCCATGATCCTGAAGAAGGACCAGATCGCTGACGTTGTCGACAAACTGCGGGAAACCGACATCTTCCCCGAGGCGATGCTGGCCCTGTTTTGTGGCCTGCGCGCGGGCGAGGTGTTGGCGCTGGCTTGGTCCGCCGTCGACCTTGAGAGTCGAATGCTGCAGGTGAAGGCGAGCGTCGAGGAAGTCGCCGGCCAGCCACTCACAATCAAGAGACCCAAGACCGATGACGGCGAGCGCCGGCTGACCATGCCCGAGATTGTGGTCGACGCCCTGCGGGATCACCGGCGTCAGCAGCTCGAGCGGCGCCTGGCGCTGGGAATTGGCCGCCTGGACGCTGGCGCCCTTGTCTTTCCTGGTCAGGACGGCGGGCCCTGCAGGCGGACTGCCCTGTCGATTCGTTGGGGCAAAACCGCCGCAGCGCTCGGTATCCCCGACGTCACCTTTCATGCGCTACGGCACAGCCATGCCTCGCAGCTGATCGCCGCCAAGGTCGACATCGTTACGATTTCAGCGCGGCTCGGTCACGCCGACCCCAGCATTACCCTGCGGGTCTACAGCCACCTGTTCGAAAACACTGACTCCGCAGCCGCCGATGCCATAAACCAGGCGCTCGGTGCCAGTTCGGTGCCAAAAACTGGCCGATAAGCCCGTATTCATTGGGCTGAACATGGGGCTTCCCGATCTGTTTGCACGCTGGTTCGAAAGCCGCGGCTGGACGCCCCGGCCGCACCAGCTTGCCCTGGTCGATCTCGCCGCGGAGGGCAGGAGCGCGCTGCTGATCGCGCCGACCGGCGGTGGCAAGACCCTGGCGGGTTTCCTGCCGTCGCTGATCGAGCTCACGGAGCGTCGCCGCAAGGGCGAGGACCTGGCGCACATCAAGGGCAGGGGCCAACTGCACACGCTCTACATCTCGCCGCTGAAGGCGCTGGCGACCGACATCAGGCGCAACCTCGAGACGCCGATCGCCGAGATGAAGCTGCCGGTGCGAGCCGAGAGCCGCACCGGCGATACGCCGCAGAGCCGAAGGCTGCGCCAGCGCGAACGGCCGCCGGATCTGCTGATGACAACGCCCGAGTCTCTGGCGTTGCTGCTGAGCTACCTCGACGCGGCGAAGTTCTTCGCCAGCCTGAAATGCGTGATCGTCGACGAACTACATGCCTTCGCCGCCACCAAGCGCGGCCATCACCTGGCGCTTTGCCTGGCGCGGGTGGCGGCGCTGGCGCCGCAGGCGCGCTTTGTGGGCCTTTCGGCCACCGTGGCCGATCCACCGGTACTGGCCGAATATCTGAGGCTGCGCGACGAACCGGTCGAGATCGTGCGTGGCGAACCTGGGGCGCAGCCGGTGGTGACCATCATCGACGCCCATGAGCGCATTCCCTGGGGTGGCCACATGGGCCGCCACGCGGTGCCCGAAATCTACAACATCATTCGTCAGCACCAGACCTCGATCATCTTCGTGAACACGCGTGCCCAGGCCGAGCTCGCCTTCGACGGACTGTGGCGGATCAACGAGGACAATCTGGCAATCGGCTTGCATCACGGCTCGCTGGCGGTCGAACAACGTCGCAAGGTCGAGGCAGCGATGGCGGCGGGCAGACTGCGCGCGGTGGTGGCGACGTCGTCCCTCGATCTCGGCATCGACTGGGGCAATGTCGATCTGGTGATCCAGATGGGCGCCCCCAAGGGCGTCAGCCGCCTGATGCAGCGCATCGGCCGCGCCAATCACCGGCTCGACGAGCCCAGCCGCGCCATGATCGCGCCGGCCAACCGCTTCGAGGTGCTGGAATCGCTGGCGGCCCTCGAAGCCGTCGAAGCGCGCGAACTCGACGGCGATCCGCCGCGTCCGCCCTGTCTCGACGTGCTGGCGCAGCACATCGTCGGTACCGCCTGCGCCCAGCCGATCGATCGCGAAGCCTTCTTCCATGAAATCCGTCGCGCCCAGCCCTACCGCGATCTGCCGCGCCAGGACTACGACGACACGTTCGACTTCGTGGCGACTGGCGGCTACGCGCTGGCGGCCTATGACCGCTGGCACCGGCTGAAGGAATTGCCCGGCGGGCGCTGGATGCTGGCCTCGCCGCTGGTCGCGCGGCAGTTCCGCATGAATGTCGGCACCATCGTCGAGCTGCCGCTCCTGAAGGTGAAGCTGAGGCGCGGGCCGATTTTGGGCGAGGTCGAGGAGTCCTTCATCCAGGGACTGGTACCGGGCGACACCTTCACCTTTGCCGGCCGCCTGCTGCGCTTCGAAGGCGTCAAGGAGCTGATGGCGCAGTGCTCGCTGGCGACCGGCGGGGGCGATCCCAAGGTGCCGGCCTATGGCGGCGGCCGCCTGCCGCTGTCTACCTTCCTGGCCGACCGCGTGCGCGGCATCCTGCAAGACCCGTCGCGACACCCCAAGTTGCCGGCCGAGGTACGCCAGTGGCTCGATATCCAGCGCTGGCGCTCTGGCCTGCCCCAGGCCGACCGATTGCTGATCGAGGGATTCCCGAGGGGCGGCAAGCAGTTCATCGTGGCCTACTGCTTCGAAGGCCGGAATGCCCATCAGACCCTGGGCATGCTGCTGAC
>CALFRN010000380.1 GCA_937919085.1 uncultured Reyranella sp.
GAAGTAAGACTTCGGTAAATTGCCGTACTCAAGAGGCAAGCCTACCCTAAGCTGGAGTGCTTTCCTATGTTTTGGAAAGCACGATTGCTTTGTGTTTCCGAAAATTCTGCGCCGATTTGGGCGGCTTGTGTAGTTCTGTGCCTGACCGATGGGGAATTTCATCTTTGGCAAGGTGCCTTCTGGGTTTGTATGTGTTCCGAAAGGATCGCGAACCCAAAGGCAAGCATGATGACAGGAGATCTGAACATGCATGAAGATAAATCCGAGACTGTGATGACACCGGATGAAGAAACGAAGCGACCGGCACGCGGAGGCGTCAGTCGGCGGAATTTCCTGCAGTTTGCTGGCGCGGTGGGTGCAACCACTGCGTTTGTGTCGAAAGCGCGCGTTGCAAGCGCCGGTAATGGCTGGACCACCAGCCTTGACGACTTCCCGAAAGAGAAGCTCGTCGGCATGTATCGCACTATGTTGAAATCGCGTACCTGGGAGGACACGTTCAAGGAGTTGTTCCTTGCTGGCAAGGACGGCCTTTATGGCGCGTTCCACATGTCGATCGGCATGGAAGCCTCTTCCGTCGGCACCATTTCGGCGCTTCGCGAGGATGACTACATCGCCTCGAACCACCGCGGCCACAGCCACCTGATCGCCAAAGGCGGCGATCTGAACAAGATGTCAGCGGAGCTGTTCTTCAAGCAGACCGGCTACAACAAGGGCTTCGGCGGATCGATGCACATCACCGACGTGTCCAAGGGCATTCTCGGGATGAATGGCATCATCGGGCCGCAGTATCTGTTCGCGGCGGGTGCGGGCTATTCGGCGAAAGTTCGCGGCACGGATCAGGTCGCGGTCGCCTTCGGCGGCGACGGTTCGGTCAACAACGGCTGGTACTATTCCGGTCTGCGCAATGCCGCGCTCTACAAGCTGCCGATGATCGCGATTGTCGAAAACAACGGCTATCAGATCGCCATGCCGCAGGAACGCACCAACAACTTGCGGAACCTGTCCGATCTCGGTGCCGGGTTGGATATCGCCTATGAGACGGTCAACGGCATGGATGTGCTGGCGGTCCACACTGTGATGCAGCGTGCGGTTGCACGTGCGCGTGCGGGCGAAGGCCCAACGCTGATCGAGACCAAGACCTATCGGTTCATGGACCACTCCGGTCTTGCCGGCGCAAAACCCGGCGTTCTGGGTGCGTTCGGATTGCCGTATCGCAGCGACTCCGAAGTTCGGGCCTGGATCGCCGAAGATCCGATCCCGAAACTGCGTCGTCAGTTGATCGCCAACGACATCATAACGGATGCCGAGGCCGACCAAGTCGTGGCCGAAGTCAAGCAACTGGTGGATGATTCCATCGAGTTTGCCCGTTCATCCCCGCTGACAATACCTGAAGCCGGACTCGAGAATGTCTTCGCGGGAACGTCGGTTGCAGCCTCTCAGTTCGTAGGCATATAACTGATCAAACATAGGAGCTGTGAAGAAAATGAGTAACAAGAATAGCACATACGCAATTCTCGAGGCGATCCAGCACGAGATGCGCAACGACCCCCACCTGACGATGCTGTACGAATATCAGCGTCCGGTTGCCGCCGACCCGCTGGGCAACGTGATCGATCTTTACAAGGAATTCGGCGATCTGCGGATCCCGGATTGGGGGCCGATCGACGAAGAGTGGCTGCTTGGCGGTGCGGCAGGCATTGCGATGACGGGTGTGCGCGCGATCTCGCACCTGCCGTCGATGACGACGGTGCGTTGCTTCGAGTTGGTGTTCAACCAGGTTGGCAAGTTGCGCCACATGACGGGCGGTCAGGTCAACATGCCGCTGGTGGTCTGGCAGGACGCCTCGGGCCGGAGACCGGGTTCTGCCGGTCAGCACGCCGACGCCGGACAGGAGGCGCTCTATGCCGCCATTCCCGGCGTCAAGGTCGTGATCCCCGCCAACGCCTACGACGCGAAGGGCCTGTTTACCGCGGCCTTGCGCGATCCCGATCCGGTGATCTTCTTCCAGTATGGCGCTGCCATCAACGGTGTGCAGATCGACGTGCCGGACGATCCCTACGTCATACCGTTGGGCGAGGCCGCGATCCGTCAGGAAGGTACCGACCTCACGATTGTCGGCTACGGTCCTGCGGCGGTCGAGATCAACAAGGCGGCGCCAGATCTGAAATCGTTCGGAATCAGTGCCGAGATCATCGACCCGCGTACGCTCAAGCCGCTGCCGATCGACCCGATCATTGCATCGGTCAGAAAGACGGGCAGACTTCTGGTCGTTGACCATGGGCACGAATCCCACGGCACCGCATCGGAAATCATCGCGCGCGTTGCGATGGCCGTTCCTGGCGCAAAATTCGGCCGGTCGACCTTCCCCGACGCACCGCCTCCGGGTGCACGGGAAATGATTGCCTGGATGACGCCGGACGCGCCGAAGGTCGTCGAGGCCTCGAAGAAAATGATGCAGCCCTGATGGCAATACGCCTGTGAATGCAAATCGGAGGCGCCGGCGAAAGCTGGCGTCTCCGGGATGGTGTCGGCGGGTCGGATAAACGGATGGCAGGGGGAGCAGCGACAAAATGGCAAACATGGCAGACAACGGTGCGGAAAAGACTGAAATCAAGTGCTCCTCGTGTGGATCTAAAATGCGCGCCGAGATCACCCAGATGCCGATGTGGCTGGGCAGCGAGCTGAACCTCATCGAGAACGTGCCGGCACATGTCTGCGACAAATGCGATCTGCAATACTACGATCCGCACATCGAGGCCGCAATTCGCGCGCTGGTGGGCGCCGGGTTCCCCTCTCATCAGGCGCGCAGCCACATCACGGTTCCGGTCTTCCAGCTCGATCCCTATCTGCCGGACGCCGAAAAGCCGGAGCAACCGAAAAGGAGTCCTTCCATTGAGCCTGAATCATTCTCCGACAGCTATTAGACTGTCAGCACTCGCACTTGCATTCGCGATCTGTCTGTCCATGGCCCTAGCGTTGACTCTGTCCAGCGACAAGGCACGGGCCCAGGGCGTCGACATCGATGCGGTGTTCAACTGCAGCGCGGACGGCCCGATCGGCACCCAGACTCCCGAGCAATGCTTGAGCGCGCGAAACTCGGTCCTGAGCTACTGCACGTCGTGCCACACATTCGTTCCGGTAGTTAAGGCGCAGAAATCGCCCGATGGCTGGGATGCCTTGCTTGCCGCGCACCGCGAGAACGTGCCCGAAATGAGCGAGGCGCAGTACGACGAAATGAGGGATTTCCTCAAATCGCATTACAACGAGACGGAACCGGTTCCGATTCTTCCGCCTGCACTGGAAAACCTGGGTACGAACGAGGCAGCATAAGGAGGATGTGACATGAGCACGCTATTGGAACGGGCTCTGGCGTTGCTGTTTAGCGTTGCGTGCATCGGGTGCGTCTACGTCGCGTCGGCCACGCAATCGCAGGCGCAGCAGCTTGATATTGACGCGATCTTCCGATGCGTCCCTTCGGACACTGTCGGTCCCGAAAAGTGTTTGGCGGCACGTGAGATGATCCTGAACAATTGCACGTCGTGCCATAATTTCGCCCCCGTCGTCACTGTGCAGTTTGAAAGAGGCGGCTGGCACAGCCTTCTGGTCCGCCACGCCCAAGACGACCGCATGAACGCCCTCAGCGAGGAAGATGTGATTTTGGTGGAAGACTATCTGGCAGAGAATTTCAACGACAGCTTGCCGCCTCCGGAACTTCCTGCCGCCTTTCTGGAGGCCTGGACAAGCTATTGAGACATAGATTCCGCGCCTGGGCATTTCTTCCGAGTGCGGCCGGACCATAAGGGTGTGCAGGAGGCGCGGCGTGTTACTGAACTCGTTTTCCTTTCTCTGGTTCTTCGCGCTGGTCGCCGTTGTCTATTATTCGATCCCCGGGCGATTTCGCTGGGTCTTGCTGCTTGTCGCCAGCTATTACTTCTATTCGGCGTTCGAGCTGGCTTATCTGGTCCTTCTCGCCTATGCGACCGCAGCCGCGTACGTGTTCGGCAGACTAGTCGAGGACGGAAGTCAAAACCCGCGCGGCAAGCTTTGGCTGGGACTTGGCGTTCTTGCGCAATTGTCCGTGCTGGCGGTCTTCAAATATGCCGATTTTTTGCTGGAGTCGGTGGAAAGCGCTCTTGCACCATTTTCACTATTTCAAAATGCGTTGGCCATTCCGCGACTCGGCTGGCTGCTGCCCGTAGGCTTGTCGTTTTTCACCTTTTCCTGCGTCAGCTACATTATCGACTGCTACCGGGGCAAGCTGCGCGCAGAACGACACCTGGGCCATTTGGCAGTCTATGTCGCCTTTTTTCCGAAACTGGTGGCGGGCCCGATCGAACGCGCAACCAGCTTTCTGCCGCAATTGCGGGAAGGAGCGACTTTCGACCCCGTGAGGGTGGCTTTCGGCTTGCAGTTGCTGCTTTGGGGCCTGTTCAAGAAAGTCGTCATCGCGGACAGGCTTGCCGAATTCGTCGATGCCGGTTTCACCAATACGGCCTTTCAATCGCCCGTAACCGTATTGATTTCGGTCTATTTTTACGCCTTTCAGATCTATTGCGATTTCTCAGGGTATTCGGATATGGCGATTGGGCTGGCGGCGATCCTTGGGTTCACGTTGATCGAGAACTTCCGGCGCCCGTATCTTTCGCGCAATATTGCAGAGTTCTGGTCCAAAAGGTGGCACATATCGCTGGCCAACTGGTTTCGCGACTATCTGTACATTCCCCTGGGCGGAAGCCGGATGTCCAGACCGCGCTTTTATTTGAACGTGATGGCCGTCTTTGCGGTCAGCGGCCTGTGGCATGGAGCAAGTTGGACATTCGTGATCTGGGGCGCAATCAACGGATTTTATCAGGTGATCTGGCTGATGCTTGCGGGTCTGCGCCAACGTCTGGCGGCCGTCATTCCCGGGGCGCTTTGGACAGCCATCTCGGTTTTGCTGACGTTTCATCTGATCGTCTTTGCCTGGGTGTTCTTTCGAGCCGCTACGCTGTCGGGTGCGATCGCGATCTTCGACAGGGTCTGGTCGGCGCTTTCCCTGTACCCGTCGCTTCTGCGCACCTACAACTGGACTCCGGAATTCTGGCTGTCGCTGACTTTGATCGTGGTCCTGATGATAGTGGAATGCTTCGACGAAGTGCGATCGATATTCCATAGAATCGCAGCGCTGCCGCTCTTGCCCCGGTGGGGGTTATATTATTCGATGATCGCCTGCCTTCTCGTCATCGGACGCTGGAGCGGCGCTGAATTTGTGTACATGCAGTTCTGAGCACACCATGGAAGGAACCCCAATAACGCAAGTCAACAACCCTAACCAAGCCCACGTCCCAACGCGCGCGTGTCTTCGTCAGTGGGTCGGTTTTTTCGTGATTGGCGTCCTGCTCTATCTCGCTCTTTACGCCTGGGCGGAAATCCAGGTCCGCACGACCGGGCAGAAGAATCGCTTTTTCATGATCGCGACCGCCCCGCCACAAAAGCTCGATTTCGTCATTCTTGGAGCGTCCCACGCCATGCCGCTGGGCTTTGGCGACACGGAGGCGCAATTCGAGGCGCGAAGCGGGGCGACGATCATGAACCTGTCGAACGAGGGCGCCGGTGTGCTGCCCAACCTCTTCGTTTACGACTATTTCTCGCGCCGGCATTCGGCGACCAACGTGATCTATGTCGTCGACTCGTTTGCATTCTATTCCAGCGAGTGGAACGAGGACCGCCTGACCGACAGCGATCTGTTCCGCCGGGCACCGCTGGACCGGGACCTGATCGCGACCTTCCTTGCACATCCCTGGTCCAGGGGCATTCTTCCCGAGTACCTGAGCGGTTTTGCTAAGATCAATGGACTGTATCGGCTAGGTTCGGATATTCCCGATGCCGAAAGCCGGAAATTTACGCGCACCTATCGGCCGAATAAGCAGATCGACAAAACGCGGATTGACTACTTGTTCGCAAGTGAGGATCCACAGGCAGCGATCGAGAAATACCTTGGCGACTTTGCGGAATTGATCGCGCGGGTTCAGGCCAGCGGCGCCGACTTCATTGCGGTAAAACTGCCGACGCCACCGCGATATCGTGACCGGTTGCCGGGCGAGGCCGCGTTCGATGCCAAGATGGCGACAATTCTCGACTCGGCGCATGTCGAGATGCACGACTTTTCCGGTGTTTTGCCAGGCGATGAGTTCTACTATGATACCGACCATTTGAACCTTGCGGGCGTCGAGGCCGTGGCTGGGCTCGGCCTGACGGACCTTCTGGTCGATGAGAAATAGAGTGTCGAGGAATCTGCCCGTTTCCGGCGCCACCCCGAAAGAAACCGATCGGATGATCGATCAAACGTGCGCCACGCGGCCGGCCATTCGAAAACCAAGCCGTTCCACCTTGATCGAGTGTACGAGACCGAGATTGGCTCGCCTCGGCCTTCCTGGTGCATGGATCACCAAACCGGAGACAAGCCCTTACTTCGGTGGCTGCGACGCAGTCGGCGGAATCGGGGGCTTGCGCCTTGTCCGTGTGCGCCCTCATTTGGCGCGTGCGTATATCAATTCGGCAAGTGGCGTTATGGCAATACTGACGAAAAATAAGTCCATCTTACCTGGGAAATTCTTTAATTCGTAAGAAATTTGTGGAATCTCCATGAAGATGCACAAGTCACTTCACGCCATAGCACTCGTTTTTTCTTTCCTGCCGTTCGCCGTGCAGGCGCAGGATTTTGGTGCCGGATTGGATGCATTCTCTTCGGGAGACGGCCAGGCCGCACTGAGAGAATGGGGGCCGCTGGCGGCCCAGGGCGACCCTCGCGCTCAGTTCTGGCTCGGCAGGATGTACGCCATAGGCGAAGGTGTGAATCAAGATTATATTGTGGCCGTCGATTGGTACCGCAGGGCCGCCGCGCAAGGCTTTGCTATCGGCCAAAGAGGCCTTGGCCAACATTACGCTTATGGCCATGGGGTACCGCAGGACTATGTGTTGGCGCATATGTGGTTCGACATTGCGTTGGAGAACGGTGATTATGTTCGAGAATATCGAGATTTCATCGAGCGGAGAATGACGGGTTCGGATATTTCGAAAGCCCTCAAAAAAGCGCACATCTGTCTGGAATCTGGCTACCGCACCTGCGAGTGAATCCGGGGATTCGCTGGCGAAGGCGCCAATACCCGAGGATTAGAGGCTGGTCCCAGGATGAGTTACGACGCGGGCGAGCCGATATCTTCGCGAAGCCGAGCGCCTTCAACTCCCGGCTCATCGGTAAATACTGAGCGCCGCGCGATACCTCCGGCCCGGCCGCGGCGCGGCAATCAGCAGGTCGGACGCCTCCTCGACACTGGAGGCGACGGGCA
>CALFRN010000381.1 GCA_937919085.1 uncultured Reyranella sp.
CGGCTCGACCTGGTCGCTGATGGAACCCGACGTCGACGGACCCAGCATCGACCGCATGATCGAGCATGTCGCAGACCAATGGAACATCGATCCGGCCCGCAAGCTTGCCACCGGCATGAGCGACGGTGGCACCTTCACCTACGTACTCGGCCTGTCCGGCAGCAACCAATTTACCCATCTGGCTCCGGTAGCGGCCGCGTTCCATCCGATGATGATGACTTTCGCCGATCCGGATCGCGTCAGGGGATTGCCGATTCATATCGTGCACGGTGCGCAGGACTGGATGTTCTCGGCCGCGATGGCGCGGGAAGCCGAGCGTACCCTGCAGCAGGCCGGTGCCGCGGTGGTCTATCGCGAGATCGCAGACCTCTCGCACACCTATCCACGCGACGAGAATACAGCGATCCTCGACTGGTTCCTGGCGCCGGATCCGGCTCGTGACCTGCCCTGAAGCTACGGCCTGGGCCGCAACAGGCCGGCTCTCAGCAACGGCGCGGCGAAATCGATGAAGGCGCGAAGCTTCAGCGGCAGAAGTCCCTGTCCGGCATGGACGAGATTGACCGGAACGGGTGCGGGTTCGAATGGCTCGAGCACCACGGCGAGTGCCCCGGCCTCAGTCGCGCGCCACCTGGTACGAGAGAACGCGCGCGATCCCCACGCCTGCGACAGCAGCATCGATGGCGGCCTCCGCGGTATTGACGACCAGCCGTGAGTGGATTGCGACCGGCGTGTCCGACTTGCCGACCCTGAAGCACCAGAAGCCCGACGCCAGCAGGCCCTCGAAGCTGACGCAGTCGTGGACACTGAGTTCCACTGGGTACTGCGGCGTGCCGCGCCCGGCGAAGTAGGCCGGACTGCCGCACACCACCCGGCGGATCGAGCCCACTCGGATTGCAACGAGGCTGCTATCGGGCAAATCGCCGATGCGGATCGCGAGATCGACATGATCCTCGAATAGGTCGACCACGCGATCGGCGAGCACGAGCCGGATATCGATGTCCGGATGGTGCTTCAGAAACGCCATCACGATCGGAAGAACATGCAGGCGACCAAAGACAATCGGCGCCGACAGGGTGAGGTTGCCCTTCGGTGCGCTGTACTCGCCTGAAGCCACACGCTCGGCTTCGGCGACGTCCTCGAGAATGCGTTTGCAGGCAACGACGTACGAACGGCCCGCATCGGTCAGCGTGAGCTTGCGGCTCGACCGATTGAGCAGCCGGGTTTCCAGATGCCTCTCAAGCTCCGAAACCTTGCGGCTGACGGTTGCCAGCGGAACGCCGAGGCGGCGGCCCGCCGCCGAAAGACTGCCGGCATCGACTGCTTCGCGCAGAATCGACATGGCTTCGAGGCGATCCATTATCCTTCCATTATTCGAGAGGAATACTCCATATTATACCATATACCACACCTTTTCGGTAGGGATTAGATGACGGGGTATCGGGCCAATCCGGCCTGCCCACCGAGGAGATACCGAATGTCCCGCATCCCCACACCCGCCACGATCGACGCCGCCCCCGCCGCCTCGCAGCCGTTGCTCGAAGCCGTCAAGAAGCAGCTCGGCACCGTACCCAACCTGTTCCGTCTGGTCTCGACGAGCCCTGCCGCACTTGAAGGCTATCTCGGCCTATCCGCCGCACTGGCCAAGGGCATGCTGCCTGCCGCCACGCGCGAGCGCATCGCCCTGGCTGTCGCCGAGATCAACGGCTGCGACTACTGCCTGTCGGCCCACACCTACCTGGGCAAGAATCTCGCCAAGCTCGATGATGCGGAAATCGCCGCCAATCGTGCCGGCGTGTCGAACGATCCCAAGGCCGATGCCGCCGTGCGCTTCGCTGCCAAGGTCACACGTGAACGCGGCCATGTCGGCGAGGACGATATCCGCACCGTCAAGCTCGCCGGCTACAACGACGCACAGGTAATCGAGATGGTGCTGCACGTCGCGCTGAATACCTGGACCAACTATGTCAACGAAGTCGCCAAGACCGACATCGACTTCCCGGCCGTGATTCCGCGCCAGGCTGCCTGAACACCGTCCCCGAAGACTGTTCCACCGGCGGCGCGCAATGCACCACCGGTGGTCCACCCTCCCAGCCAACGATCGAGGACCACCGCATGGACTGTCCCCCGCTTCCTCCCTTCACCGCCGAAACCGCCGCCGTGAAGGCGCGCCTGGCCGAGGACACCTGGAACTCACGCGATCCGGTTCGGATAGCGCTCGCCTACACGACCGACAGCCGCTGGCGGAACCGCACCGAATTCCCGCAAGGCCGCCCGGCCATCGAGGCCTTCCTGATGCGCAAGTGGCGACGCGAACTCGACTACCGCCTGATCAAGGAAGTCTGGGCCTTCCGCGAAAACCGGATTGCCGTCCGATTCGCCTATGAATGGCATGACGACAGCCGCCAGTGGTTCCGCAGCTACGGCAACGAAAACTGGGAATTCGACACTCACGGCCTGATGCGGTTGCGCCTCGCCAGCATCAACGACGAGGCCATTGCGGAGAGCGACCGGAAATTCCGATGGACGTCCGGCCGCAGGCCCGACGGCCACCCGTCGCTAAGCGACCTCGACCTATAGGAGAAAATCATGGAAACAACCCGCCTCTATGCCAGCGATGTCGCCTTCACGCCTTCCGTCAAGGCGATCCAGACCGTCCGGGGATCGCGCCGCAACTACGAGCGGATGGAGACCGGGGGCTCCTGGAAGACCGGCGTCACTCCGGATCTCGCCGCCTTCATCGCCGCACAGACCAGTGTCTTTCTCGCCACCGCCAATACGGAAGGCCAGCCCTACATCCAGCACCGCGGCGGCCCGCCGGGCTTCCTGCGGGTGCTCGACGACCGCACCATCGGTTTCGCCGACTATGCCGGCAACCGGCAGTACATCACGTTGGGCAATCTCGCCGACAACCCCAAGGCCTATTTGTTTCTCATCGACTACGCGCAGCGCCGGCGCATCAAGATCTGGGGTGAAGCACGCGCCGTTACCGACGACGACTCCTTGATGTCCAGGTTGGTGTCCGACGGCTACAAGGCACGGCCGGAGCAGGCGATCCTCTTCAACGTTTCGGCATGGGACGCCAACTGTCCGCAGCATATTCCGCAGCGCTTCGAGGCGGCCGATGTCGCTGCCGCCCTTGAGCAGCGCGACAAGCGGATAGAGGCGTTGGAAGCCGAAGTCGAGCGGCTGCGCACCCCCGCCACCTGACGACCACACTGTCGGCGTGGTGACAGGAGGGCCACAAGCCGGGGACGCGGTGGTCTATCGCGAGATCGCCAAACTCTCGCACACTCACCCACGCAATGAAACCGCGGCGATTCTCGACTGGCTCCTCGGCAAGCATGCACGAATGCGCCGCTCGATCACCGCTCGGAGCTGCCGGGCGAAACGCCGAGCAGTCCAAAAGGTTCCGCGCCGGTGTTCCGAAGGATTCCTGCACACGTCCGCAACTTCAACCTGCTGCTCGCGTTTCTCTCTTGGAATTTTGCCGGGGAGACCTCCCATGAATGTCCGACTTGCCACAGCACTATCGGCTGGCCTGATCGCGGCGGCCTGCTCAAGCACACCACAGACCCGCCACGCTACGCCTGCCGGAACTCCGGTTGCCTATTCCTCGGCTTATGCGACGTCCGAGCAGGCCTGCGCTGACTACGGCTTCCCACCAGGAACCATCGGCTACAGCAACTGCGTCACACGCGATCGCGCTGCCCGCGCAAGTGGCCGGGTGAGCGCCGATTACGCCGAAGTCAATCTGACGCGCGACGCCCAGAATGCATGCCATTCCTACGGGCTGCAGCCGTACACGGCGGCCTACAATCGCTGCGTTGGCAGCGAGATCGACTCCCGCCGCTACCGCTCGGAGGCAGTCGTGCCGGCGAATCCGCCCTATCACACCGACCGATACGGCTACCGGGTTGACGCCCAGGGCTACCGGGTCGACGCCAACGGCTATCGCATCTCGCAGGTTCCGACCGCGCCGTCGATCTACCCGGCTGTACAGACACAGGCCTACGTTTCGTCTTACGTCGAGACGCGGCCGGCCACGACCAGGGACGTCGCCTTCCGCGATGAGTTCGGATTCCGCTACGACGCACAGGGCAACCGCATCGACCGCTATGGTCGCATCATCAGCCCCCACAGCACTCAACCTTAGGCCTTACCAATCATCGTTCGAGAGGAAATTCACATGCTGGGATGGGCGCTCACGTTCCTTATCATCGCGTTGGTCGCCGCCGTATTCGGCTTCGGCGGAGTCGCATCGACTGCCGCGGGCTTCGCGCAAATCTGCTTTGTCGTCTTCATCGTCCTGTTCCTGGTCAGCACGATCGCCCATGCGCTCCGACGTGGGTAGGGTTGGCTACTCGCTGTACTTGGCGGTCGTGATGCCGCTGGCACGATCGTAGAAGACCTGGAGACGCCTGAGGTTGCACAGGTTGAGATACTGCCAGATGGCCGGTGCACCTCCATCGGCGAAGCCTAGCTTGATATCGACCTGGCACACCAGTTGCGATGCCGGGATCACAATCTGCCGGGACTCGCCAGCTTTGATGACCGGCGGCCGGAGAAGGTTGGGGCTCCAGAAACCCATCTCACTCTGCGAGATCGACATCGCGTTGATCGGATAGGCGGTCGAATTGACCAGGAGGAACGTGGTGTCCACGGCCAGCGCGCTGCCGGCGACCAGCGAGAGTATTGCGACGGCAATCGAACGCAGCATTTTCCGAAATCCTCCAAGGAACGCGCATCTTATCGCCGCATCGCGCGGCGGCTCAAGCAACGGATCAGACGCCCTATCCCGGCGAGGCTGGCCGCGCTAGAGAAAAGTCATGACGTCGTATCTCATCAGTCATCCGTCGTTCCTCGAACACGACACTGGGGCGCACCATCCCGAACGGCCCGATCGGTTGCGGGCGGTCCTCGCGGCCCTCGACGCTGCCGCCTTCGCCGGCCTCGTTCACGTCCCGGCGCCCGCCGCAACGATGGAGCAACTGAGCCGCGTCCATCCCTCCGGATATGTCGAGACGATCCTCGGGATTTGCCCGCCGGCCGGAGAGTTCGTCCAGATCGACGGCGACACCATCATGAGCGCGCGCAGCGCCGAAGCCGCCCGTCATGCCGCCGGCGCCCTGGTGGCCGGCGTCGACGCGGTCATGACGGGGGTGGCGCACACCGCCTTCGCCGCGGTGCGCCCACCCGGCCACCATGCCCAGCCTTCCATTCCCGGCGGCTTCTGCCTCTTCAACAACGTCGCGGTCGGCGCGCTGCATGCCCAGGTCCGGTATGGCTTGGAGCGCGTGGCCATCGTCGACTTCGACGTCCATCACGGCCAGGGAACCCAGGCCATCGTCGAACCCGATCCGCGGCTGTTCTATGCGTCCACGCACCAGTCCCCACTCTACCCCGGCACCGGTTCGCCGCGTGAACGCGGCCTGTCGGGCAACGTGGTCAACGTCCCGCTGCCGGCCGGCAGCGGCAGTGCCGCGTTTCGTGCTGCCTGGGGCGAGCGCATCCTGCCGGCGCTCGACGTCTTCTCACCGCAGTTCCTGATCGTGTCGGCGGGTTTCGACGCCCACCGCCGCGACCCCTTGGCACAACTGGATGTCGAGACCGACGATTTTGTCTGGCTGACCGAAGAACTTGTGGCGATCGCCGATCGTCACGCCGACGGACGCATCGTCTCGGCACTCGAGGGCGGCTACGACCTTGACGCACTTGCCCAATCCGTCGTCGCCCATGTGCGCGCCCTGATGCGCAGTCGCTGAGGCCGCGCCGCGCGCCGTCACTTCCGGTCGAAGTGCCACACGCCGTTCCACCCGGCTGGCTTGCCGCTGCGCACAAATTCCGTGCAGCGCTCGATGAAGACCCGACAGGGACCGTCGCCCGGCCGAACGATCGCCGCGGCGGCAAAGGCTACGATCGCGGCGTCGAAACGTCCTTCATCGTAGGCGACACGTCCGGCCCGCCAGTGCGCCAGCAACTCAGCGTGTCCGGCGGCACCCTCGATCTCGCACAACGGCTCATGGATGTCGTGGGTTTCTGTCGTGCCGGCGGCCACGATGCGGTCGATATGACGCCAGACGAAGCGGTCGGCGGTGGCGCCCGCGACCTCGCCGCTGGCCAGCAGCTCCGTGCCGTAGACCTTGTTCAGACTCTCCAGGCGCGACGCCTGGTTCGCCACGGCGCCAACCAGCGTGTAGTTGATACGCTCGCGGGCACCGACGTTGCCGACCACCGCCGGACCTGTATGCAGGCCGAAGCGGGTACGAAACCCCTCCCGCCCGCGCTGCCGCCACTTCTCGGACAGCGCCCTGCCGGCGGCGGCGGCCTGCAGTGCGGCGCGACAGGCGTTGGCGATGTGGTCTTCGTCAGGTTCGGGAGCGTTCCAGAACGCCATGATGCTGTCGCCGATGTACTTGTCGATCATGCCGCGATTGGCGGAGATCGCCGCCCCCAACACCTCGAAGTAGCGCGACAGGCGGCTGGTCAGGAGTTCGGGTTCCATCGTCTCGCTGAGCAGCGAAAAGCCCTCGATGTCGGTGAACATCACCGTAACTTCGCGGCGCGTGCCACCGACACCGGTGCTTTGCGGCGAGCGCATGATCTGGTGAACCAGATCCTTCGAGACGTAGCGCCCGAACACTTCAAGACCCTCGCGCATCCGCTCGATCGAGTCGGACAGCCGTACGATCTCGCTGATGCGGCTTCGCACCGGCTCACGGTCGGAAAAATCGAGGTTGCGGATCCGCTCTGTCTTGGCGGCGATGCGTGCCATCGACCGCGACACCAGCAGCGACGCCACAAGAGCCCCGAGCACGGCGAATGCGACAGCAATGGCGGCGGCCAGCGCGGCGCGGCGCAACAGAGCGTGCGAACCGGCAGCGAGCTCAGCGGAGGGAACGGCGGTACCGACCACGAAGCGTTGTCCCAGAGCCTCGGGAATACTGTGCACGATCACCCGGTAGAGGCGACCCGCGACACTCACCTCGCGGTCAATCCTGCGATCGGTGGCGACCGTCGCGTGGATCGCATCTTTGAGAGCCGCGCGGACTTCGGCATCGCCGGGGAGGCAGCCTGGAGCGGCCGGGATACATCCCTCCGACTCGACCTCGACTGCGCCGCTGCCGTGTCCGATCATGATGATCGCATTGGGCGTAATCTTGTACGTCGTGATGAGCTGCGACAGTGTTTCCAGCGTGAAGTCAAAGCCGATCACGCCGCCGCCGCCGCTCAGGGGCACGCCGGCCGAAATCCCGGCGTGTTTGGACCAGGCAAAACGATAAGGCGCGGTAAGAACAACGTTCCTCGCCTTCTCGGCATCGACGTACCATGGTCGCATACGCGGATCGTAGTCGGTCGGCTTGACACGTTCGGGCCCCCGGGTACCGGCCGGGGCCCGCAGCCACGAAGTCTCCCGGCGCGCGACCCCTGTGCCGTCGACCGTCCGCATGACGATCTCGCCCCGTTTGCCCGCGTCGAATTCGATTCGATCGGTCGGCGAGAACGACTCCGGCCGGCCGGCGTAGAGGAGCTGCCCATCGGCATAGCCGGCGAAGGCGGCGGCCACCGCGGGATGCCGCTCCAGCACGGCGACCAATTGCCGACGGCGCTCGTCGTCGGCTGCAGGCCCGGCGCCGGCGGCGAAGCTCGGCGAGTTCGCCAGCGTGAGGCCAGCAGAGATGACGATCCGCAGCCCGTCGGTCAGGAAATGCTCCACCGCCCTTTCCAGGACCGACACGCGCTCATCGGCACTGCGCCGTTCAAGCGCCTCGACCGACCTCCACCCGAGCCACAGCAGCGCCCCGCTGAGTGGGGCAAGCACCAGCGCCATCAGCACCAGAATGGTGATGCTGAACGGAACGGATAGTCGTCTGGCCGTCATATTTCCTGCGAGACCAGCTTACGGGCGTCGCTCGCCTTTCGCTGCCCGGCTACTGCTTGACGGCCGACCAGTTGCAGCCGCGATCCTGCGTCGTCACGGTGAGTGTCTTGGGGGTCGACGCCACGTCAGCGACGACGTTCAGGTTCAGGCGCCCGAGGTTGAAACTTCCGGTGTAGACGCCCGGCCGTGCGAGCTTCAGTTTTTCATTGATGCCGCCTGCCGACTTGATCTGGGCCTGCCCATTGACGAGCAGGAACGTGTGCTCGCGAGTGAATTGCGGATCGGCGGCAATGCATCCCTGGATGTTGTTGGGAGCGCCCTTGAGCCAGAAATTGACCTCGGCATTCTGGGCCATGGCGGCCGGCGGCAACAAAGCCACAGCAACGGCGAGAGCGGCATACTTGGCGACGGTCATCGTTTGATCCTTCCGGGAGCCGGGTAGAAGCCCGGCTATCTTACATCGCCCCAGCCACCCCGTCAGTCCTTGCTGCCGAGCATCCGGTAGGCCAGCCCGGCGATCGTTCCGCCGACCAGCGGCGCCAGCCAGAACAGCCAGAGCTGGGACAGTGCCGCGCCGCCCACGAATAAGGCTGGTGCGGTGCTGCGCGCCGGGTTCACTGACGTGTTGGTGACCGGAATGCTGACCAGGTGGATCAGTGTGAGCGCCAGACCGATCGCCAAGCCCGCGGCTGCCGGATGGGCCCGCTTGTCGGTAGCACCCAGTATGACGGTCAAGAATCCGAAGGTCAGCACGACCTCGATCACAAGCGCCGAGACCAAACCGTACTTGCCGGGCGAATGCGCGCCGTAGCCGTTGGTTGCAAAGCCGCCGATATCGGCGCCTACCTTGCCTGTGGCCACGACGTAGAGAATTGCCGCGCCGGCAATGCCGCCCAGCACCTGCGCCACGACATAGTGCAGGACCTCGCCCTTGGGAAAGCGGCCCGCAACGGCGAGGCCGAGGGTCACCGCGGGATTGAAATGGCCGCCCGACACCGGTCCGAGGGCATAGACCATCGTCAGCACGGTGAGGCCGAACGCAAGCGCCACGCCTGCGAAGCCGATGCCCAATTCGGGAAAGCCGGCGGCAAGCACCGCGCTGCCGCAACCTCCTAGAACGAGCCACGCGGTTCCGAGAAATTCGGCATAGAGACGATTGGCGATCGGCATATTGACCTCCCCGTTTGGCGGCAATCTATCGCACGAATCTTCCGACGACGTTGCCCATTTTGGGAAGTCTGGACTCGACTTCCTGCACATCAGTAATCCGCAACTCGGGCTCGCGAATCAACATACGCGGTAACGCTCCACCGCTGCGGAATCGAGCTCGATCCCGAGGCCCTGCCCTTCCGGCAACAGAACATGCCCGGCTTCGAGCCGTAGCGGCACCTTGAGCAGTTGTGTCCTCAGGGCGTTGTCGCTCATGTCGTATTCGAGCATCGACGGATGGGGCGGATGGTCGGTATGGGGCGAGGCCGGCAGCGAGGCGATGAAGTGGCAGGCCGTCGCTAGACCGACCGCACCACCCCAGACATGCGGCGCCACGCGCAGGTTGGCTGCCGAGGCCAGCGTCGCGATGCGGCGGGCCTCCGTGAGGCCGCCGACGGTCGGGATGGAAGGCTGCACGATATCGAGACACCTCCCGTCGATCAGGGCATGAAAATCCCGCACTGTGTAATGTGCCTCGCCCGCCGCGATCGGAATCGGCGAACGCGCCCGCAGTTCGGCATAACCGCGCAGGTCGCCGGGCGGCAGCGGCTCCTCGATCCAGTGGATACCGAACGGCTCGATGGCGTGGGCGCATTCCAGCGCCACGTCGGCGGTGTAGGCGCCGTTGATGTCGACGATCAGCAGTTTGTCGGGACCCAGCGCCTCGCGTGCCTCGCGCACGCGCGCCACGTCGCTGCGCACGCCTCGGCCGATCTTGATCTTGGCGCCGGCGAAGGGATGATCCGCCACCTCTGCCAGCATGTGGCCGAGCTGCCGGTCGGGATCGTCGGAAAAGAAGCCCGTCGAGGCATAGGCGGGGATGCGAGTTGTGCCGCAGCCGCCAATCAGGTCGCAGACTCGCACGCCGAAACCGCGCGCAATGGCGTCATAGAGAGCGACATTTATGCCGGCCAGGCAAGCCGTGAGCTGATTGCCGACTCCCAGGTGATACATGGAATTGCGGATGCGGGCCTCGACATGGTCGAAGTCGAAGACGCTGCGGCCGACGAACATCGGCTCGACCATACGGAAATACTCGCGGGTCACGAACGGGTTGCCGAAGGCCTCACCGATGCCGCGCACACCGGCATCGGTCTCGATCTCGATCAGCCCGCCCTGGCGACGATGGCCTCCACCGCGCGACATGCCGTAGGCCTTGGCCGGCGCGAAGGCGTATTCGAGGCCGGTGAAGGTGAGACGCTCGATCGTGGGCATGGATGCTCCCTCTCCTCTCGGTCTATGGTGCGCGCCAAACCGGTTCGGAGACAATGCCCATGGCCATCCCCAAGACCCATCGCCGCGTCGTTCTCGTCCGCCGCCCGCCGGGCGAACCCGCAGAGTTGGACTTCCGTGTCGAGGAAGTGCCGATGCCCGAACCGAAACACGGCGAAGTGCTGGTAAAGGTGCACTATCTCTCGCTCGATCCCTACCAGCGCGGCCGCATGCGCGATGCCGCCTCCTATGCCGCGCCGGTCGGACTGGGCGAAGTCATGACCGGCGGCACGGTGGGCGAGGTCGTAAAATCCCAGCACGCGGGCTTCAAGCTCGGCGACATCGTCGAAGACCGCCTCGGCTGGCAGGAGTATGCCATAGGCGGCGGTCCGACTCTGCGCAAGGTCGATCCGGCGATCGCACCGATCTCGACCGCCAACGGCGTGCTCGGCATGCCGGGCATGACAGCCTATTTCGGCCTGCTTCACATCGGCCAGCCCAAGCCCGGTGAGACGGTCGTGGTGTCGGCCGCCTCCGGCGCGGTCGGCCAGGTGGTCGGCCAGATCGCCCGGATCATGGGCTGCCGCACGGTCGGCATCGCCGGTGGTCCGAAGAAGTGCGCCTTCGTGAAGGACGAGCTCGGCTTCGACGCCTGCCTCGACTACAAGGCCGAGAAGGATCTGGATGCAGCATTACGCGCCGTCTGTCCCAGCGGCGTCGACGTCTATTTCGACAATGTCGGCGGCACGATCACCGATTCGGTGCTGCGCAACCTCAACTTCTTCGCTCGCGTGGCACTGTGCGGCTCGATTTCGCAGTACAACGCCACGGCTGCCGAGATGGGGCCTCGCCTGTTCGGCACCTTCGTCGGCAAGCGCGTGAACATGCGCGGCTTCATCGTCACCGACTTCGCACAACACTACGGACCGGCGATGCGGCAGATGGGCGACTGGATCAGGAGCGGCAAGCTGAAATACCGCGAGGACATCGTGGACGGCATCGACAAGGCGCCGCGCGCCTTCATCGGCCTTTTGCGCGGCGAGAACTTCGGCAAGCTGCTGGTCAAAATGCGATGAGCTACGAAGCACCCTTCGCCGGGCTGAAGGTGGTCGATCTCAGCCAGGGCATCGCCGGGCCCTACTGCGCGATGCTGCTGGCGCAGCATGGTGCCGACGTAATCAAGGTCGAAGCTCCGGGCGAGGGCGACTGGGCTCGCGCGCTGGGCGCCCGCTACGGCAGCCATACCGCCTTCTCGATCATCGGCAACATGGGCAAGCGCAGCATCGCCGTCGATCTCAAGGCCGAGGCCGGCCGGCAGGTGCTGTGGCGTCTGCTTGAGGGCGCCGACGTCTTTCTCGAGGGTTTCAGGCCCGGCGTCATCCGGCGCCTGGGCTTTGACTATGCGCAAGTCTCCGCCCGCATGCCGCGCATTCTGTATCTGTCGATCTCCGGCTTCGGACAGACCGGACCGCTGGCCGAGCGGCCGGCGATGGATCCGGTGCTTCAGGCCTACACCGGCCTGATGTCGGAAAACCGCGGCGAAGACGGCATCCCGCACCGCGTGCCGGTGATCGTGGTCGACATGTCGACGGCACTCTACGCCTACCAGGCGCTCGCCTCGGCGCTCTACGCCCGGCGCGACGAGACACGTGGCCGCTTCATCGACGTGAGCCTCATGCAATCCGCCGCTGCCCTGCAGTCTATCCGCCTCATGGCCTGTCATCTCGAGGGTGGCACGATGAAGCCGGGCGGCGTGCCCGGCGGCGTCTTCCAGACCGCCGACGGCTGGATGTCGATCGTGGCCATCAACGACCGCGACTGGAAGAGTCTCTGTGCCGCGATGGACATGCCTGCTCTCGCGATCGACCCGCGCTTCGCCGATCCCCTGTCGAGGCTCGCCAATGACGCGGCGCTTTACGCCATCGTCCGGCCGGCGCTCGCGGCGCGGCCGTGCGCGGAGTGGACCCTGCGTCTTACCGAAGCGCGCATCATGCACGAACGGCTGAACAGCTACGCCGAGTTCATCGACCAGCCGCATGTCCGCGAAACCGGCCTGATGCAATGGCTCGAACAGGCTGGTGTGCCGCAACCGGTTCCGGTACCGGCGCTGCCGGGTACGCCGCCGCCGGCCGCCGGGACGCCGCGTGCCGAAGCACCGCTGCCCGGCCAGCACACGCAGGCGATCCTCGCCGAGCACGGCTTTTCTCCGCAGGAGGTTGCGACCCTTATTGCGGACGGAACCGTCTCCACGACGGGATAGACGGCATGCGCCGGAGGCCCTAGGTGGACCATGGCATGGCCCGGGAATTGCTCCGGATGGGCCGGGAGCGGGCAGCATGCAGGGAGTTGATCGGTCGACATGGCAATGAGTGATCGACCCCGCCTGCTGCCGCCCGAGCCATGGCCGCAGCGCGTGTCGCGCATTCTTGCCTGGATCGCCGGCGCCGTCGTCCTCGTCGGCTGCAGCGGTCTCATCACCATCGATGTCATCACGCGCTTCCTGTTCAAGCGCGGCATGGTCGAGAGCTTCGAAATCTCCGGCTATGCGCTGGCGGCCTGCATTGGTCTCGGCCTTGCCTTCACTGTCACCTCCAAGTCCAACATCCGCGTCGATATCCTGCTCGATGCCTTTCCCCGCCGGGTACGCGTGGTCTGCGATCTCCTGGCCTCGGCTTCGCTCGCCCTTATCGCCGTGGCGCTGGCCTGGTTCTGCTGGGGAACCCTGGCGCAATCCTGGAGCATGAACGCCAAATCGATTTCGATGCTGCAGGTGCCGATGGTCATTCCCCAGGCGGTGTGGTGGATCGGAATCTTCTGGTTCGCCTGCATGGCCGTGCTGCTGCCGATCCAGGCGGTCATGCGCCTGTTCGCCGGCGACGGCGCGGGCTTCGATGCCCTGATCGGCAGCCTGCGCGTGACCGACGAGATATCGCAGGCCGGCGTGGAACGGCCGGCCGACGAGCCGGCGCCATGATTCTGACCGCGCTGCTGCTGCTGTTCGTCTTCGTGGCCATCAGCCTGCCGGTCGCGGCAGCACTCGGCCTGATGGGCTACGTGCTGTCCGAACGCTTCGCCTTCTTCCCGATGACCGGCGCGCTGGGTGAACTCGCCTGGAATTCGTCGAACGATTTCATCCTGATCGCCGCGCCGATGTTCATCATGATGGGCGAGCTGATGCACCGCTCGGGCGTAAGCGAGCGGCTGTTCGCGGCACTGGCGCCGTGGTTTGCACGCGTGCCGGGACGCCTGATTCACACCAACATCGCCGCCAGCGCGGTGTTCGCCGCGACCTCGGGTTCCTCGGTCGCGACCGCAGCCACCATCGGCACCGTTGCCATCCCCAACATGGACAAGGGCGGCTACAACAGACCGCTGTTTCTCGGCTCGATCGCCGCCGGCGGTACGCTCGGAATCCTGATTCCACCATCGATCAACATGATCATCTATGCAGTCCTCACCGATACGTCGGTCGCCGACCTCTATGCCGCCGGCTTCATTCCGGGTTTTCTGCTGGCCGGCCTGTTCTCACTGATGGTGCTGGCGCTCTGCCTCTATCGTCCGGCCTGGGCCGGCCCCCGCGTCGAAACCGCGGGACTGTGGCGCGCGCGCCTCGGCGGCCTGAAGAACCTTCTGCCGCCCCTCGGACTTTTCCTCGTCGTCGTGGGTTCGATCTATGCCGGCATCGCCACGCCGACAGAGGCTGCCGCGCTCGGCCTGATGGCGACGGTCGGGCTGGTCGCGGCCAACGGACAGCTCTCGATCGTCGTGCTGGTACGCGCCTTCGAAGGCACGGTGCGGACGACCTGCATGGTCATGCTGATCGTCATTGCCGCCTTTTTCCTCAATTTCGTCATGGTCTCGATCGGCCTCGTGCAGGCAATCACAGGCTTCGTGCTGGCGCTGGGCTGGCCGCCGCTGGGCATGTTGCTGGCGATCGTGATTTTCTACCTCGTCCTGGGCTGCTTCATGGAGACGCTGTCGATGATGATCGCGACTACGCCGGTCATCGTGCCCGTGGTGGTGGCGCTGGGGTACAGCCCGGTCTGGTGGGGCATCGTATTCGTGATCCTGATGGAGGCCGCACTGATCACGCCGCCGGTCGGCCTCAATCTCTATGTCGTCCAGGCGGTCCGGCGAGGCGGCGCCTTTGCCGATCTCTGCGCCGGCGCCCTGCCTTTCGTGGCGATGATGCTCGCCATGATCGCCGTCCTGATCGCATTTCCGGAGCTTGCGCTTTGGCTGCCGAGCGTTCTCAATCCCAAGTCAACCGGCTGAACATTCACCGACCGTCCCAAGGAGTCTGCTCGTGAAGAAAAATCTGATTTCCCTCGCCATTGCCGGGGCGCTGGCCACCGGCGCCGGGCCGGCACTGGCGCAGGCCCTGCCCTCGACGACGTTCAATGCCGTCGGCAGCATCGGCGCCCTGTCGATGTACCAGAAGCAGGAACTACCGTTCTGGACCGAAACCGTGCCGAAGGAATCCGGCGGCGCCGTGAAGGTCCAGGTCAAGCCTTTCACCGAACTTGGCTTCAAGGGCCCGGAAATCTTCCGTCTGGTCTCGGCCGGCACGCTGCAGTTCGCCACCACGGTGCTGAACTACAACTCCGGGGAGGTGCCGATGAACGAAGCCGGCGATCTCGTCGGATTGGTCGCCTCGGTCGAAGAGTTGCAAAAGGTCCTCGACGTGCTGCGTCCCGCCTACGCCAAGTTCCTCGAGGAAAAGTACGGTATCAAGCTGCTGGGCTTCGGCAGCTACCAGGCCCAGGTCATCTACTGCCGCGATGCCTTCACCAAGGTCGCCGACCTCAAGGGACGGAAAGTCCGTGCCTCGGGCGCCTCGCAGCAGGCCTTCGTCTCGCACATTGGTGGCTCGCCGCTCACCATCGCCTTCGCCGAAGTCCAGCCGGCGCTGGCCAGCGGCGTGATCGACTGCGCCATCACGGGCGCGCTATCGGGCTACAAGTCGAAGTGGCACGAGTCGGCGAAGTTCATCTCGCCGCTGCCCATCAACTTCGGCGTCGCCGCCCAGCTCGCCAACCTCAAGTGGTGGAACACGCTGGATCCCAAGGTGCAGGCCTTCCTCGAAAAGGAACTGCGCAAGCTCGAGCTGGCGATCTTCGAACAGGCCAAGACCGAGACGCAGACCGGCATCAACTGCAATACCGGCACAGGTCCGTGCAGCGAAGGAGCGCCCGCCAGCATGAAGCTCGTTCCCGTGACCGCGGCCGACGAGGCGCTGCGCAAGGATGCGCTGACCAAGGCGATCCTGCCGTCCTTCGCCACGCGCTGCGGCCCAGACTGCGTGCAGACATGGAACGGCACCGTCGGCCAGTCGCTGGGCATCAAGATCGGCCAGTGACCTCAGCCCGCATCACCCCGCTGGATCCTGACCAGTATCTCACCACGCCGTGGAAGAACGGCGGCGGCGTCACGGTCGACATCGCCGTCGCGAGCGATGCGGCCGGCGAGATCTGGCGATTCGGCCGCACACCGATTGTCGCCGCCGGCGCCTTCTCCGACTATGCCGGCTTCGACCGCCTGCAGGTGCTGGTGGCCGGAAGCGGTCTGGTGCTGAAGACGCCGGGCAGCGAGATCGACATCCGCGAACCGTTCCGTCCGGTGCGCTTCGCCGGTGAAACACCGATCGAGAGCCGGCTTGAGGCTGGGCCGGTTGAGGTGGTGAATCTGATCGGCGATCGCGCGCGGGTTCGCATCGACCTCAAGGTCCTCGATGCGGGCGGTACGCGCCGGGTCGAGCCCGGCACGCATATCGTCTACAATCCGCTGGGCAAAAGTTCGCTCGAGATCGACGGCGCGCGCCATGCCCTGGCGGTCGATCAAGCCTTGCGGATCGAGGCGGCCACCTCCACGGTTCTCGCCGGCAAGAGCGGCTGCCTGCTGGTGGCCAGCATCATCGGAATCTAGGAGAACGCTTCATGCGGATTGCGATCGTCGGCGCCGGCGGCATCGGTGGTGGGTACGGCGCGGCCCTCGCCGTGGCGGGGGCCGATGTCACCTTCATCGCGCGCGGCGCTCATCTTGCCGCCATGAAGAGCAAGGGGCTGAAGGTCGAGGGTGGTCGCGGCGAGACCCATATAATGCCGGTGCAGGCAACCGACGATCCCGCAACAGTGGGCCCAGTCGACGTCGTGCTGTTCTGCGTGAAACTGTGGGATGTCGAAAGTGCCGGCGCACAAATCAAGCCGATGGTCGGCAAGGATACCGCCGTCATCACCCTGCAGAATGGCATCGACGCCCACGAGCGCCTGATCCCGATTCTGGGGAGGCAGGCGGTGATGCCCGGCGTTGCCAATATCAGCGCCACCATCGCGGCGCCCGGCGTGATCCGCCAGACCGGTACCGTGATGCGCATGGTATTCGGCGAGCTCGACGGCACGAAGAGTGCCCGCGGCCAGACACTGGCCGCGCAATGCGCCAAGGCCGGCATCGAAGGCGTCCTCAGCGAGGCAATCCTGACCGACCTCTGGATGAAATTCATCCTGCTCGCCTCCAACGCCGGCATGATGTCGCTCGCCCGACTGCCGATCGGCAATCTGCGCGACGACACCGACATCGCGCCCTATTTCATCGCCGCCTACGAGGAAGTGGTGGCGGTCGGCCGTGCCTCCGGCATCGCCCTGCCGGCCGATGCGGTCGAGCGTACACTCAACTTCAATCGCAATGCGCCTGCGCATCTTATGGCCTCCATGGGCGCCGACCTGCTGCGCGGCAACCGCATCGAGTTGCCGTGGCTTTCCGGCAAGGTGATCGAGCTCGGCCGCAAGCACGGCGTGCCGACGCCCGTTCATACCTTCATGTACGCAATGCTGAAGCCGTTCGTCATGGGTACCCCGAGCCAAGGATAAGGCCATGCGCATCTTCCTCGTCGTCCTGTCCGTCCTCGCCGGCATCGGCAGTGCCACCGCCGCCGACCTGAAATTGCTGACCGCCGGCGCCTACAAGCCGGTGGCGATGGCGCTGATTCCCGAGTTCGAGAAGCGCACCGGCCACAAGGTGACTGTCGAGAACGCCACGGCGGGCGCGCTGCAGAAGCGCATCGCGGCGGGCGAGTATTTCGACGTCGTCGTCATGCCGCCGTTGGTGCTGGGGCAGTTTCTCGGCGGCCGTGTGGTCGAAAGCAGTGCCAGGCCGTTGGCCCAGGTCGGCATCGGCGTCGGCATCAAGCAGGGCGCCGCCGTTCCCGATATTTCCAGCGTCGATGCCTTCAAGAAGACCCTTCTGGCGGCCCGCGCCGTGGCCTACATCGACCCCGCGGCGGGCGGCTCCAGCGGCGTCTATCTCGCCACGCTGTTCGAAAAGCTCGGCATCGCCCAGCAGATCAAGGCCAAGAGCGTGCTGGTGCCCGGCGGCCTCGTGGCCGAGCGCGTGGTGGACGGCCAGGCCGACATCGCGCTGCACCAGATCAGCGAAATCCTGGCGGTGCCGGGCGCTGCACTGGTCGGGCCGATCCCGCTCGACGTGCAGTACTTCACGCCGTATTCCGGCGGCGTCGCCGTCGGCTCGCGCGACCGCGCCGCTGCCGATGCGTTCCTTCTTGCCCTGTCCGATCCGGGCAATCTGCCCACCCTCAAGAAGTTGGGCATGGTCGGGCCCTGAAGCCTCGGCTCCCGCTTAGGTCTTCGTGCCGGACCAGATTGTCCATCGGTCCCTTTCCACGACGGGCGCGTTCGCTGGCAGGCGTTGACCGACGAACTCGACCAGTTGGTTCAGTTCCGCGTCGGTAAGCACGTGCAGGATCGATCGCCCGACGCGACCGCGGAGATCCGCCGCAAGGCCGCGAAAATCGTCGTGGCGATTCCGCGTTTCCCAAATAGTGACAGTCCGTAGCGCGCCGAAGCCGGCGCGGCCGAGGGCACCTTCGACCGCGTGGGTTGTCGGACGTCGTGCTCTCTCGGCGTCCAGCAGCTTGGGGAAACATTCGAAGAAGTAGCCCCTGATATGCTCGGGCGATCCGGGAAGCGCGACATCCTCCGGCGTGCGATCCTGCACGATCACCTGGCCGCCCCGGACCAGAAGCCGCCCGGCTTCGCGGAAGCAGGCGTCGTAGTCCGTGAGGTGATGGATCAGCGCGCGCTCGAACACAATGTCCGTGCTTTCGGACGGCAGTCCGGTGGCCAGCGCATCGCCTTGCCTGAAGGCGATATTGGCTCGCCCGTGGTACTTCTCGGTCGCCGTCCGCACCATCTCGGCCGAAAAGTCGACGCCAGTGACTTGCGCCGCGCCGAGATCCGTCCACGCCCCACTATAGATGCCGCCACCACAGCCGATGTCGGCCACCCGCTTGGCCGCAGGGTCGACCAGCGACCGCATGAGGGCGGTCCAATCGGGCTGCACCTCCCTGCCGGCATAGCTGTAGCGGTTCGCGGCCGCGTGGAAGTCGATGCTCAGGGCCAACCTCCACTCAAGGGACCCCGCTTCTTCCGGGTCGAGTTCCTCGTCGGGCGCTCCCACACGACTCCGGGAAAGCCTTTCAGGGGAGCCAGCGGTCCGCCGAGATACGTCCAATCCTGCAGTTGGTCGATGGCGATGTGATAGCGAGGCTCCCGGCCCGTGCGGCCCGTGAACAGCGCGCGAGGGATATTGACCATGTGCGCCGAACGGGCCCGTTCGTAGAGCAGCGGCGTGCCACAGCGGGCGCAGAAGCTCCTGGTCGTCCCGGTCGCCTCGTCCTTGAAGCGCGTGATCCCGGCCGAGCCCCTGGTCACCCGAAAGCGCTTGCGCCAGCTGCCGAGGTAGGTCGCATACGCGGCGCCATGAGCCCGCCGCGTCGCGCCGGAGTCTCGATCTCGATCTCCACGGCGCCGCAAAGACATTGACCCGACACGGACTCCGCAGACGCCGCCC
>CALFRN010000382.1 GCA_937919085.1 uncultured Reyranella sp.
CCGCCCAGTTCCGTCGCCACGGCGCTCAGCCAGCGACGGATCGCGCGTTCGTCGCTGCGGCCGCCAAGCCCCGAGATCCGGTCCTCGACTTCCATCACCCGGCTCCGGCACCGCTTCAGCAGCGCCTGGCCCTTGGCCGTCGCGTTGAGACGGAGAATGCGGCCGTGCACGGCATGGGCCGACTTCTCTATCGCCCCAGCCTTCTCGAGATTGCGCACGATCACGTTGATGGTCTGCGGCGTCAGGAAGGTGAGTCGCGCCAGATCCGCCCCCGACGCACCAGGGTAGGCCGCGATCATGGTGAGCACCGCGAACTGGGCGGGCGTCGCGTCGATATCGGCCAGTGCCTTCTCCATCGCCGCCCGCACCGCGACATTGGCCTGCCGCACCAGATAGCCGAGATGGCCCTCCGTCCCGCGCTTGCCTTCGCCGGGACGCGGAATGGGCGGTCCGGCCGGAGTCTTCGCTTTGCGATTCATATCAGTCTTCTTATATGTTATCAGTCATCGAATATACAGGAGTCCGAGCCATGAATTCCGATCTCGCCGCCCTCGTCCGCCGCCACGTCGAGGCCGAGAACGTCCAGAACCTGGAAGCAACCCTGGCGACCCTGCATCCGCAGTGCCGCTTCGAGGACCACGCCACCGGCCAGGTCTGGCACGGCCGCGACGGCGCCGCCGCACATTACCGCCAATGGTGGACCACCTTCGACGTCACCGTAAAGCGCGAGACGGGCCAGATCGCCGCCTGGACCGACGACGACGGCTACCTCGGCGAAGCAACCTGGCGCGGCCGCCATGTCGGTCCCTTCCTCGGCATCGCACCCACCGGCCGGCCCGTCGTCATTCCCTTCGTCGTCGTGCTCGGCTTCAGGGACGGCCTGATGTCGAGCGAAGGCTTCCATTACGACCTCGCCTCGCTGCTGCGCCAGATCGGCAGCGATCCGATCCCGGCCCTGAGTGCCCTGGAACATCGCGCGGCGGCCTGAGCGGCGTCAGCCCCGGAACACCGCCTTCAGGTCCCGGCTTGGCATGGTGTCGCGCATCCACTGAAAATTCCCACCTTTCATGTCATGTGCTCCCTTCATGAAGGCGGCGAGCGCCAGGCGCGACAGCGCGCCGCCGACGCTGATGCGCTTCACGCCGACCGCGGCGATCTGTTCGGCCGTGAGGTCGGGGTCGCCCGCGCTCATCACCACGTTCAACGGCTTCCTGATCTCCGACACCACCGTGCGCATCGTCGAAAGGTCCTGCAGTCCCGGCGCATAGAGCACGTCGGCGCCGGCCTTCTCGAAGGCTTGTAGCCGCCGGATCGTGTCGTCGAGATCCCTGACCCCGCGAACCAGGTTGTCGGCCCGCGCGGTGAAGGTAAACCGCACGTCGAGTGAGCGCGCCATCTCGACACCCGCCGCCACCCGCTCGACCGCGTGGTTGAATTCGTAGATCCGCTCGCCGCTCCAGTCCTCGATCGAACCGCCCGAGATGCCGACCGCCGCCGCGTCGCGCAGGATGGCCGCGGCTTCCCTGGGATCGTCGGCATAGCCGTTCTCGAGATCGGCGTTCACCGGCAGGTCGGTGGCCGCCGCAATCACGCGGCAGTTCTCCAGTAGTTCGGCACGGCTCACCGAGCCCTCGCCGTCCGGCCGGCCGAGCGCGTTGGACATGCCGAGGCTGGTGGTGGCCAGCGCCTCGAAGCCCAGCGAGGCCAGCAGCTTGGCCGTACCGGCGTCCCATGGGTTGGGCAGCAGCAGGATGCCGGGTTTGTCGTGCAGGTCGCGGAACCGCTGGGCTTTTTCGGCGTGGCTGAGCATCGTGTCTCCTCCGATCCCTGCTAAGGAACACCGATGGACATCTCGACGCAACGGGAACTCGCCCGCATTCTTGCATCTCTCCGCCGCGACGGCCGCCAGCAAAGCGGCCTCGACCCCAGGCTCGTGCCGCCGGACGCGGCCACGGCCTATCGTGTCGCCGGCCTCGTCGCCGAGGAACTGGGCTGGCCGGTGCTGGGCTGGAAGATCGCGGCCTTCAAGGAGGAGATGCAGCGCGCCCTGCGCACCGACTCCCCGATCTACGGCCGCACCTTCGCCGTGACCGCGACACCGGCCAGCTTCGTGCACGCGAAGCTCGTGAGCCCGATCCCCGAAGTCGAATACCAGGCCAAGCTGGGCGCCGACCTGCCGCCAAGGAGCAAGCCCTATACGGTCGAGGAAGTGACCGAAGCCGTGGCGTCGCTGCACCCCGGCCTCGAACTGGCGGAGTGCCGCTTCATCCACGACGCGGCCTTTCCGCCCCTGCCCGCCGTCCTGGCCGACGGCGCTGGTGCCGGCACGATCGTCTTCGGCCCGGCGATCGCCGACTGGAAGAGCCGCGACATCGCCGGCCAGGAGGTGACGCTCGCCTCCGACGGCCGCCTGCGCCGCAAGGGTACGGCCGGCGCGGCGCTCGATCACCCGATGGTGCCGCTCGCCTGGCTCGCCAACGAACTCTCGCGCACAGGGGTCGGGATGAAGACCGGTCAGATGGTCAGCACCGGCACGCTGACCGGCATGCTGGCCCCCAGGCCTGGCGAAACCTACGTCGCCGACTTTGGGCCGTTCGGATCGGTGAGCGTCGCCTTTACTTGACGATCATGAGCGAGCGGAACGCTCGCGGCACGGAGAAACATCAAGTCAGCGCGAAAACACCATCGCGCGATCCTTCACCGAGCCGTGGCGCAGCGTGAGCAGGTCGAGCACGTAATTCTGGTAGAGCTTCCACGGCCGCTTGCTGCCCTGCTTGGGTTGGTGCGCCAGCGCACGCTGGATGTAGCCGGATGAGAAGTTGACCCACGGCTCCTCGGTCAAGGTCGGGTCGTCGTTGCGCGGCGTGGCCTGCCTGAAGCCTTTGCGGTCCATGTGGTTCAGCAGCCGGCAGACATATTCGCAGACGAGGTCGGCCTTCAGCGTCCACGAGGCATTGGTGTAGCCGAACACCGCGGCGAGGTTGGGCACGTCGGAATACATCATGCCCTTGTAGATCATGGTCTTGGACGGCTCGACGGGCTTGCCGTCGACGATGAGCCTCGCCCCGCCCAGCGATTGCAGCACAAGGCCGGTCGCCATCACCACGACGTCGGCCTCGAGCTCCGCGCCCGACTTCAGCCTGATGCCGGTCTCCGTGAAGCTCTCGATATGGTCGGTGACCACCGACGCCTTCTTGCGGCGGATGGCGCGGAACAGGTCGGCGTCGGGAACCAGGCAGAGCCGCTGGTCCCACGGATTGTAGCGTGGCGTGAAGTGGGTCTCGACATCGTAGTCCGGCCCCAGCATCTGACGCACGCCGCCCAGGATCAGGCCCTTCACCTTGTCCGGCTTGCGCTTGCACATCTGGTAGAAATACATGCCGAGCATCACGTTCTTCCAGCGCGTCAGCATATAGGCGAGCCCGAGTGGCAGGCGGCGCTTCAGTTTGTTGGCGATCGGATCCTGCGCCGGCCGCGCCACCACGTAAGTCGGCGAGCGTTGCAGCATGGTGACGTGCGCGGCCGTCGCCGCCATCGCCGGCACGACCGTGACCGCAGTGGCGCCGCTGCCGATGACGACGACTTTCTTGGCCGCAAAGTCGAGGTCTTCCGGCCAGTGCTGCGGATGCACCACCTGGCCCTTATAATCGTCGATGCCGGCAAATTCCGGCACGTAGCCCTTCGCGTAACGGAAATAGCCGCTGCACATCCACAGGAAGCTGCAGGAGATGAAGGCGCGCTCCCTCTCCGGCCCGCGCTCCAGCTCGACCGTCCACCTCGCGTCGGGCGTCGACCACGAAGCGCCGATCACACGATGCCAGTAACGGATGCGGCGGTCGATGCCGTGGTCGCTCGCGACCTCGCGGATATAGGACAGGATCGCCGGCCCGTCGGCGATCGCCTTGGCGTCCTTCCACGGCCGGAAGCGGTAGCCCAGGGTGTACATGTCTGAGTCGGAGCGGACGCCGGGATAACGGAACAGATCCCAGGTGCCACCGCTTGCCGCGCGCGCCTCGACGATGGCGTAGCGCTTGCCGGGGCAGTTCTTCTGCAGATGCCAGGCGGCACCGATGCCGGACAGGCCGGCGCCGACGATCAGCACATCGAGATGCTCGACCTCTGCGGAATCCCGAGCGGAGACGGTGTGGGTGTCCATGTATGTTGCCAGCCCCTGCAACGCGTTGCTATCGTGCGACCTTAGCACTGTCGCGGGAGACACGACGAGGATGCCGAGGAGTTGGGCAATGGCCACATTGGCGCTCGCAGGGAGCTTGTTCCTGGGAGTTGGCCCGGCATACGCGCTGTGCGACGAGCTTGACGACAAGGATGCGACGCTTTCGGGAACGATCCGGGCAATATCGGAAGTCGGCGTGATCATTTTCGTCGACGAAAAGTCTGGCTGCGAGGTCGGGCTGGTCGAGCGCAAGGTCGATGCGAACTGCCGTGCCGGGGGACAGATCAAGGTCACCGGGCATGTGACGAAAAACAAATACGTCGCGGACACCTATGCCCTGAGCCGCAGCCGCAAGGCACCGGCCGGCTCCCTGGTCTGCCGCTGATCCTTCGGCCCGGCGTGGCGGCGGCACCTCAGCGGCCGGGCAGGGCCACCTCGACCGACTTGCCGCCATAGCCGTTCTTGCGGTCGCGTGCCTGGACGACAACCACACGGATTCCCACGGGAATCACCACGCCGTAAAGGTCGCGCGTAAAGGGCTGCTCACCGGCGTGATCGTGAAGCAGTACCCTTTCGCCGTAGACCTGCCCGTTCTTGCCGGCGACACGGAAGGCATCGGCATAGCGCTGCGGCGTGTCGTAGGGCGACGACACCGTGGCGTCGAAGTCGAAGGTGCCCCCGGCGCCGGCCCGGACCTTGACCGCGACGACGTCGGGAAAGCGCTGGTCGGCCGCGCCGGCGCGCTGCCCCAGGGCCGCGGTCACCGGCACGGCCAAGGCCGCCAGCGCTACCGCAACCGCGCCCCGGCGGGACAGGACCGGCATGGCGCTCGCCTACTCCTTCATGAAGGCGTTGAGTTCTGGCGTCGGCATGGTGTGATCGAGGTAGCCGAAAGTGCCCTTGTCCTTCACTTCCTTCGCCGCATCGAGCAGCCCGGTCATCGCCACGCGGTAAAGCGAGGTGGCGAGGCTGATGCGCTTGACGCCCGCGGCCTCGAGTTCGGCCACGCTGAACGACCGGCCCTTGATGCCGGCCATGAAGTTGAACGGCTTCTTGAGTGCGCCGCACACCTTCCTGACCGCGGCCAGATCGGGCAGGCCCGGCGCCATCAGCACATCGGCGCCGGCCGCCTCGAAGGCCTGCAGGCGCTTGATGATGTCGTCGATGTCGAGTGCGCCGCGCAGGCATCCCTCGGCACGCGCGGTCAGCACGAAGGCGAACGGCAGCGCCCGGGCGGCCTTGGCCGCCTCTGCGACGCGATCGGCCGCCACGACGATGTCGAACAGCGGCTTGTCCTTGTTGCCGGTCGCATCCTCGATCGAGCCGCCGACCAGTCCGACGCCGGCCGCCTGCCGGATCGTCTCCGCCGCCGCTTCGGGTGAATCGCCAAAGCCCTTTTCGAGATCGCCGATCACCGGCACGTCGACCGCTTCTGCGATCGCCCGCGCGTTGGCCAGCGCCTCCTCGCGCGTGACCTTGCCGTCGCGCTTGCCCAGAACGCCGGCCTTGGCGCCGCTCGACGTCGCCAGCGCCTCGTAGCCGAGGCCGGCCAGCATGCGGGCCGAGCCCGCATCCCATGGATTGGGGATCACAAAGGCGCGCGGCGCCTCGTGCAGGGCGCGCAATTTCCTGGCCTTGTCGGCCTGACTGATACTCATCGGACGTTTCCCTTTACTTGCTGCGCCCGTCCCATGGGCGCGGGCTCAGTTTGTCGACATCGATGCCCTCGATGCAACGAAGATTGATGCCGACCGTTGCGGTGCCGTCGGGCGCCGTGCCCTCGGCGTAGCTCTCCACACCGCACGCCGTGCAGAAGCGGTGGTGCAGGCTCTTCTTGCCGAACTGGTAGTCGCCCTGCCCGGCCGCCCCCGAGGTGAGATCGAATTTTGCCTTGGGTGCGAAGGCCCACACGGCGCCGAGCTTGCTGCAGATCGTGCAGTTGCACTTGAGCGCGGTCGCCGGATCGAGATCGACGGTGAAGGCCACGGCACCACAGTGGCAGCTACCGGAATAGGTTTTGGGATCGGCCATCGCTTTCTCCTGGGCTTGAAACATGCCCATGTTCTCTATGTGTTCTTTTCGACGAATGCACCCGGATTCTCGCCTCGATCTGCTGCGCTCGCCGCAGGCGCTGTACAGCCTCGCGGCAGACCCGGAATCCCATTCTCGAAAATGCGCGCTTCTACCGCGCATCGAGTGTCGCCAACCGAAGGAGGAATTTAGAGAATTTTCAAGGGCTTGCAGGACGAAGCAGCGGACATCCGACCTCCACGGGTCGTGGAGGTCTGGAACCCGGCCCCTCTACCTGGGGCCCTCTACCCGGGCCAGGGCAGCGACCAGGTCTTCACGTTGGTAAAACTCTTCATCGCCTCCAGCACGCCTTCCTTGTAGCCCAGCCCCGAATCCTTGATGCCGCCGAACGGCGACATTTCGATGCGATAGCCCGGTACCTCCCAGATGTTCACCGTGCCGACCTGCAGCTCGTCGACGAAGCGGGTGATGTAATCGAGACGGTCGGTGCAGACGCCGGAGGAGAGGCCATAAGCGGTGCCGTTGGAGACTCTTATGGCATGCGCGATGTCCTTCACCCGGATGATCGGGATCGCCGGACCGAAGGTTTCCTCGCGCACCAGTTCGCAGGTGGGATCGACGTGATCGACGACGGTGGGCGGAAACAGCGCACCCTTGCGGTCGTTGCCGTGCAGCAGCCTGGCGCCATGCTTGGCGACAGCCTCACTGACGCGGTTCTGGAACAGGGTGGCGGCGCGTTCGTGAATCACGGTGCCGACATCGGTCTCGGGATCGAGCGGGTCGCCGGCCTTGAGCTTTTTCGCCTTGGCCAGGACGCGCTCGACGAAGGCGTCAGCCACCTTGTCGACCACGAGGATGCGCTTCACAGCGGTGCAGCGCTGGCCGGAGTTCTTGGTGGCGCCGGCGACGGCCAGGTCCGCCGCCTTATCAAGGTCGGCGTCCTCCATGACGATCAGCGGATCGTTGCCGCCAAGTTCGAGGACGATGCGTTTGTAGCCGGCCTTGTCGGCAATGTATTTGCCGACGCGGACCGAGCCCGTGAAGGTGACGAGATCGGCGTGCGGATCCGTGATCATGGCGTCGCCGATGTCGGACGGATTGCCGGTGATGACCGACAGCATCTCCGGCGGCAGGCCGGCCTCGTAGAGCGTGTCGGCCAGGAACAGCGCGGTGAGCGGCGTCAGTTCGGTGGGCTTCAGCACCACGCAGTTGTTGGTGGCGAATGCCGGCGCGAGTTTATGCGCCACCATGTTGAGCGGATGGTTGAAGGGGGTGATGGCACTGATGGCATTGAGCGGCTGGCGCAGGGTGAAGATCTTGCGCGACTTGCCGTGAGGGGTGAGGTCGCAGGAGAAGGTCTGGCCGTCGTCGAACAGGCAAAGCTGGCCCGCGAAGGTGAAGACGTCGTAGGCACGACCGACTTCGTAGAGCGAGTCCTTCAGGCAAAGGCCCGACTCGAGGGTGATGAGCCGGCTCAATTCCTCCTTGCGCGCGACGAGGAGGTCCGCGGTCCTGAGCAGGATCTGCTGGCGCTGGTAGCGCGTCAGCTTCGGTTTGTAGTCGTGGGCGATCCGGAAGGCTTCGGCCACCAGTTCGGGCGTGGCGCGCGGCACGGTGCCGACCAGGCGGTTGTCCCAGGGGAATCGCACTTCCAGGCGCGCCTTGGTCTCGACCTTCCTGCCGGCGATGCGCAGGTATTCGTGCCGGACGTCGGAGTCGGCGCGCGCAACAGTGTCCATGATGGTCTCTCAGGCGACGAGGTTGAGGGCGAGATCGAAGGCGTCGAAGTTGCGCCAGTGGCGAGAAGAGGTGCCGTTGGCGAGCTTGCGGTTGCAGAGAAGCGGCACCTTCTGCTCGGAAATGCCGCCGTGGCTGCGCAGCGGCTCGGTCAGTCCGGAGAGATCATGCCGACTTGCGGACGTGCCCAGCACCTTGTGCTTGGTCGAGACCACGATGAGATCGCCCAGCCGGTCGGCCGGCAGCTCAAAACGCTTGGCGGCGTCATCTTTGGTCAGAGCGGCTTCGATGCCGGGCAACGCCTTTACCTTTGCGGCCCACTCCGCCGGTGAGGCACCGGCCGGCAAGTAGACGGCGGCGAAGGAACCGAGGGCACCGTGATGGACGACGTAGGGATCGGTGATCGGCAGGATGACGCGGGCCTTGTCGGTGCCCAGCCATTTGTCGAACAGGTCTTGCAGGTACATGACGTCGGGCTGGCCGTCGGTGCCGAACTTGGCGTTCATGCCGTGGTCGGCGGTCAGCACGATGGTGCAGCCCATGGCGTCGAGCCTGGCCATGTAGCCGTCCATCATGGCGTAGAAGTCGTTGGCCACCGGCGTGCCGGGCGCGTGCTTGTGCTGGATATAGTCGGTGGTCGACAGATACATGATCTCCGGCCGGTCGCGTTCCATCAGTTTTACGCCGGCCGCGAACACGAACTCCGAGAGCCCGGCGCTATAAACGTCGGGCACCGCCATGCCGACGAAGGCGTTGACGTTCTCGATGCCGTTGTCGGTCAGCGTCGCCTTGTCGGATTTCTCCGAGGAGAAGGCGCAGGCCTTGCCGGCGCCGAGGGCAAGGCCCTTGCCCAGAAGGCCGCGCAGCTTGTCTTTGGCGGTGACGACGGCGATGCGCAGGCCGGCCCTCTGGAAAGCCGGAAACAGGGTCTCGACCCGCAGGAACTTGGGGTCGTTCATCATCACCTCTTTCCCGGTGTCGGGGTCGAGGAAGTAGTTGCCGCAGATGCCGTGCACCTGGGGCGGCTGGCCGGTGACGATGGAAAGATTGTTGGGATTGGTGAAGGAGGGAACGACACAGTCGGCGAGCAGGTTGGTCCCCTGCTCCAGCACCTTGGCGAACCACGGCGCCCGGCCCGCCTCGACGGCGCCTTCGATATAGCCGGGCTCGGAACCGTCGATGCAGACCACGACGACGGGCTGCCTGGGCAAACGGTAGGTGCGGTCGTTGACCGTGATGTCGCCGCCGCCAATGTCCTTGTTGGTGGTGTTGATGCTGTCGGGTGCCATGTCGCTCTCCTACTCCGCCGCCAGAGCGGGGCCGCCGTTACTGACCCGCAACTCGTCGAGCACTTCGCGGACGGCCGCCAGGGCGCCCTTCATATGCTCGGGGAACAGCCGGCCGATACAGCCCATTCGGAAGGAATCGGCCACGGTGAGCTTGCCGGGATAGATCACGTAGCCGCGGTCCTTCAGCCCGTCATAGAAGCGCTGGAAGACGAACTTGGGGTCGGTCGGCATGTGAAAGGTCACGATGATCGGCGCCTGCAGCTCGTTGGGCAAAAGCGTCCGGAAGCCCATGGCGCGCATGCCGTCGATCAGGACCCTGGCGTTGTCGCGATAGCGCGTGCCGCGGCCGGCGACGCCGCCTTCGGCCGCGTGCTCCTCGATCGCCTTGCCCAGCGCCACGATGACATGGATCGGCGGCGTGAAGCGGTACTGGCCGGTCCTGGCGAAGGCCTCGGCCTGGTCGAACAGGTCGAGCACCAGGGTGGTGGCATTGCCCTTGCACTCGGCGAGTGCCGTGTTGCGGCAGACCACGAAGCCCAGGCCCGGCACGCCTTCGAGGCACTTGTTCGAGGAGGCGGCCAGCGCATCATAGTGCACATTGCGGGCATCGATCTCGATCGCCCCGAAGGCGCTCATCGAATCGACCAGCAGGCGGCGACCCTGCCTCGCCACGATCGCGGCGACCTCGGCGATGGGATTGAGAATGCCGGACGTGGTCTCGCAATGGACGGCGAAGACGTGGGTGATCTCCTTGTCGTCGGCCAGCATCCTCTCGAACTTCACAAGATCGGGTGGCGTGTCCTCCGGCGTCTCGTAAGCTGCGACGGCGCGGCCGGCGATCTCGGCGATCTTCTTCGCCCGCTGGCCGTAGGCGCCGTTGATCAGGACCAGCAGCTTGCCGGTTCTCGGCACGAAGGAGGTGATCATCGCCTCGACGGCGAAGGTCCCCGAGCCCTGCACCGGCACCGTGACATGGGAGCCCTGCCCGCCGGCCAGTTCGACGATCTTCTCCAGCACCATCTTGTTGATGGCGATGAAGCCCGCGTCCCTGGAACCCCAGTCGTGGACCATGGCCTGCTTGACGCTGGCCGAAGTGGTCAGCGGGCCGGGCGTCAGCAGCAGCGGATCGCCGGTTTCGGAAACGGCAGGCTTTCTGGTCGTCATGGTGGCGATGATCGGCTCGCGTCGTCTATCCGTCCAGTATATATTCCATATGCTACCTATAGGTTTCACATATATGACGCCAACCCAGCTCCGCGCTTTCCATCTCGTGGCCGAAGCCGGCTCCTTCTCCGCTGCCGCCCGCGCCTCGGGCCTCAGCCAGCCCAACCTGTCGGGCCAGGTGACTGCGCTGGAGAAGGCTTATGGCGTGCACCTGTTCGACCGCCGTGGTCGCAGTGTCACACCGACCGAAACCGGCCGGCAGCTCCATGGCGTCACCACCCGTCTGTTTGCCCTGAACGAGGAAGCCCGCGCCCTGCTGGCCGGCGAGCAGGCGCTGACCCGCGGACATCTCAGGATCGCAGCCGACTCGGCCCATCATGTCGTGCCGATCATGGCGGCGCTCCGGAAGCGCGCCGGCGGGCTCACCTTTGCGCTGTCGATCGACAACTCCGCCGTCGTGCTCGAACGCCTGCTGCGCCACGACGCCGATGTCGCCGTCATGGCCAAGAGCGTGTCGGACCCGCGCCTGCATGCAGTGCGGCTGCGCACCGACCGGGTGGTGCTGTTCGCCCCGGCCCGGCATCCGCTCGCCAGGAAGGGCCGTGCTCCCCTCGCAGCCCTCAATGGCCAGGAGCTGGTGCTGCGCGAGCGCGGCTCGATCACCCGCGAGGTGCTGGAGCAGGCGATGGCGGCGGCCGACGTCCGGCCAAGCTCCATCGTCGAGGTGCAGACCCGCGAGGGCGTCCGCGAGGCGGTCGCGGCGGGCTTCGGCGTCGGCGCGGTCTTCGCCAGCGAGCTCGGCGAGGACCGTCGCTTTCGTCGCATCGCCATCGCCGACGGCGATCTCGCGGTTGCCGAATATGCCCTCTGCCTGCAGGAGCGTCGTCGTGTCGCCTTGGTGCGGGCGTTCATGGACGAAGCGACGCAACTAGCTTCGTAACAAAACCGTCAAAAAACTTTCATCATCGATCCGTGAAGCGTAGGATTCCACGATCATGCACGGCGTAGAGACAGTCCTTAACGTCCTCGGCAGCGTCTGCCTTTTGCTGTGGGGCGTGCGCATGGTGCGCACGGGGCTGACGCGTGCCTTCGGTGCCGCCCTGCGCCGCGCCATCGCCGCCTGCTCGCGCAACCGCTTCACCGCCTTTGCCGGCGGCCTTGCCGTCACCGGCCTGCTGCAATCGAGCACGGCCACCGCGCTGCTGCTTTCTTCCTTCGCCGGCCGTGGCCTGATCCCGCTCAGCATCGCGCTGGCCGTCATGCTGGGCGCCGACGTCGGCACCACGATCGCGGCCCAGGTGCTCTCGTTCGACCTCGGCTGGGTGTCACCCCTGCTGATCGGCGCGGGCGTGATCTCCTTTCTGTCGAGCGAGTCCGAGAAAGCCCGCCATCTCGGCCGCGTCGCCATCGGGCTCGGCCTGATGCTGCTGTCGCTGAAGCTGCTGGCACTGGCCACCCTGCCGCTGCGGAGCGCGCCGGCCTTCATGGCCGCGCTCCAGGGCCTGCAGGACGAGTATGTGATCGCCGTCGTGCTGGCCACACTCGCCACCTGGTTCGTGCATTCGAGCCTGTCCATCGTGCTGCTGATCATGTCGTTTACCGCCAGCGGCCTCGTCGAGCCCAGGCTCGCACTGGCCCTGGTGATCGGCGCCAACATCGGCGGGGCGCTGGCGCCCTACATGGCGCAGGCCAGTGCGGACGTGAAGGCGCGCCGAGTGCCGCTTGCCAACCTGATCACGCGCACCATCATGGGCCTCGTCCTCCTGCCCTTCCTGGGCCCGGCCCTGCAGGCCATGACCTCGATCGATCCTTCGGCGACACGCCTCGCGGTCAACTTCCACACCGCCTTCAACATCGCCACGGCAGTCTTGTTCCTGCCCCTGATCGACGTGGTCGCCTGGGCCTGCCGCCGCCTGTTGCCCGACAGGCCGGTGGCCGACGATCCCGGCCGGCCGCGCCATCTCGACCCCAACGTGCTCGACTCCCCTGCCGAGGCCCTGGGCTGCGCGCTGCGCGAGACACTGAACCTCGGCGACCGTGTCGCCGACATGCTGCGCCAGACGATGGACGTCTTCGAGCGCAACGACCCCAAGGCCGTGAAGGCGATCGAGGCCGCCGACGACGCGGTCGACCGGCTTTACGAGGCGATCAAGCTCTACCTCATCCAAACCTCGCACAACGAACTCGGCGACGAGGACGGCAAGCGCTATGTCGAGATCCTGACCTTCACGACCAACCTCGAGCATATCGGCGACATCATCGACAAGAACCTGATGGAACTCGCGGCCAAGAAAATCAGGAATCGCTATGCGTTCTCGCCGGAGGGCACCGCTGAACTCAAGGCCTTCCACGCCCGCGTGCTGGAAAACCTGCAATTGGCGCTGAACGTCTTCACAACCCGCGATATCGCCCTGGCCCGCCGCCTGGTCGCCGAGAAGACTGCCATGCGTGAGGCCGAGGCGCGGGCCGCCGACAGCCATTATGCCCGCCTGCGTGAAGGTCGTGCGGAGTCGATCGAGACCAGCTCGATCCACATGGACGTGATTCGCGATTTCAAGCGCATCAACGGCCACCTGACGTCGGTGGCTTATCCGATCCTCGAAGCCGCCGGCGAACTGGCCGACACCCGCCTCAAGACAACCGATCAACCCCTGATCCGCGCCCCACTGGGATCGTAGGGCACCCGCAACGAAACCTTGGCAGCGAGCCGCGTGCCGGCAAGATCGACCTCGAAGTGGCCGGCGTCGAGCCAGGCACCATCGACGGTGCCCCCGTCGTCACGTTTCACATAGCCCATCCCGACCGAGGCCCCGATCGTGTGGCCGTAGCCCGCCGACGTGAGATCGCCGACCGGCTTGCCATCGCGCAGAAGTGCCTCGCCGCCCCACAGGAGCGGCTCGGCGTCAGCCAGCACGACCGACACCAGCCGCCGCGACAGCGGCTTGGCCTTGGCTTCGATCAACGCCTTATGGCCGATGAAGCCGCCCGGCTTGTCGAGTTTTACCGCCCAGCCGAGGCCGGCCTGGAAGGGATTGTCGTCGGGTGTGAGTTCGCGGCCCCAGGCACGATAACCCTTCTCGAGGCGGAGCGTGTCGATCGCGTAGTAGCCGGCATCGCGCAAGCCGAATTCGACGCCGGCCCTGTGCAGCGTTTCGAACACCGTCACCGCGAACTCGACCGGTACGTAGAGTTCCCAGCCGAGTTCACCCATATAGGTGCGCCGAGACGCAAGTACGGTGGCATGGCCAGTACCAATCTCGCGGATGCTCGCGAAGGGAAATGCCTCGTTGGAGAAATCGGCGCGACTCACCGTCTGCAGCAGCGCGCGACTTCGGGGGCCCATCACCGACAGCACCGTCCAGGCCGCCGTCACATCGGTCAGGGTCACGTGGGCATCTTCGGACGTATGACGGCCGATCCAATCGGCATCGCGCGTCACCTGGGCCGAACCGGTCACGATCATGAATTTGTCGCGCGCCAGGCGTGCGATGGTGACATCGCTCTCGAAGGTGCCACGATCGTTCAACAATGCGGTATAGACCGTGCGCCCCACAGGTACCGCGACATCGTTGGCGCAGAGCCGTTGCAGCACCTTCTCGGCGTCGCGGCCCTGCATCATGAACTTTCCGAACGAGGTCTCGTCGACGACGCTGACGGCCTCGCGTGTGGCGCGGTGCTCGGCCGCAACGGCATCGAACCAGGCGCCCCGGCCCCAGCCGTACTGCATGTCGGGTGTCTTGCCCGCACCGGCGAACCAGTTCGGCCGCTCCCACCCCATCTTGTTGCCGAACCAGGCGCCGCGCGCCTTGAGGCGGTCGTAGAGCGGCGAGCGGCGGAACGGGCGGCCGCTCTCATGCTCGCGTTGCGGCCACGGCATCTTGTAGTGCAGACCGAGTGTCTCCGCGACGCGCGCACGCAGCCAGGAATCGTTGCCGTGGAAGCCGGCGAAGCGGCGGATGTCGACCGGCCACAGATCCATCGTCGGCTCGCCGGCGGCGATCCATTCGGCCAGCGCCATGCCGGCGCCGCCCGAACTGGCGATGCCCATCGAATTGAATCCGGCACCGACGAAGAAGCCGCGCAGATTTGGCGCCTCGCCCAGAATGTAGTTGAGGTCCGGCGTGAAGCTCTCCGGGCCGTTCATGAAGGTCTTGATGCCAGTCTTCTCCAGTGCCGGAACACGGATCAGGGCGTTGTCCATCAGGATCTGAAACTGGTCCCAATCGTCCGGCAGCATGCCGAACTCGAAATCGTCGGGAATGACGTCCTTGTTCCACGGTTTGGCGTCGGGCTCGAAGCCACCCATCAGCAGGCCGCCGACCTCTTCCTTGAAGTAGATGTAGCCGTCGGGATCGCGCATCACCGGCAGGTCGCGCGGCACGCCCTCCATCTTCTCCGTCACGATATACATGTGCTCGCAGGAATAGAGCGGCACGGTGACGCCAACCATGCGGCCGACCTGACGCGCCCACTGGCCGCCGCAGTTAACCACGATCTCGGCGGTGATCGGACCTTCAGTGGTCTGCACGCCGGTGACACGGCCATCCTTGGTGTCGACCGCGGTGACCCGAGTCTTCTCGAAGATGCGAACACCGCCATTGCGTGCGCCCCTGGCCAGAGCCTGGGTGATGTCGGCGGGATTGGCCTTGCCATCGCCCGGCAGCCACACCGCACCCACCAGATCGTCGGTCCGCATGATGGGATACTTGTCGCCGGCCTGCTTGGCCGAGAGCGGTTCGCAGTCGACGCCTTGCGCGTTGGCCATGGCCGCCGAGCGGCGCAGCAGCACCATGCGTTCCTCGGTGCGCGCCACCGAAAGAGAGCCACACTGCTTCCAGCCGGTGGCGAGCCCGGTCTCGGCCTCCAGTCTGGCGTAAAGATCGGTACTGTAGCGGATCAGGCGCGTCAGGTTCTGATAGCTGCGCAGCTGGCCGACGAGGCCGGCGGCATGCCAGGTGGTGCCGCCGCTCAACCGTCCCTGCTCCAGCAGCACGACATCCTTCCAGCCGAGCTTTGCCAGGTGATAGGCCGTCGAGCAGCCCATGATGCCGCCACCGATGATGACGACCCGCGCCTGAGTGGGGAAATCGGCCGCCATGTCAGAGCCGGCCGCTCACAGCCGCGTCATACATCCTTCGCATCTCGGGAACGCCCGCCTTCACTGGATTGCCGCCCGCCGTCGGATCGACTGCAGCCATCTCGGCGAACGTGTCGAGATGGCTTTCCTTCACCCCGAGTTCGGCCAGCGTGTGCGGAATGCCGATCGTGCGCCGGATATCCAGCGTCCATTCCATGAACCCGTCAAACGTCGGATTGCGCAAGCCGAGCCATCGCGACAGCCGCACGATCTTGTCCTCGATGGCTGGACGGTTGAACATCAGCACATAGGGCATGGCGACGGCATTGGTGAGACCATGGTGCGTGTCGAGTGTCGAACCGACGGGATGGGACAGCGAATGTATCGCCCCCAGCCCCTTCTGAAACGCCGTCGATCCCATCTGCGATGCCGCCAGCATGTGGCCACGGGCCTCGATGTCGCGGCCGTTCTTTACCGCGCGTTCCAGGTTTTCCTTGACCAGCCGCATGCCCTCGACGGCGATGCCCTCGGCATAGGGATGATAGCCGGGTGCGCAATAGGCTTCGAGGCAGTGGATGAATGCGTCCATGCCAGTCCCGGCCGTCAGCCTGGGCGGCAGCCCGACCGTCAGTTCGGGATCGGCAATGACGATCTGGGGCATCATCTTTGGGTGGAAGATGACCTTCTTGGTGTGCGTTTCCTCGTTGGTGATCACCGAGGCCCGACCGGTCTCCGACCCGGTGCCAGCCGTCGTCGGCACGGCGATCGACGGGTAGATTCCGGCCGGATTGGCGCGCGTCCACCAGTCGCCGACATCCTCGAAGTCCCACATCGGCCGGATCTGCCCGGCCATGAAGGCAATCGCCTTGGCGGTATCGATGCCGCTGCCGCCACCCCAGGCGATCACGCCGTCACTCTTGGCGGCTCGCAACACTCTCACGCCTGCCTCGACATTGGCGGCGACAGGGTTGGGTTTCACGTCGCTGAACAGCCCGACATCGATCCCGGCCTTACGCAGCGCCAGCATGGCGTCGGCAATCATCGGCAGCCTGGCGAGGCCGGGGTCGGTCACCAACAGAGGCCGCTTCAGTCCAACGGCCTTGCAGGCGTCCGGCAGTTCGCGAATACGGCCGGCACCGAACCGGATCGAGGTCGGAAAACTCCAGTTGCCGACGAGCGGAGAGGATGCGGCCATCAGATGATTTCCATATAGCGTTCGAGCTCCCAATCCGTGATGGCTTTGCGGAACTCCCGCTCCTCCCACTCACGCGTCGCCGAATAGTGGTCGACGAAAGCATCGCCAAAGAGACCGTGCGCCGGCTTCGAGTTTTTCAACCGTCCGGCGGCTTCCATCAGCGTGCGAGGCAACTGCATTTTCACGGGATGCTTGCGGTCGTAGGAGTTGCCCTTGATCGGCTCGCCAGGATCGACCTCGTTCTCGATACCCCACAGGCCGGCGCCGACCGCGGCGGCAAGCGCCAGATAGGGATTGGCGTCGGCGGCGGCGACCCGGAACTCGACCCGGGTCGACTTGGCGGATCCCGGAATAACGCGAAGCGCCGTCGTCCGGTTCTCGACGCCCCAGGTCGAATCCGTCGGCGCCCAGAAGCCCGGAATGAGCCGGCGATAGGAGTTTACCGTTGGCGCCACCATGGCCAGCGTCTCCGGCATCAGCGCCCGTTGTCCACCGACGAAGTGGCGCATCGTGGAACTCATGCGATGCGGCGCCTTCTCGTCGTGGAAGGCCGACTTGCCATCCTTCCACAGCGACATGTGCATGTGGCCGCCGCAGCCCGGCCAGTCCTTCGACCATTTGGCCATGAAGGTGGCGAGCCAGTCGCGCTTCTGTGCCAGCACCTTGGTGAAAAGCTTGAACAGCGCGGCCCGGTCCGCCGACGGCAGTGCATCGCCGACCCGAAGTGCGGCCTCCAGCACGCCCGCGCCGGTTTCCGTGTGCAGGCCCTCGATGCCCATGTCCATGGTCTCGCACATGGCCAGAAGGTCCTTGTACCAGTCGGCCAGGACCGAATTGCGCAGAACCGAATAGCCGAAGAAGCCCGGCGAGATCGGCTTCAGATTCCTGTACCCCTTCTCGCGAATCGAAAAGGCGGTCTCGGCAAAGACGAAGAATTCATACTCAAACCCGACCTTGACCTCGAACCCCATCCCTTCGGCGCGCGCCAGAACGCGACGCAACACGCCGCGCGGGCAAATCTCCTCGGCGCGACCAACGAACTCGCAGAGGAACATCAGGTTGCCGGGCTCGGTCGCGATTTCGCGGCAGGTGTCGGGCAGGATGCGGACGTTCGCGTCGGGATAACCGGTGTGCCAGCCGGTATAGGTGGCATTGTCGTAAAGCTGGTCGTTGGAGTCCCAACCCAGCACCACGTCGCAGAAGCCGAAGCCACCCTCCAGCGCCGAATGAAACTTGTCGATGTGGATGTACTTGCCACGCAGGATGCCGTCGATGTCATGGACGCCGACCTTGACGTGGGTCAGGCCGCGTTCCTTTACGATCTTGCGGGCATCGGACGCACTTTTGACCTGACGTGGTTCCATTGCTTCTCCCTCGACAATCGCCGGCAGACTAGCCGCTGAGGTAGCGCGGAAGCCAGAGGGCAATGTCGGGAAAGGCGGCCAGAAGCATCGTGAACCCGACCATGATCAGAAGATACGGCATCGTCACCCGGGCGATGTAGCCCAGCCCATCCTCGGTCAGGCCCTGGATGACGAAGAGATTGAAGCCGACCGGCGGCGTGATCTGCGACATTTCGACGACCAGGACCAGGAAGATGCCGAACCACAACGGATCGAAGCCGGCCGCCTTCACGATCGGCAGGACGATGGGCAGGGTCATGACGATCATGCTGAAGCCGTCGAGGAAGCAGCCGAGGACCAGGTAGAAGCCAATCAGCGCGGCGACCAGCAGCAGCGGCTGAAGCCCAAGGCTGGCGACGAACTCGGCGACGGCAGCCGGAATGCCGAGAAACGCCGACGCGCTGCCCAGGATCGACGCCCCCAGCACGATCATCGCGATCATCGCGCAGGTCTGCACCGCTCCGATGGCAATCGCGCGGAGTGCCGTCAAACCCAGCTCCCGCTGCAGGCCGGACACGACGAGGGCCCCCAGCACGCCCACCGCCGCCGCCTCCGAGGGCGTGGCAATACCGCCATAGATAGAGCCCAGGACGCAAAGGATGAGGAATACGGCCGGCCCCAGTTCGCGCAAGGACGTCACGTACTCGGCGAACGACGCCACACGGATGCGACGCTCACCCGCCGGCACCAACCCCGGACGAAGCGTGGTATGGACCATGATCCAGGCCATGAAGCTCGCGGCCAGGAGAAACCCCGGGATGAACCCCGCCGTGAACAGCTTGGCAATCGAGACGTCGCCCAATACGCCATAGATGATCATGATGTTCGATGGCGGGATCAGAAACCCCAGCGTACCCGCGCCGGCCAGGGAGCCGACAGCCACATCCTTGGAATAGCCGCGCTTCACGAGTTCGGAGATCGATATGCGGCCGACAACCTGGGTTGTCGCCGCCGACGAGCCCGAGATCGCGGCAAAGATCGTGCAGCCGATCACGTTGACGTGCAGCAGCCGGCCGGGCAGCAGCGCGGCCCAGGGAGCCAGGCCGCGAAACAGCGACTGCGACAGCCGGGTCCGGAACAGGATCTCGCCCATCAGGATGAACAGCGGCA